>NZ_CP117782.1:1624828-1949794 GCF_028657905.1 Burkholderia sp. FERM BP-3421 | reverse complement strand
CAGGCGTTCGCGCACCATCCGCTACGGCCTGGGCGCGGTGAAGGGCAGTGGCCAGAACGCGATCGAGGAGATCCTGCGCGCCCGCGAGGAAAAGCGCTTCACCGACCTGTTCGACTTCTGCGATCGGATCGACCGGCGCATCGTGAACCGCCGCACGGTCGAGGCGCTGATCCGCGCGGGCGCGTTCGATTCGCTGCACGAGAATCGCGCGCGGCTGCTCGCGTCGGTGCCGCTCGCGATGGAAGCCGCCGAGCAGGCGGCCGCGAACGCGCTGCAGGCGGGCCTGTTCGACATCGGCGGGGAATCGACGCACGAGCACGAGCTGGTCGACGAACCGGCCTGGGACGACAAGCGCCGGCTGCAGGAGGAGAAGGGCGCGCTCGGCTTCTACCTGTCGGGGCACCTGTTCGATTCCTACCGCGACGAGGTGCGCCGTTTCGCGCGCCAGAAGCTCGGCGAGCTGAAGGAAGGCCGCGACCGGCTGGTGGCCGGCGTGATCGCGTCGCTGCGCACCCAGATGACCCAGCGCGGCAAGATGCTGATCGCGCTGCTCGACGACGGCACCGGCCAGTGCGAGATCACGATCTTCAACGAGCAGTTCGACGCGAACCGCACGCTGTTCAAGGAAGATGAACTGCTGATCGTGCAGGGCCAGGCGCGCAACGACGCGTTCACGGGCGGCATCCGCTTCACCGCGGATGCGGTGATGGACCTCGAGCGCGCGCGCAGCCGCTACGCGCAGGCCGTGCGCCTGACGGTCAACGGCAATGCCGACGCGGACGCGCTGCGCCGCGTGCTCGACGCGCACGCGGCGAAGGCCGACGCTGCGCCGCCCGTCGAGGCGCCCGCGCCGCGCGGCGGACGCGACCGCGACGGCGGCCGTCGCGCGGCGCCGCCGCTGCCGAACGGCCTCCAGGTGCGGATCGCGTACCGCAACGCGCGCGCGCAGGGCGAGATGCAGCTCGGCGAGGCGTGGCGCGTGAAGCCGAGCGACACGCTGCTCGCGGAATTGCGCGCGGCGTTCGCCGGCAGCATCGTCGAAATCGCCTACTGACCGGACCGGCGCGGCCGCCCTGCGCGGCGCGCCGCGCGGGAATCGCGTACATTGCCAGCCTCATCAGCCCGCTCCACGGAAGCAACCGCCTTGGCCGCTCTCTTTTCCGACTCGCGCCCGCCGCGCAGCATCCTCGTCGTCGCCACCCGCCGCATCGGCGACGTGCTGCTGACGACGCCGCTCGTCCGCTCGCTGAAGGCGCGCTGGCCCGAGGCGCAGATCGACATGCTGGTGTTTCGCGGCACCGAGGGCGTGCTCGAGGGCAATCCCGACCTGCGCCGGGTGATCCTCGTCAAGCCGCGCGCGAAGTTCGGCGAACGGCTGCGCGACGCGGCCGCGCTGTGGCGGCGCTACGACCTCGCGTGCGCGGCGCTCAGCTCGGACCGGCCGCGCTTCTACGCGTGGTTCGGCGGCAGGCAGCGGGCCGGCCTCGTCGATCCGGAACGGGTCAGCTGGTGGACCCGCCTGATGCTGAACCGTATCGCGATCAATCATCATGCGTCCGCGCATACCGTGGTGAGCACGCTCGCGCTGGCGTCCGCGCTCGGCATCGAGCCGGTCCCGCAGGTGGTCGCGCCGGGCATCGGCGCGGACCCGGCGGCGCGCGCGCGCTTCGACGCGCGGCTCGCGGCGTCGGCGGCGGTCGCGGCGGGGCGGCCGCTCGTCGTGCTGCATCCGTATCCGATGTATGCCTACAAGCAATGGCGCGCCGACGGCTGGGTCGCGCTCGTCGGCTGGCTGCGCGCGCGCGGCTATGCCGTGGCGCTGAGCGGCGGCCCGGCCGCGAACGAGCGCGCGTATGCGGACGAGATCGCGGCGCGGGCGGGCGGCGACCTGCTGAACCTGGTCGGCGAGCTGAGCTTCGCCGAGAGCGCCGAGCTGGTGCGGCGCGCGCGTCTGTTCATCGGCCCCGATACCGGCGCGACCCATGTCGCGGCGGCCACCGGCACGCCGACCGTCGCGCTGTTCGGGCCGTCCGATCCGGTGCGCTGGGGCCCCTGGCCGCAAGGTTGGCCGGCCGACCGCAATCCGTGGCCGCTGCGCGGCTCCGGCCGCCTGGCCAATGTCTATCTGATGCAGGGAGAGGGCGACTGCGTGCCGTGCCGGCACGAAGGCTGCGAGCGCCATGTCGACAGCCGCAGCGATTGCCTCGTGAATCTGAGCGTGGCGCGCGTGACCGGCGCGGCGCTCGAGATGATGGGCCTGCCGGCCGAGGCGCCGGCGGCTCCAGAGGTTGCGCCGATCGATGTGTCGGCGCTGACGCGGCCGCCGCGCGCGGGCTGACGGCCGCTCAGACGGCGGGCGCGACCCGGTAGCCGGGCGCGGCGCGGTGGCCGCAGCCGAGCAGGATGCCGGCGAGCAGCACCAGCAGGTGGCCTTCCGCGAAGTCGAGCAGCAGCGAGTTGGCGAGGCTGCCGATCGCGAAGATCGCGAGCCACGCGTACAGCAACTGCCGCGCGCGCGGATCGAGCGCGCAGCCCGTCCGGAAGATCTGCACGAGCAGGTTGAGGAACAGCAGCAGGCCGACCGCGCCGAGCTGAACCGCCATCAGCAGGTACTCGTTGTGCGGGTTCGAGGTGAGGATGCCCTCGGCCTTCGTGCGGCCTTCCGCCAGCTTCGCGAACTCATACTGCAGACCGCCCGCGCCATAGCCGAGCACGGGCCGCTGCACGTACAGGTCGAACCCCTTGCGATACCACTCGAGCCGCAGGCCGGTCGAGGTGATCGCGTCGTGCTGCTGGTAGTCGCGGATTTCCGTCGTGACCTTCGTCAGCCGGCCGCCCTGCATCGTGCAGGCGGCCACCACCAGCGCCGCCACGCCGGCGAGCAGCAGGCCCGCCGCGAGCGCGGCGCGCAGCGGCGCCTTGCGGCGCTGGATCAGGATGAAGCGCAGCGCGACCACGAACGCGAGCAGCACCGCGATCAGCTGGCCGGTGCGGCCCTGCAGCATCACGAACACGTTCAGCAGCGCGAGCACGCCGACCGCGGCGAACGCGAGCCGCGCGCGGCACGACCGGGTGGACAGCGCGAAGTCGAAGGCCTGGTAGAACAGCAGCGCGCCGAACATGCCTGCCGCGATGTGGTTCTTGAACACCCAGGCGCGCGACAGCGGCAGCTCGGTGTGATAGGCCGGGCCCAGGTGGGTGAGGCCGAGGTAGTTGGTCGTCGACAGCAGCAGGATCACGCACAGCGTGAGGAACCAGCTCCAGCGCGTGGCCGTCGCCCACGACGGGTGCGCGTCCTTGAAGACGAGCACCGCGAACGGCAGCAGCAGCAGCTTGTTGTATTTCGCGACCCATTCCCAGGCCACCGAGGTCGGCGTCATGACCGTGTACGAGACGCTCAGCGCGAGCGCGCCGAGCAGCAGCAGCGCGGCGAGCGAGGCGCGTTGCCGCACCAGCGAGGGGAGGTTGCGCCAGAATTCCGGCGCGCTCAGCGCGGCGACGGCGAACAGCGCGCAGAACACGTTGGTGAGCGCCGTCGAGACGGGCACCATGCACAGCGCGATGAGGGCGAAGACGCGGGCGGCGATCAGGCGCCGTGAAATGGGGGCTGGAACAGATTGCATCGGAACGGGCCAGAGGTGAAAAGGCGCGGCGCGAACCGCGCGGGGCGGCGCTCGGGCCGCGTCGGCGCGCGGCGGAGCCACGACGGACAGCAGCGCAGTATACGTGATGCGGATCGGCGCGCGCGCCTGTTTGGCGCGGCGCGTTCAGCCGAATACGCGCTTGATGCGCGAGCGCAGCAGGGCGCGCTTGAGGCTGCCGTCGACGGGCGGATCGGCGAGCGCGAGCGTCGCGCCGGCCGGTTCGCCGCGCCGCAGGTAGAAGCGGTCGAAGGTGGCCTGCGTCATGCCCCACTTGGCGAGGAACTGCTTGCGGCCGTTGTTCTTGATGACCTTGCCGGTGCTTTTCTGCTGGAAGTGATAGACGAGACTGTCGCCGACGCCGAGGAAGATCCGGCAGCCCGCGTCCCACATCTTCATCGAGAAGTCGTTGTCGCTGCTCATGCCGGGGCTCAGCTCGCTGCTGTAGCCGCCCACCCGGTGCCACCAGTCGCGGTGGACCAGGGTCGGCGGCCAGGTCGCGCCGAGCCAGTCGCCGCGCGCGAGCGAGGCAGTCGCCTCGGCGAGGCCCGCCGCGTCGAAGCGGTCCGCGTCGCGGCCGAAGTCGCGCACCACCACGCACGGGTTGCCCGTGTCCACCGGCTCGATCATCGTGCCCGACAGCATGAAGCGCGTGTCCGGCATGTGCGCGAGGCGCGTCGCGAGCGCGGCGTCCCAGCCCGGGCAGCAGTACATGTCGTCGTTCATGTAGACGATGTAGTCCTGCGTGGCGCGCGCGGCGGCGAGGTTCACGGCGTGGCAGATGCCGATGTTGGTCGGCGACGCGGTGTAGTCGAGGCCTTCGCTGCGCACCCAGTCCAGCGTGCCGTCCGAGCCGTCGTTCACGTGCACGATGATCTGGTGCGGGTGGCGCGAATGGGTGCGCAGGCTCTCGATGACGAGCCGCAGGTACGGGAGATTGTTCCAGGTCGGGATGATGATGGAGAACATGGCGCTCTGGGTGGGGTCTGGGGGAGCCGCGCGACGGCGCGTGGTCCGCATTGTACCGTCGCGGGCGTCACGCGCCGTCGCGCGGCTCGCCGAGCTTCAGGAAACGGTAGTAGACGGTCTCGGCGTTGAACACGGCGATCATGAAGCCCGCGCGGCCGTCGAGGAAGCCGCGCCGCAGCAGGTAGGTGCGCACGAACGCCCAGGCGCCGCGGCCGAGCGCCTTGCCGAAGCCGCCGCGCTGGCCGGCCGCGCGGCGCTGGCGCGCGCCCGCGCTCGAATAGGCGTCGAGTTTGTGCAGCACCGCGTCGACATCCTCGTAGGAATAGTGGAGCAGCTTGCCGTCGAGCCGCCGCGCGGGGCCCTCGAACACCAGGCGCTCGTGCACGAGATCGTCCGAGAAGCGCGCCGCGCCGCGCCGGAACAGCCGCGGCAGCCAGTCCGGATACCAGCCGCCGTGGCGGATCCAGTGGCCGCAGAAGCTCGACAGCCGGTCGAGCGCGTACACCTCGGCCCGCGGCGCGCGCAGCGCCGCGCCAATCGACGCGGCCAGGTCGGGCGTCACGATCTCGTCGGTGTCGATCGACAGGATCCAGTCGGTGTCGAGCGCGGCGAGCGCGCGGTTCTTCTGCGGGCCGAAGCCCGGCCAGTCCGGCGCGACGATCACGCGCGCGCCGCGCGCCTGCGCGATCGCGACGGTGTCGTCGGTGCTGCCGCCATCGACGACGACGATCGCGTCCGCGAACGACAGCGCGTCGAGGCACTCGGCCAGCCGGCGGCCGGCGTTGTGCGCGATCAGCGCGACGCCGAGAGTGGGTTCTGCCATGAGGTCGAAAGAGGGCGCAATGGAATAGAGCGCGAGTATACCCGCGACGGCGCGCCGGGCCGCGTGGTCGGGGCGCTCCAGCTATAATGTTTCGCCATTTTTCGGCAAGCGTGCCACCGCCCGTCGCACGCGACGCCGGCCTCAGAAGGATCGTCTTGGAAACCCAGAACACTCTACGCAAACCGATGGACGCCGACGGCACCTCGCCGAAGTCCGTGCTGCGCCGCCTGTGGCCGTACATCAAGCCGCTGCTCGGCGCGATCGTGCTCGCGGTCACCACCATGGGCGTGGTCGCGGCGACCGAGGCCGGGATTCCCGCGCTGCTCAAGCCGCTGCTCGACCATGGCTTCGGCGCGCACAGCAGCGAGAACGCGAAGTGGTTCGTGCCCGCGGCCGTGATCGGCCTCGCGCTCGTGCGCGGCGTCGCGCAGTACGCGTCGAGCTACCTGCTTAACTACGTATCGAACCGGATCCTGCTGCAGCTGCGGCTCAAGATGTTCGAGCGCATGCTCCACACGAGCGCGTCGTTCTTCCAGCGCGAGACGGCCAGCACGGTGATCAACGCGATCGTGTTCGAGGTCAACCAGATCCTCGCGGTGCTGACGGGCGTGATGATCACGCTCGTGCGCGATTCGCTGACCGTGGTGTTCCTGCTCGGCTACCTGTTCTACCTGAACTGGCGCCTGACGCTGATCGTCGCGGTGATCCTGCCCGGGATCGGCTGGCTCGTCAGCAAGATCAACCGCCGGCTGCGCCGCCTGAACCGCGAGCACCAGACGCTCACCAACGAGCTGTCCTACATCGTCGAGGAGACGGTGGCCGGCTACAAGGTCGTGAAGGTCCACAACGGCGAGCCGTACGAATCGAGCCGCTTCGCCGAGATGAGCAAGCGCCTGCGCGGCTATGCGATGCGGATGGCGGTGTCGGGCGGGCTCGCGCAGCCGCTCACGCAGTTCCTCGCCTCGATCGCGCTCGCGGTCGTGATCACGATCGCGGTGGTGCAGTCGTCGAGCAACCAGACCACGGTCGGCGGCTTCGTCGCGTTCGTGTCCGCGATGCTGCTCGTGATCTCGCCGCTCAAGCACCTGATCGACGTCAACCAGCCGCTGCAGCGCGGCATGACGGCGGCCGAGCTGATCTTCGGGCTGATCGACGAGCCGGCCGAGCCGAAGGGCGGCGGCCGGGCCTTGCCGCACGCGCGCGGCGAGCTGGAGTTCCGCGACGTGATGTTCGACTACGGCGCGACCGGCCGGCCGACGCTCGACCGCATCTCGTTCAAGGTCGCGCCGGGCGAGATGATCGCGCTGGCCGGGCCGTCGGGCAGCGGCAAGACGACCCTCGTCAACCTGCTGCCGCGCTTTTTCGATCCGACGGGCGGCACGATCCTGGTCGACGGCGTGCCGATCCAGGACTTCGACGTGCATGCGCTGCGCGGCCAGATGGCGATGGTCAGCCAGGACGTCGTGCTGTTCAACGACACGATCGCGGCGAACGTCGCCTACGGCCAGACGCCCGATCGCGCGCGCGTGCAGGCGGCGCTCGAGGCCGCGAACCTGGCCGACGCGGTGGCGGCGATGCCGGACGGCCTCGACACGCTGGTCGGCGGCAACGGGATGCGCCTGTCGGGCGGCCAGCGGCAGCGGCTCGCGATCGCGCGCGCGATCTACAAGAACGCGCCGATCCTGATCCTCGACGAGGCGACCTCCGCGCTCGACTCGGAGTCCGAGCGCCATGTGCAGGCCGCGCTGGAACGCCTGATGGAAGGGCGCACCACGCTCGTGATCGCGCACCGGCTGTCGACCATCGAGCGCGCGGACCGGATCCTCGTGCTGGAGTCGGGCCGGATCGCGGAAGCGGGCAGCCACGACGAACTGCTGAAGCAGAACGGGCTCTACGCGCACCTGCACCGGATCCAGTACCAGCAGCAGGCGGCCTGAGCGGCCGACCTGCAAGGCGCGGGGCGACTATGCTAGGCTCGCTGCTGCCACGCCGCATTGGGCGGCGGGCTCGACACGGGAGATCCTCGATGAGAATGCATCGTGTGTTGCTGGCTTCAGTGGTGGCGGGCGCGCTGGTCGCGCCGCTCGCGCATGCGCAGGGCTACGGCGGTCCCGGCTCCGGTCCCGGCGGCCCGGAGCGGCACGAGATGGCGCCCGAGCATCGTCCGGACGGCCCGCCGCCGCGCGTCGAGGAAACCCACCGCGACTGGCGGCGCGGCGATCGCCTGCCGCGCGAGTATTGGGATCGCCAGTACGTGATCGACGACTGGCGCGCCTATCGCCTGACGCCGCCGCCGCGCGGCTATCACTGGGTCGGCGTCGGCGGCGATTATCTGCTGGTGCAGATTTCGACGGGCGTCGTGCTGCGGATCGGGCCGTAAGCACGCGGAATCGATCGGGCACGACACGGAAACGGGCGCAGCAGCGCCCGTTTTTCACATGCGCGGGGCGTCGGCGTCCCGGCGCTTCGCGAGCACGCGCCGTTCGAACAGCGACAACGTCCAGCACACCACGAGCGCGCAGAGCGTGCCGAGCGTCACCTCGCCGAGCCGGACGAGCGGGATGTCCCACAGCGGGCCGTTGCCAGGGAACAGCAGCACGATGGTCGCCGTCACCCCGCCGAGCCGCGCGGCGCTGCCGACATTGAGACACCAGCAGCAGATGATCACGACCACGATCGTGATCGCATAGGCAAGGTAGTGGCCGCCGCCGAACGCGGCGCCCGCGAAGCCGAGCACCCCGCCCACCATCGCGCCGATGAACTGGTCGCGCGACAGGCTCATCGTGTCCGCGTAGTTGTGCTGGGTCACCGCGATCGCGGTGACGGCCGCCCACACCGCCTGCTCGGTGTGCAGCGCGCGGCCGATCCCGTAGGCGAGGCTCGCGCCGATCACCGCCTGCAGCGCCATCAGCGCGCCCTGCACCACCCGCTCGCGCAGCGACAGCCCCTTGAACAGCGACAGCACCGACTGCTGAATCTGGCGGCGGGCCTCGGTGAAGGTGGTTTGAGGGTCCATGGGCGTTCCGGTCGGCGCGTCAGCGCGCCGCGTCGGCGGAGGGTTCCACCGGGTTGTCCAGGGGCGAGGCATCGCGCGTCTCGGGCATCGCGAGCCACACCAGCAGCACCGCGAGCGCGCCCGCGGCGGCGAGGCCGAAGAAGCTGACCGCATTGCCGAAATGGTCGGCGGCGAAGCCGGCGAGCGCGGTGCTCAGCGTCGCGCCGATGCCGGCCGCGAGACCGAACAGCCCGATGCAGAGGTTGTAGCGCCCCTTGCCGCCCGCGACGTCGGCCGCGATCAGCGGCAGCATCACGCCGAACACCGCGGCGCTCAGGCCGTCGAGCATCTGCACCGGCACCAGCAGGTAGGGGCTGCCCACGCCCGCGAACAGCAGTGCGCGGATCGGCAGCGCGGAGAAGCCGAGCAGCAGGATCGGCCGCCGGCCCCAGCGCTGCGCCGAGCGCCCGACCCACGGCGACAGCATCGCGACGATCGCCTGCGGCACGATGATGCACGCCGCGATCACGAGCTGCACGTTGTCGCCCATGCCGGCCGTCACCTCGCCCGCGGCGAGGTTCAGCATCGCCGCGTTCGACAGATGGAACAGCACGACGCAGGCGGCGAAGGTCAGCATGCGGCGGTCGCGCAGCAGCTCGCGCAGGGTCTCGCGCTCGCCGAGCGCGTCGTCGTCGCGGGGCCGCGGCGCGGCGGGCGTCGCGACCGCGTGGGTCGGCTGGATCATCGCGAGCGCGACCAGCGCGGGCAGCGCGAGCGCGGCGGTCAGCCAGAACACCGCGCGCGCGGAGAAATACTCGCCCGTCAGGCCCATCAGCCCGGCGGCGACGGCGCTGCCGATCGACGCCCAGCGCGCGTTGCGGCCGAGCCGGTCGCCGAGGTTCGCGCGCCCGACCAGCGCGAACGAGATCGCGGCCATCGCCGGCACCAGCATGCAGCTCGCGAAGCCGTGGAACACCTCGGCCGCGATCACCGGCACGATGGTCGGGCTCGACGCGAGCAGCACCGCGCTCAGGATGATCGCGCCGATCGCCCAGGCCGCCGCGCCTTTCTTGTTCCTCAGCGCGTCGACCGCGGCGCCGCCCGGCACCTGGCTCACCATCGCGCTGATCGTGCCGATCGACAGCACCATCCCGATCTCGCCCTGGGTCCATTTGTGCGAGGCGAGATAGGACGCGATGAACGGCCCGAAACCGGTTTGCACGTTCGCCACGAAAAAATTCAGCCAGTCGAGGGCGCGCAGGCTGCGTGCGCTTACCGCGTGGACCGTCATCGGCTTGCACCCGGAGCGGAGGCCGGCGTGCCGGCGGCGGCGGGCGAGACCGCGAGGATCGGCTTGTCGTGCGCGTACGGCGGCGAGGCCTTGATCTGCGCCTCGCTGAGATCGAGCAGCGCGCGCAGCGACTTGTCCTTCGGCGCGAAGCGCAGCGCCGACCAGTTCGCGGCAATCGTGCGCCGGTCCGGGCTCACGAGGCCGCTCACGTCGAGCACGACGGCCTGCGGCTGCGCGGCGCGGTCGATCAGCACGTCGACCACGCGGCCGACCTTCGCGCCGTTCGGGCGTTCGACGTCGCTGTCGAGCACCGGCATGCGGCTTGCCGCGGCGCTGTCGCTCACCGGGCCGTCGCGCGGCACGATGTGCGGGCGCGCGCCGGCGGACAGCTGGCCGGCCGGCAGGTCGAGCACGATCGGCTCGTTGCGGCCGCCCGGCGTGAAGCGGAACAGGCTCCACGGGAAGCTCATCTTGCGATCGCCGACCCCCATGAAGCCCTGCAGGTTGACGATCATCTCGCGCGGCTTGCCCGCCGCGTCGGCGACCATGTCGACCGCGCGGCCGATCACCTTGCCGCCGCGCTTTTGCACCTCGCTGTCGAGCAACGAGTGCACCTGGCCGCGATCGATCGCGCGCATCGTCACGAGCGGCGCGGGCGGCGGCGGCGGGGGAGGCGGCGGCGGCGCGGGCCGGGCGATCCTGGCGGGTGCGGAGGCTCCCTGCGCGGCTTTTTCTGGCCGGCGCTGGACGCCTCCGGCTCGGACGCGGGCTCGGGCGTCGCGACCGGCTCGCTGGCCGGCTCGACGGGCATCACGAGCGCGTCGGTGATCGGCGCGGGCGCCTGCGGCGCGCGCAGCAGCGCGCAGCCCGACAGCGCGAACGCGGCGAGGAGGATCGGAGTCGCGGTGACGACGGGATTCGGCAAACGAAGGATGGGACGCGAGAGGCCGCCGCGCATCAAGACATGCTCCATGGGTCGGTGCAGGCCGCGCGGGGGCGCGGCTGCCATTGACCGCGACCGCCCGGCGGGGCGGCGCGCGAGGGGAGAGTTTAACCTGTGACGCGGGGCCGCCGCGCAAAGGCCGTGCGCGGTCGATGCCGGGCGGGGGGCGGCGCGCCCGCGCATGCGGCGCGAAAACCGGCCGGACTCAGCGCACCGTGCGCGCGTCGGCCACGCGCGCGCGCAGCGCCGCGTCGACCTGCGCGACGACGTCGTCCCAGTCGTGCAGCGTGTGCTGGCGGAACAGCCGCAGCGACGGATACCACGCCGAATGCTCGCCCGCGAGGCCCCAGCGCCATTCCGGCGCGGCGGGCAGCAGGCCCCATGCGGGCTTGCCGAGCGCGCCCGCGAGATGCAGCGGCGACGAATCGATCGAGATCACGAGGTCGAGCGCGTCGATGAAGCCGGCCGTGTCCGCGAAGTCCGCCCAGCGGTTCGACAGATCGTGCGCGATGAGGCCCGCCTGTTCGGCGAGGGCGTCGTTCGCGCCGTTCTTTTGCAGCACGAACCAGTCGATGCCGGGAATGCGCGCGAGCGGCGCGAGCGCGGCGGGGGGCACGAAGCGGTCGATGCCGCTGAAATTGTGCGGGTTGCTGTACCAGCAGAGGCCGACCTTGAGCGGCGCGGGGTAGCGCGCGAGTTCGGCGGCCCAGCGTTGCCGCGCGGCCGCGGGCGCGTGCAGATACGCGCGCCGCGCGCCGTCGGGCATGCCGAGGTGGGCGGGCAGCAGGTAGTCGAACACCCAGTAGTCGAAGCTGGGCCAGCGCTCGATGAGCCAGGTCGGGGCGACTTCGTCGGCGCCGTCGAGATCCTGCATCAGCCGCAGCAGTTCCGGGCGGCAGGCGAAGGTCACGTGCGCGCCGGCCGCCTTCAGGTCGCGCGCGTAGCGCGCCATCATCAGGTTGTCGCCGATGCCCGCGTAGTACGCGACCAGGATGCGCTTGCCCGCGAGCGGCTCGCCGCGCCAGCGACGATCGTGGAACGGGGTGAGGCCGGGATAGCGGGCGTCGAGATGCGCCGCGTTCGCGAGGCCGTCGAGGCGACGCCAGCCGCCCGCCGTGTCGCCGAGCAGGATCTCCAGCTCGCCGAGCGCGCCGATCGCGTCGATGCGGGTCGGCGCGAGCGCGACCGCACGCTCGAAGCACGGCCGCGCGGCGTCGAACGCGCGCTGCATGTAGTGCGCCTTGCCGACGGTCAGCAGCGCGTCGACGTCGTCCGGGTGCGCGGCGAGCCAGGCCTCGCCGTCCGCCGCCGCGCGACCGTAGTCGGACAGGTAGCGGCAGCGGATCCGCAAGGCGTCGGCCGGATCGGCCTCGTCGAGCGCGCGCGCCGCGTGAAAGCGCATCAGCGCGGGATCGTGCGAGAACAGGTAGAGCTGGGCGAGCGCCGCGTGCGCGCGGCTGTCGCGCGGCGCAATGCGCAGCGCGCGGTGGAAGTGTTCGATGGCCTCCTGGCCGTCGGTCAGGTAGTTCGACGCCAGGATGCCGGCCTGCAGCCAGGGCAGCGGCGAGCCGGGCGCGCGCGCCGCCCACTGCGCGCACCAGTCGATCGCCGCGCGGGTCGCGCCGGACTCGGCGAGCAGATACGTGAGGTCGAGCGAGGCGGGCAGGCGCGACGGGTCGAGCGCGAGCGCGTCACGCCAGTGTGCGAGCGCTTCGTCGGCGCGTCCGGCGCGGGCGGCGGCCTGCGCGTGTTGTTCGAGCACGGCGGCTTGAGACGGGTGGTTCATCCTCGATTCCTGGGGCGGTCTTGCAGCGGGCGCGGCGGCGTTGCCCGGATGAGCGGCCGGGCAACGCCGGGTCATCATAAGGGATTGACGGCGGGGTGGGCAGGGGCGGGTTTTTGCGGAGATCGCGCGGGGGCGCGGGTTCGGCGGCGATCAGCCTGCCCGACCGGGGGCATGGCCGATGGGCCGCGACCTCGGCGGCTCGACCCGCGCGCACCGGCTTCGGCAGCGCGTCGCGTCGTCATCCCGCCGGGGCTAGGCCGACGCCTCGATCTGCTGCGCCGCGCTCAGCGCATACAACTGCTCACGCAGCCACCGATGCGCGGGATCGGCCTGCCAGCGCGGGTGCCATGCGGCGTGCAGCGTGAAGCCCTCGGTGTCGAGCGGCAGCGGCAGCAGGTCGAGCCGGTCGGCGAAGCGCATCAGGAAGCGCTCGGGCAACGCGCATACGCAGTCGGTCGCCTCCAGCACGAGCGGCGCCAGGTGGTACTGGTGGACCGATACCGCGACCTGGCGCGTCAGGCCGCGCGCGTGCAGCAGATCGTCCATGAAGCCGTGGAAGCCGCCGCCGTCGCCCGACACGATCACATGGCGCAGTGCGCAGTACGCGTCGAGATCGGGCGGCGCGAGCCCGCGCGGATGCCCCTTGCGCTGCGCCATCACGTAGCGCTCGCGCAGCAGCGGCTGCGCCTGCATGCCGCGCGGCACCGCGAAACCGGCGGCGATCAGCAGATCGGCGTCGCCGCGTTCGAGCAGCGCGCCGTAGGTGTCCGCGCTCGCGTTGCGAAAGCCGATGCGCAGCCCCGGCGCGTCCGCTTCGACGCGTCTCAGCAGATCGAGCCCGACCATCACCACGCCGTTGTCGCTCGCGATGACCTGGAAAGTGCGCGTCGCGTCGGCGGGATCGAACGCCTCGCCTTGCCGCAGCGCCGCGTGCAGCCCGTGCAGCGCGGCGCGCAACGGCGCGCGGATCGCCAGCGCCCGCGCGGTCGGCGTCATGCCGCGGCCGTTCTGCGCGGGCACCAGCAGCGGGTCGCCGAGCAAGGCGCGCAGCCGCGCGAGCTGCGCGGACAGGGCCGGCTGGCTCAGATGCAGCCGGGCGGCCGCGCGCGTCACGTTGGCCTCGTCGAGCAGCACGTCGAGCGCGACGAGCAGGCCGAGATCGGCGCTGCGCAGCGGGGCAGACATATCGGGCATATGGATGGCTCACATATCTACAATCGATTTCAAATATACCAAGGATTTGCGCACACTGGCGCCGGGCGTGGCCGTCGGGGCCGCGCATGACGGACGGGAGGATGCGATGACGATGGAACGGCAGGAACGGCGTGCGCTGTTCGCGCTCGCCAGCGCCAATTTCGCGATGGGCAGCATGTCGTATGGGACGGTCGGCGCATTGCCGGGGCTCGCGGCGGACTGGGGGATCGCGCCGGGGCGCGCGGCCTTGCTGATGGCGGCGTTTTCGGTGACGTTCGCGGTGGGCGCGCCGCTGATCCAGATCGTCGCGGGGCATCGGCGCCGTCGCGGCCTGTTGCTGGGCGGCTTGCTGACGATGGCGCTGGGCACGCTGGCCGGCGCGTTCGCGCCGAGCTTCGGCTGGCTGATGGCGACGCGCGTCGCGGCCGGCGTCGGCGCGGGGGCGGTGAGCCCGGTCGCGACGGCGATCGGCGCGGGGCTCGTGCCCGGCGAACGGCAGGGGCGGGCGCTCGCGATCGTGTTCGTCGGCGTGACGCTGTCGAGCGTGATCAGCGCGCCGCTCGCGGCGTGGGTCGCGCAGATGCTGGGCTGGCGCGCGGTGTACGGCCTGCTCGCCGCGCTCGCGCTGGGCAGCGCGGCCTGGATCGCGGCGCGCGTGCACGATGCGACGCGCGGCGAACGGATGCGCCCGGCGGGGCTCGCGCGCCTGCTTGCGCGGCCCGCGACCGGGGCCGGGCTCGCCGTGGTGGTGTTGCAGACCGCCGCATTCTTCGCGACCTACACGCTGATCCTGCCGTTCTTGACCGCCCGCTTCGGCGCGAGCGCCGAGGCGGGCGCGTTCGCGCTGCTCGTGTTCGGCGTGACGGGCGTGCTCGGCAATCTCGTCGCGCAACGGGCGGCGCGACGCGCGTCGGCCGATCGGCTGCTCGGGATCGCGATGGGCGCGATGCTGCCGGTGTTCTGCGGCTTGCTCGTCTTCGAGGGCGGGCTGCCCGACAGCGTGCGTTTCGTCGGCGCGCTGGGTCTGCTGATGGTGTGGGCGCTGATGCAGGACCTGTTTTATCCGTCGCAGCTGCGGCGCGTGGTGGCGCTCGAACCGGGCTGTCGCGGCATGGTGCTCGCGCTCAATTCGTCGGGCATCTTCGCGGGGATTTCGCTGGGCGCGAGCATCGGCGGGCGGGTGGCCGACCACTGGGGCGTGTGGGGGCTGCCGCTCGCGTCGGTGCTGCTGACGCTGGCCGCGTTCGGGGCGTGGGCGTTTTCGCGCTACTGGCTGGCGCGAGCGGCGCGTGGCGCGCGCGGGTGGACGGCCTCGCGGGGCGGGTGGGCGCGAGTGAGCGCGGCCGGCCGGGCGCGCCGTGCGCTGCCGTGCGCGGCGGGTGGCGCGTCGATTGCGATGCCGCGACGCGCAGGTTGCGAGCGTGACCCGAGGGATGCTCGGTCCGTCACGTCTCGCCCGTGTCTCGCTCGTGCCGTTTCCGGCCGGCTTCGCGCGGCGCGCGCCGGGATGCCCGGCGACCTGAGCGCGCGCATCGGCGCGCTCAGGTCGTGCATGCGTCGCGTTCAGGCGTCGGGATCGAGCGCGCCGGACGTCGCGCCGCGCCGCGCCGGCGACGACAGCCCCGGCGTCAGCCGTCGGCGTATGCCGCGATTCAGCGGCTCCGCGTAGCACCGCGCGATCAACGCGCTCGATGCGGCCGACAGCAGCAGATAGACGGCCAGCAGTGCCAGCTTGTCGTTGCCCGTCACGTCCGGCCGGGGAAAGCGTGCTTTCAGCAGGCCGAGCACGATCAGATGGAACAGATACAACTCGTAGCTGAGGCGGCCGAACCATTCGAGCCACGCGGATGCGCGTGCGCGCCGACGCGTCGCTTCGGCAGGGTTTTCCTGTCCGGTGAGCAGCAGCGCGGCGGTGCCGAGCGCCATCGCCGTGATTCCGGGCACGTTGGCTTCGCTGATCGGCCAGGACAGGTACAGGACGACCATCGCCGCGGCGGCGAGCCAGCGCAGCCACGCGCGGGCCTGCTCGCGCAGCGCGACGCGTCGGGCGAGCAGGGCCGTGCAGCACCCGATAGCGATCGCATCGAAGCAGGCGAAGTAGGCGTAGAGGAAATTCTCTGCATCGCCTTGATGCGTGTATCGATACACGGGGCCGACGAGGATGATCGCGATCCAGAAGGCGACGAGCCGCGACTCGCGCCTCAAGGCGACGCACAGCAGCGGGAACGACAGGTAGAACACCTCTTCGACCGACAGTGACCACAGCACGCCGAGCGGGTAGTTGATCCAGCCGTGTGTGCCGATCAGCACGTTCATCCAGAACGTCAGCGAGGCGAGGTTCACGAGCCAGAAGGACACCGGTGAGCCGGTTTCGGCGTGATTCTGGAAGATCGCGACGCCGACGGCGGCGAGCACGTTGACGACGACCAGCAGCAACAGCAGGCAGGGCAGGATGCGCGCGATCCGCAAGGCGTAGAACACGCGGATCGGGACGTTGCCGAGTCCGGACCAGCGCCGCGCCGTATTCGCGGTGATCAGGTAGCCCGAGATGACGAAGAACATCGTCACGCCGTAGTTGCCGTTGCGCGCGACCGCGCGCACCGCCTCCCGGCCGAACAGGTGCGCGAGCGTGGTGTCATCCAGGCGGTAGGCGATGTTGAAGTGATGAAACAGGACGAGCAGGATCGAGATGCCGCGCAGCACGTCGATCCGATGATTCCGGGGCGCGGCGCTCGTGTTCACGCGGCCTCCGTCGCCCATGTCACGAAGGCCGCGCCCGCTTCGCGCAGCACGGCTTCGCGGGCTTCCCAGCTGAAGCCGGGGGCGTCGTAATAGGCCGCGGCGAGCAGGGGCGCGCGGCCGGGCGGACGCACGAGCGCGTAGTCGTTGGTTTCGCCTTCGACGCTGGTCAGCAGCGCATAACGGGCGCGCGGATCGGCTTCGCGAAGCAGCCTGAGCGACAGCGCCGCAGCGATGCCGATCAACGCGCCTTTCCAGACGAAATGCAGGAGCGCCCAGCCCACGGCCTGGACGAACACCGGGGACGCAGCGCTCACCGATCCTCTCCGTGCAGGAATTGCTGGATCTCGTCGCGTTCTTTCTTCGTGACGTGCCCGCGCAACGCGGCCAGCACGAGCGCCTTGCCCGAGCCGGAGAACGCCTTGTGGATCAGTTCCTTCAGGAGGCGGGTTTGCAGCGCGTTCTGGCTGTGTGCGGGTGCGTACACGTGCGAGCGTTCACTTTCGTCACGCGTCAGTAGCCCCTTGGCATGCATGATCTGCATCTGGCGCAGGACGGTGGCGTAGGTGACGTCCGGGCGCTCCGCCTGCATGGTCTGATGGACCTGCTTCACGGTGGCGGGGCCGAGCGGCCACAGCACGCGCAGGAGATCGAGTTCGGCGGCGGTCGGTTTGGTGGGCGGGGGAGTCTTGGCCATCTTGGAGTCGGAGCGGGTGGTGCGATGCGATGTAGAATAATTTGTCTAGAAAGAATTGTCTACATTGCTGTGATGGAGATCCGGCCGCGCGAGCAGCGTCTCGATTCAGGTTGGACGTGAAGCGGGGAGCCGGGAGGAACGCGGTACCCGGTCGGTGGGCCGTTCCATCATGGCGTGATGGCAGAATGCGCGGTCATTTGCGCATGCGTTTCAAACATCGTAAAACGCCGGGGGGATTTTCGCGGAGCCCGTTTCGGGCAACTTGGCGCTTGCCTGTATCGGCGCGCTAATGCAGTCGTTGGGTGGTGAGGTGTTGGAGTAAGAGGGCGCGCGTGTGAAGCGGGTCCTCGACGGCATCGTCAGCGCCGCCATTTTTCGTATCCGGGCAAGGAGGCGCGCCGTTACCAGGGGGAAGCGGCCCGTGAGTTCTTGGAGTGGGCAGGAGGGAATCCGTGAATACCATGCAATACAAAGGCTGCACGGCTCACATCGAATTCGACGATCGGGACAATATCTTTGTTGGGCGAGTGCTGGGCGTGACCCCGATCATCGGCTTTCATGGCGAGACGATGGGGGCGCTTCGGCGCGCGTTCGAGGTCGCGGGCGATGATTTCCTGGCCGACAGCGCCGAGCGTGGCGTGACGCCGGGAAAATCGCTCCGGGCAAACTGATGCTGCGGAATTTGCCTGGAGGCTCATGCGGATGTTGGTAGCGTGGTGCGAGCCTCGGGCAAGCACGTCAATCAATGGGGCGCTGAGGTGCTTGCGCTGGTTGCGCGTGCTTGACTTGGCTTTTAATTGAACCGACCGTAGAACTTGCTGCATACATAAGGAGAAGCGAGTCTCCCGGTCGGCGCCGCGCTCACATCAGCACGATGTCATACTGCTCCTGACTCAGATTCGATTCCACCTGCAGCGACACCGGCTTCCCGATGAAATCGATCAGCATCGCCAGATGCTGCGATTCCTCGTCGAGGAACAGGTCGATCACCTGCTGCGACGCGATCACGCGGAATTCCCTCGGATTGAACTGCCGCGACTCGCGCAGGATCTCCCGCAGCACGTCGTAGCACACCGTACGCGAGGTCTTCACCTGCCCCTTGCCCTGGCAGGTCGGGCACGGCTCGCACAGCACGTGCGCGAGCGATTCGCGGGTGCGCTTGCGGGTCATCTCCACGAGCCCGAGCTGCGAGAACCCGTTCACGGTCACCCGCGTGCGGTCGCGCGACAGCGCCTTCTTCAGCTCGCTCAGCACCGCGTCGCGATGCTCGGCGTTCTCCATGTCGATGAAGTCGATGATGATGATCCCGCCCAGGTTGCGCAGCCGCAGCTGCCGCGCGATCGTATGCGCGGCCTCCAGGTTGGTCTTGAAGATCGTGTCGTCGAAGTTGCGCGCGCCGACATAGCCGCCCGTGTTGACGTCGATCGTCGTCATCGCCTCGGTCTGGTCGATCATCAAATAGCCGCCCGACTTCAGATCGACCCGCCGCGACAGCGCGCGCAGGATCTCCGACTCGATGTTGTACAGGTCGAACAGCGGCCGCTCGCCGGTGTAGTGGTGCAGCTTCGGGCTCACCGCCGGCGTGAACTCGGCCGCGAACTCGGCAAGCCGCTGGTAGGTCTCGCGCGAATCGACCTGGATCCGCGACGTGTCGTCGTTCGCGAAGTCGCGCAGCACGCGCTGCGCGAGATCGAGATCCTGATAGAGCAGGCTCGTCGCCGGCAGCCGCTGCGCCTGGGCGACGATCGTCGCCCAGGTCTTGCGCAGGTACGCGACGTCGGCCCCCAGCTCGTCGCCCGTCGCGTCCTCCGCGATCGTGCGCACGATATAGCCGCCTTTCTCCTCGGCCGGAATCACGGCGGTCAGCCGCGCGCGCACCGCCTCGCGCTCGGCCTCGCTCTCGATCTTCTGCGAGATGCCGATGTGCGGCTCCTGCGGCAGGTACACGAGCGTGCGGCCCGCGATGCTCACCTGCGTCGACAGCCGCGCGCCCTTCGTGCCGATCGGATCCTTGATCACCTGCACCATCAGCGTCTGGCCTTCGAACACCGTCTTCTCGATCGGCTGGTGCGCCGGCGTAGACTGCGTGTCGCCCGCGGGCCGCGGCTGCCAGATGTCGGCCACGTGCAGGAACGCGGCGCGCTCGAGCCCGATGTCGATGAACGCGGACTGCATGCCGGGCAGCACGCGCACCACCTTGCCGAGGTAGATGTTGCCGACGCGCCCGCGCGACAACGTGCGCTCGACGTGAAGCTCCTGCACGGCGCCTTGCTGCACGAGTGCCACCCGCGTTTCCTGGGGCGTGAGATTGATCAGGATTTCTTCGTTCATGGTCGGGTTCAGAAGGCGACGTCCGCCGCGCGCAGCAGCGCCGCGGTCTCAAAAAGGGGCAGACCCATGATACCCGAATGGGATCCGTCGATCCGCTCGACGAATTCGGCGGCGCGTCCCTGGATCGCATAGGCGCCCGCCTTGCCGAACGGTTCGCCGCTGTCCACGTAGCGCTGCAGCGCGTCGGGCGCGGCCGGCGCGAAGCGCACCACGGAGCGCGACAGCGCGGGCGGCAGCAGCGCGCCGGCTGCGTCGATCACCGCGAGTGCGGTCAGGACTTCGTGCGAGCGGCCGGCGAGGCGGCCCAGCATCGCGAGCGCGTCGGCCGCGTCGGCGGGCTTGCCGAGGATCGCGCCGTCGATCGTCACGGTGGTGTCGGCGACCAGCACGGGCGCGGCCGGCAGGCCGCGCGCGCCGCGCCGCGCCCGCGCGGCTTCCGCTTTCGCGACGCAGACCCGCTGCACGTAACGGTCCGCCGGTTCGCCGGGCAGCTCGGCCTCGAGCGCCTCGGCATCCTCGTCGGCGTGCGGCAACAGCAGTTCGAAGCGCACCCCGAGCTGGTTCAGCAGCTCCTGGCGGCGCGGGCTTTGCGAGGCGAGATAGATGAACGGGAAGGCGGGGGCGGCGGGCATGGCGGTCGGGTTCTCGGTTGGCGCGCGGCGCGCGTCCGAGGACGCCGCGTCACGCGCGATGGTAGGGGTGATTCTGCGTGATGCTCCACGCGCGGTAAAGCTGTTCGGCGAGCAGCACGCGCACCATGCCGTGCGGCAGGGTGAGGCTCGACACGCGCAGCAGCACGTCGGCGCGCGCTTTCAGCGCCGGGTCGAGGCCGTCGGCGCCGCCGATCACGAACGCGACGTCGCGGCCGTCCTGCTGCCACTCGGGCAGCGCCTGCGCGAGCTGCATCGTGGTCCAGTCGCGGCCGCGCTCGTCGAGCGCGACGAGACGGGCCTGCTTGGGCAGCGCGGCCTCGATCTTCTGCCGCTCGGCGGCCATCACGCTCTCGGCGCTGCGGCCGCCCGAGCGCAGCTCGGGCTTGATCTCGCGCAACTCGATGCGCAGTTCGGGCGGCATCCGCTTCGCGTATTCGTCGAAGCCGGTCGCGATCCAGCCGGGCATCTTGTGGCCGACCGCGAGGATGTGCAGTTTCATGCGGACCGCGCGCGACTCAACGGCGGCGGTTGGCCGGCTGCTTGCGGGCGGGCGCCGGGGCGGCGTCCTCGTCCTCGTCGTCCCCGTCGAGCGGCTCGCTCGGGCGCGCGGGCGCGTTGCCGCCGAGCTTGAGCCGCACCGGCTTGTCGCCCCAGATCTCCTCGAGGTTGTAGTACTGGCGCAGCGCCGGTTGCAGGATGTGCACGACCGCGTCGCCGCAGTCGACCAGCACCCATTCGCCGGTTTCCTCGCCTTCGGAGCTGACGACGTCGCCGCCCGCCTTCTTGACCTCGTCGCGCACGTTCGACGCGAGCGCCTTGGTCTGGCGGTTCGAGGTGCCCGACGCGACGATCACGCGGTCGAACAGCTCGGTCAGGTGGCTGGTGTTGAAGACTTTGATGTCTTGCGCCTTGACGTCTTCGAGGGCGTCGACGATGACGCGTTGGAGTTTGCGGATATCCATGGAATTCAGGGGTGGTAAAGACGGTGTTGAAGAATATAGGCCCACACGGCGGCGGGGACGTGTTCGGCCGAGGCGCCCGGCATCCGTTCGCGCCGCGCGATGCATTCGCGCAGGTGCGCGCGGATGTCGGTGGCGGCGACGTCGAACGCGAGCGCCGTGTCGATCAGCAGGCGGCCGGCGGCGCGGGACTGCAACGCCTCCGGGCCGGCCGTGCGCCGCGCGATTTCGCGCGCGACGGCGGGCGACGCGGTGCCCAGGTCGAAACCCGGACGGCTCGCGGCGCCGATGTGCGCGAACTCGAACAGGCGCGGCCAGTCGCGCCAGGTGTCGAGCCGCACGAGCTGGTCCGCGCCGATCAGCAGCGTGAGCGACGCGTCGGGGCCGATCCGCGCGCGCCAGCGCTCGAGCGTCTCGACCGTGTAGGTCGGGCCGGCGTGGTCGATCTCGTCGGTCGCGACGCTGACCTCGACGCCCGGCAGCACCAGCGAGTCGGCGGCGGCGCGGGTCATCGCGAGCCGGTGATCGGCCGCCGACACGCCGCTCTTCTGGTACGGCTGGCCGGCCGGCATCAGCACCAGTTCGGTCAGCGCGAGCAGCCCCGCGAAGCGGCGCGCGAGCGCGAGATGACCGTCGTGGATCGGATCGAACGTGCCGCCCAGGATGCCGATTCGGCGTGGCAGCGGGGTGGGGCGGGCGGAAGTGTCCAGAACGCGTCCTCTGCTGGGTTCGAAGGGGCGGACGGGCTTACGCCCAGTCGCGCGGCACCAGGAAATCGCTGTAGAGGCGCGCCTCCGGCGTGCCCGGCTCGGGCTGCCAGTCATAGCGCCAGTTCGCCGTCGGCGGCATCGACATCAGGATCGATTCGGTCCGGCCGCCGCTTTGCAGCCCGAACAGCGTGCCGCGGTCGAACACGAGGTTGAACTCCACATAGCGGCCGCGCCGGTAGCCCTGGAACGCGCGTTCGCGCTCGCCGTACGGCGTGTCGCGGCGGCGCTCGAGGATCGGCAGGTAGGACGGCAGGAACGCGTCGCCGACGCTTTGCATCAGCTCGAACGCGCGCTCGAACCCCGGCTCGGCGAAATCGTCGAAGAAGATCCCGCCGATTCCGCGCGCCTCGTTGCGGTGCTTGAGGAAGAAATACTCGTCGCACCAGGTCTTGAAGCGCGGGTACAGCTCGACGCCGAACGGGGCGAGCGCCGCGCGGCAGGTGCGGTGGAAGTGCTGCGCGTCTTCCTCGTAGCCGTAGATCGGCGTCAGGTCCATGCCGCCGCCGAACCAGAAGATCGGCGCTTCGCCGGCCTTGGTCGCGATCAGCATGCGCACGTTCATGTGCACGGTCGGGCAGTGCGGGTTGCGCGGATGCAGCACCAGCGACACCCCGAGCGCCTCGAAGCCGCGCCCGGCGAGCTGCGGCCGCGCGGCGCTCGCGGAGGCCGGCAGCGCGTCGCCCGCGACGTCGGAAAAGCCGATGCCCGCGCGCTCGAAGACGCCGCCGTCCTCGAGGATCCGCGTGCAGCCGCCGCCGCGCAGGCGCTCGCCGGGGCCGCGCTGCCACGCATCGGTCGCGAGCGGTGCGCCGTCGAAGGCGCCAAGCGCGTCGGCGATGCGGGTTTGCAGCCCCTGCAGATAGGCGCGCACGCGGGGGACGTCGTAAGTCGAATCGGTCATCTGGGTACGGATGGCGCCCTTTTTTCGAGGGCGCCGTTCAAAAAGCATCTGCCGGGCATTCTAGCGAACCCCGGCAGAACAGGGGCGTCGCCCGCGCGGGCGACGCCGGAACGGATGCGGCGCGTCAGGCCGGCTTGCGGCTCAGCGCGCGGTAGCCGATGTCGCGACGATACTGCATGCCTTCGAAGTTGATCTGGTTGATCACTTCGTAGGCGGCCTGCTGGGCGCCGCGCACCGAGTCGGCGAGCCCGACCACGCACAGCACGCGGCCGCCCGAGGTGACGAGCTTGTCGCCGTCGTAGGCGGTGCCCGCGTGGAAGGTGACCGCGTGCGGCGCTTCCTCGGAGATGCCGTTGATGCGGTCGCCCTTGCGCGGCGTGTCGGGATAGCCGTGCGCGGCGAGCACGACGCCGAGCGCGGTGCGGCGGTCCCAGTCGAGCTCGACGGTGTCGAGCGTGCCCGCGATCGCCTGTTCGACGACCTTCGAGAAATCGCTCTTCAGGCGCGCCATGATCGGCTGGGTTTCGGGATCGCCCATGCGGCAGTTGAATTCGAGCGTGCGCGGGTTGCCGTCCTTGTCGATCATCAGGCCCGCGTACAGGAAGCCGGTGAAGCGGATGCCGTCCTTCTCCATGCCGCGCACGGTCGGCATGATGATCTCGCGCATCACGCGCGCGTGCATCTGCGGCGTGACGATCGGCGCGGGCGAGTAGGCGCCCATGCCGCCCGTGTTCGGGCCGCGGTCCTCGTCGAGCAGGCGCTTGTGGTCCTGGCTCGACGCGAGCGCGAGCGCATGCTTGCCGTCGACCATCACGATGAAGCTCGCTTCCTCGCCGTCGAGGAATTCCTCGATCACGACGCGCGCGCCGGCATCGCCGAGCTTGTTGCCGGACAGCATCATGTCGACGGCCGCGTGCGCCTCGTCGGCCGTCATCGCGACCACCACGCCCTTGCCGGCCGCGAGGCCGTCGGCCTTCACCACGATCGGCGCGCCTTTCGCGTCGATGTACGCGTGCGCGGCGGCCGCGTCGGAGAAGGTGTCGTAATCGGCGGTCGGGATCCCGTGGCGTTTCATGAACGCTTTCGCGAAATCCTTCGAGCTTTCGAGCTGGGCCGCCTCGCGGGTCGGGCCGAACACCTTGAGGCCGCGCGCGCGGAACAGGTTGACGATGCCCGCCGCCAGCGGCGCTTCCGGGCCGACCAGCGTGAACGCGACCTGCTCGGCCTCGGCGAAGTCGGCGAGGTCCTCGAGCGAAGTGAGGTCGATGTTCTTCAGGCGCTCGTCCTGCGCGGTGCCGCCGTTGCCGGGGGCAACGTAGACGAGCTGGACGCGCGGCGACTGCGCGAGCTTCCAGGCCAGCGCATGTTCGCGGCCGCCGGAGCCGACGACGAGTAGTTTCATGGGATTCCCCGCAGACTAAGAATTGGGGCGGCCGGCGCGCCTGTCGGACGCGCCGGCCGCGAAATCGGTCCGGCCGCCGCGTCGCGCGCGAGCGGCGGCGTCATGCTTATTCCCCGGCGATGACGGCGTTCGTATACACCTCCTGGACGTCGTCGAGGTCTTCGAGCACGTCGAGGAGCTTCTGCATCTTCACCGCGTCGTCGCCGGTGAATTCCACTTCGTTCTGCGGCTTCATCGTCACTTCGGCGAGTTCGGCCTTGAAGCCGGCCGCCTCGAGCGCGTCCTTCACCTGCGAGAACGCCTGCCAGTCGCACAGCACCTCGATGCTGCCGTCGTCGTTCGTGTTGACGTCGTCGGCGCCCGCCTCGAGCGCGGCTTCCATCAGCGCGTCTTCCGAGGTGCCGGGCGCGAACAGGAACTGGCCGACGTGATCGAACATGAACGCCACCGAGCCGTCGGTGCCCATGTTGCCGCCGTACTTCGAGAACGCGTGCCGGACTTCGGCGACCGTGCGCACGCGGTTGTCGGTCAGCGTGTCGACGATGATCGCGGCGCCGCCGATGCCGTAGCCTTCGTAGCGGATTTCCTCGTAGTTCGCGCCATCCGCGCCGCCGACGCCGCGGTCGATCGCGCGCTTGACGTTGTCCTTCGGCATGTTCGCGTCGGCCGCCTTGTCGACCGCGAGACGCAGGCGCGGATTCGAGCCCGGGTCGCCGCCGCCGAGGCGCGCGGCCACCTGGATTTCCTTGATCAGGCGGGTCCAGACCTTGCCGCGCTTCGCGTCGGCAGCCGCTTTCTTATGCTTGATGTTGGCCCATTTCGAGTGACCAGCCATACCTTTCTCCGTCGCCCGCGCACATTCCGCGCAGGCGTTTTAGCTATCTGTCGTTGAGTCCCGCGGCCGCGGCAGGGGCGTGCGCCCGGGGCCGCCCGGTGTCGGGTGGAGCGTGATTTTATCATGCGGCGGTGCCGCGCCCGGACGGGGCGGCCCGCCCGGCGCTCAGTTCTTGGTGCCGAACAGGCGGTCGCCGGCGTCGCCGAGGCCCGGCACGATGTAGGCGTGCTCGTCGAGGTGCGAGTCGAGCGAGCCGACGTACAGCTTCACGTCCGGATGCGCGTCCTGGAACACCTTCACGCCCTCGGGCGCGGCGACCAGCGCGAGGAACATGATCCGCTCGCCGGGCACGTTGCGGCGCTTGAGCACGTCGACCGCGTAGGCGGCCGAGTAGCCGGTCGCGACCATCGGGTCGCACAGGATGAACACGCGGTCTTCCAGGTCCGGCAGGCGCACCAGGTACTCGACCGGGCGGTGATCGTCGGCGCGGTACACGCCGATGTGGCCGACCCGGGCCGACGGCACGAGGTCGAGCAGGCCGTCCGACATGCCGACGCCGGCGCGCAGCACCGGCACGATCGCGAGCTTCTTGCCCGCGATCACGGGCGCGTCGATCTCGACCAGCGGGGTTTCGACCCGCTTGGTCGTGATCGGCAGGTTGCGGGTGATCTCGTAGCCCATCAGCAGCGTGATCTCGCGCAGCAACTCGCGGAACGTGCGCGTCGACGTGTCCTTGTCGCGCATGTGGGTGAGCTTGTGCTGGATCAGCGGGTGGTCGAGGATGAAGAGATTGGGGAAACGGCTGTCCTGTTTCATGACGGGCGCCTGGCGGCAAAAAGGATTCGGGGGCGGCGGCCGGCTCCGGAGGGCGGCTGCGCGCGATACGGCCGTAAGTTTACCGAAGATGGGCGGCGCGATCCGGATATTATCGACGTTTCGATGGCGCGCGCCCGCCGCGCGGCCGTTTCCCGCTAACGCACACGGCCGGACACCGGCAAGGAAGGGCTCAGATGGATCTTGGCATCGCAGGACGGACCGCGCTGGTGTGCGCGGCCAGCAAGGGGCTCGGGCGCGGCTGCGCGCAGGCGCTCGCGGCCGAGGGCGCGAAGCTCGTGATCGTGGCGCGCACGCCGGACACGCTCGAGGCGGCCGCCGAGGCGATCCGCGCGGGCACCGGCGCGGCGGTGACGGCCGTCGCCTGCGACATCACGACGCCGGAGGGGCGGGCGCAGGCGCTGGCCGCGTGTCCGCAGCCGGACATCCTGGTGACCAACGCGGGCGGGCCGCCGCCGGGCGATTTCCGCCATTTTTCCCGCGACGACTGGATCCGCGCGCTCGACGCGAACATGCTGACGCCGATCGAGCTGATCCGCGCGACGATCGACGGGATGATCGGGCGGCGCTTCGGCCGGATCGTCAACATCACGAGTTCGGCCGTGAAGGCGCCGATCGACGTGCTCGCGCTGTCGAACGGCGCGCGTTCGGGGCTGACGGGCTTCGTCGCGGGGCTCTCGCGCAAGGTGGCCGAGCACAACGTGACGATCAACAACCTGCTGCCGGGCCTGTTCGACACCGACCGGATCACGACCACGCTCGAGGCGTCGGCGCGCGAGAGCGGGGTCGACCTCGACACGATGCGCGCGCGGCGCGTGCAGGGCATTCCGGCGCGGCGGCTCGGGCAGCCGGACGAGTTCGGCGCGGCCTGCGCGTTCCTGTGCAGCGCGCACGCGGGCTACATCACCGGGCAGAACTGGCTGCTCGACGGCGGCGCGTATCCCGGCACGTTCTGAGCCCTGACGCATCATGGTTTCGCCGGGCGTCGGCGCCGCGCGCCGCCGCCCGCTTTTCGCTTCGAGAGGACTGACCCGCATGAATGCACCGCGCATTGCGCTGATCGCGCACGATGCCAAGAAGGATGAGATCGTCGCGCTGACGGGCGCCTACCGCGACACGCTCGCGCGATGCGTGCTGCTCGCGACCGGCACGACGGGCGGCCGGATCGCCGCCGCGCACGCGCTCGAGGTCGAGCGCAAGCTGTCTGGGCCGCTCGGCGGCGACCAGCAGATCGGCGCCGAGCTGGCGTCGGGGCGTGTCGACATGGTGGTGTTCCTGCGCGACCCCATGACGGCGCAGCCGCACGATCCCGACATCAATGCGCTGGTGCGCGTGTGCGACGTGCACGACGTGCCGGTCGCGACCAACGTGGCGACGGCGCGCGTGCTGCTCGACGATCTGGCGCGCCGGCTGGCGCGGGATGAGGGCGCGCCCGCGCCGGCGGGCCTGTGGGCGGCCGGCGCGGGCGCGGGGCGAACGACGGCGCGCGGTCGTCGTTCGCCTGTTGGTCGGGCGGCGCGTCGCCGCCGCCGGCTCAGTCGACCGTCTGGATCAGCAGGGTGGCCTGCCCGGTGTTGTCGCCGCACATGTCGTCGGTGACGAAGCCCCGGAGGGTGAGGGCGTTCCCGACGTCGCGGCTTGCGCGGCGCAGGAGGCAAGGGCCATCAGGAGGGGGCAGCGATGGAAATGCGCATGACTCGGATCCTTGATTTGATTTGGAGTTTGACTGGACGGCACATCTGCACATCTGCACATCTGCACGCCGGTGCGGCTTGACCGACGCCCGACATAACGGCACCGACGAACCTGTCTTTATCCTTTCGTCCGATTTATTTGACGGCGCGCAGCGCCGGCGTCCCGGGGCGGCGTCAGCAAGGAATCCGCCAACGCGCGAGAATCATGCGTCCCGTCGCAAGACGGCCGAATCTCCCCTGAACATCGAACCCAGGAGTACGACGCATGCCGAAAGCAATCCGCTATGACCAGCCGGGCGGTCCGGACGTGATGAAGTGGGTCGACGTCGAGGTCGGCGAGCCGCAGGCCGGCGAGGTGCGCGTGAAGCACCACGCGGTCGGTCTCAACTACATCGACGTTTATTTCCGCACCGGGCTCTATCCGCAGCCGCTGCCCGGCGGCCTCGGGATGGAGGCGGCGGGCGAAGTGACGGCGGTCGGCGCGGGCGTCGCCGCGCTGCGCCCGGGCGATCGCGTCGCCTACGTGACCCAGCCGCCCGGCGCGTATGCGCAGGAGCGCGTGGTGCCCGCCGAGAAGCTCGTCAAGCTGCCCGACGCGATCAGCTACGACGATGCGGCGTCGGTGATGCTGCAAGGCCTGACCGCGCACTACCTGCTGCGCCGCACCTATCCGGTGAAGGCGGGCGACACGATCCTGATCCACGCGGCCGCGGGCGGCGTCGGGCTGCTCGTCTGCCAATGGGCGAAGGCGCTCGGCGCGACGGTGATCGGCACGGTCGGCTCGGACGAGAAGGCGGAACTGGCGAAGGCGCACGGCTGCGACCATCCGATCGTCTACACGCGCGAGAACTTCACGCAGCGCGTGCGCGAGCTGACGAACGGCGCGGGCGTGCCGGTGGTCTACGACTCGATCGGCAAGGACACCTACGTCGGCTCGCTCGACAGCCTCGCGCCGCTCGGCTACTTCGTGAGCTTCGGCAACGCCTCCGGCCCGCTGCCGCCGATCGACTCGAAGGAGTTCGCGTCGCGCGGCTCGCTGTTCTTCACGCGCCCGACGCTGTTCTCGTACATCGGCAAGCGCGCCGATCTCGAACGCAACGCGGCCGAGCTGTTCGACGTGCTCGGTTCGGGCCAGGTCGCGACCAGCATCCGCCAGCGCTATCCGCTCGCCGAGGTCGCGCGCGCGCACGAGGATCTCGAAGCGCGCCGCACCACGGGCTCGACCATCCTGGTTCCCTGAGCGATCCCCTCCGGCCGGCCGCCACGCGCCGGCCGCACCCGCCGGGGCCTTGCCCCGGCGGCGTCGTTTACGTGTTTTTTACACCCCTCGTCAGACCTTTGACCCGTCCTTTACACGCATTCCCATAACGTTCTATCCGTCTGATTCCGAAGACGGAGAACATAAAAATGGATGCGGTGTATGTAGGTGGGTTGGTGCTGTTCGCGGCACTGATCTTCGCGTTGATCGCCGGCTGCGAGAAGCTTGCGCAATACGGTCGCGGGGGGCGTTCATGAGCTGGATGCTGTGGTTGGCCGGGGCGTCCACCGCCCTGTTGTTCGCATACCTCGTCTATGCGCTGCTGCGCGCGGAGGACATCGAATGAATGCGAACAATCTGTTCCAGGCGGCGCTGTTCGTCGTGATCCTGCTGGCCGCCGCGGTGCCGGTGGCCGGTTACCTGACGCGCGTGATGGAAGGCGCGTCGCGCGTGAACCGCGTGTTCGGTCCGCTCGAACGCGCGCTCTATCGGGTCGCGGGCGTCGATCCGCAGGCGGAGATGACGTGGAAGCAGTACGCGGTCGCGACGATCGCGTTCAACGTGCTCGGCGTGCTGTTCCTCTATGGGCTGCTGCGCGTGCAGGGCGGGCTGCCCGGCAACCCGCAGCAGTTCGGCGCGATGACGGTCGACGGTGCGTTCAACACCGCGATCAGCTTCGTCACCAACACCAACTGGCAGGACTACACGCCCGAGCAGACGGTCAGCTACCTGACGCAGATGCTCGGTTTCACGGTGCAGAACTTCCTGTCGGCCGCGACCGGGATCGTCGTCGTGATCGCGCTGATCCGCGGTTTCGCGCGTCATACCGCGCGCACCATCGGCAACTTCTGGATCGACGTCACGCGCGTCACGCTGTACGTGCTGGTGCCGATGGCGGCCGTGGTCGCCGCGCTGCTGATGAGCCAGGGCGTGATCCAGAACCTGAAGTCCTACCAGGACGTGCCGACCCTGCAGACCACCACCTACGCGGCGCCGAAGCTCGACGCGCAGGGCAACCCGGTCAAGGACGCGCAGGGCAATCCGGTCACGGTGCCGACCCAGGTGAAGTCGCAGACGCTCGCGATGGGGCCGGTCGCCTCGCAGGAAGCGATCAAGATGCTCGGCACCAACGGCGGCGGCTTCTTCAACGGCAACTCGGCGCATCCGTATGAAAACCCGACGCCGTTCTCGAATTTCCTGCAGATCTTCTCGATCCTGATCATCCCGGCCGCGCTGTGCATCGTGTTCGGCCGCATGATCGGCGATCGCCGCCAGGGCATCGCGGTGCTCGCGGCGATGACGGTCGCGCTCGTGGTCGCGATCGGCATCGAGGTGAGCGCGGAGCAGGGCGGCACCCCGGTTCTGAGCGCGCTGCACGTCGACCAGTCGGCGAGCGCGCTGCAGGCGGGCGGCAACATGGAAGGCAAGGAAACCCGCTTTGGCATCGCGCAGACGGGGATCTTCGTGGTCGCGACCACGGCCGCGTCGTGCGGCGCGGTGAACGCGATGCACGATTCGCTGACGCCCGTCGGCGGGCTCGTGCCGATGCTGCTGATGCAGCTGGGCGAGGTGATCTTCGGCGGCGTCGGGTCCGGCCTCTACGGGATGCTGGTGTTCGCGCTGCTCGCGGTGTTCGTCGCGGGCCTCATGATCGGCCGCACACCCGAGTACGTCGGCAAGAAGATCGAGTCCTACGAGATGAAGATGGTGTCGATCGTCGTGCTGCTGACGCCGATGCTCGTGCTGGTCGGCACCTCGGTCGCGGTGCTCAGCGCCGCCGGCAAGGCGGGTATCGCGAACCCCGGCCCGCACGGCTTCTCGGAGATCCTGTACGCGTTCAGCTCGGCCGCGAACAACAACGGCAGCGCGTTCGCGGGCCTGACCGTGGGCACGCCGTTCTACAACTGGATGACCGCGATCGCGATGTGGTTCGGCCGCTTCGGCACGATCATCCCGGTGCTCGCGATCGCCGGCTCGCTTGCCGCGAAGAAGCGGATCGCCGCGACGGGCGGCACGATGCCGACCCACGGGCCGCTGTTCGTCGTGCTGCTGCTCGGCACGGTGCTGCTGGTGGGCGCGCTGACCTACGTGCCGGCGCTGGCGCTCGGCCCGGGCGTCGAGCATCTGATGCTGTTCACCGGCGGCGGCCAGTAAGCCGGCCGGAGACCACGATACAAGCCCCTCTGCAAATGGGCATCTGAGGATTGCAATGAATCAACATTCCGCTACGCGATCCATGTTCGACCCGGCGCTGGTGCGCCCGGCGATCGTGGATTCGTTCAAGAAACTCACGCCGCGCACGCAGTTCCGCAACCCGGTGATGTTCTGCGTGTACGCCGGCAGCATCCTGACCACGATCCTGTGGATCGCCGCGCTGGCCGGCCAGGCCGAGGCGCCCGCGGGCTTCATCCTCGCGGTCGCGCTGTGGCTGTGGTTCACCGTGCTGTTCGCGAACTTCGCCGAGGCGCTCGCGGAAGGGCGCTCGAAGGCGCAGGCCGCCTCGCTGCGCAGCGCGAAGAAGGATGTGATGGCGAAGAAGCTCAACGAGCCGCATCCGAAATCGCCGATCCGCATCACCACCGCGAGCGACCTGCGCAAGGGCGACGTGGTGCTGGTCGAGGCCGGCGATACGATCCCGGCCGACGGCGAGGTGATCGAGGGCGTCGCGTCGGTCGACGAATCGGCGATCACCGGCGAATCCGCGCCGGTGATCCGCGAGTCGGGCGGCGACTTCTCGTCGGTCACGGGCGGCACGCGCGTGCTGTCCGACTGGATCGTGGTGAAGGTCACGGCGAACCCGGGCGAGGCCTTCCTCGACCGCATGATCGCGATGGTCGAGGGCGCGAAGCGCCAGAAGACGCCGAATGAGATCGCGCTGACCATCCTGCTCGTCGCGCTGACCATCGTGATGCTGCTCGCGACCGCGACGCTGCTGCCGTTTTCGATGTTCTCGGTCGAGGCGATGAAGGCGGGCCACGTGGTGACCATCACCGCGCTCGTCGCGCTGCTGGTGTGCCTGATCCCGACCACGATCGGCGGGTTGCTGTCCGCGATCGGCGTGGCCGGCATGAGCCGCATGATGCAGGCCAACGTGATCGCCACCTCGGGCCGCGCGGTCGAGGCGGCGGGCGACGTCGACGTGCTGCTGCTCGACAAGACCGGCACGATCACGCTCGGCAACCGCCAGGCCTCGCTGTTCGTGCCGGCGCCGGGGGTGACGGAGGAGGCGCTGGCCGATGCGGCGCAGTTGTCGTCGCTCGCCGACGAGACGCCGGAAGGCCGCAGCATCGTGGTGCTCGCGAAGGAGCGCTTCAACATCCGCCAGCGCGACATGGGCGCGCTGCACGCGACCTTCCTCGGCTTCTCCGCGCAGACCCGCATGAGCGGCGTCGATCTACCCGGCCGCGAGATCCGCAAGGGCGCGGCCGATGCGATCAAGCGCTACGTCGAGAGCCACGGCGGTCGTTTCCCGGACGAAGTGCGGCGCGCGGTCGACGACGTCGCGCGGCGCGGCAGCACGCCGCTCGTGGTGGCCGACCTGCAGACGGGCGACGCGGGCCACGGTGCGCGCGTGCTCGGCGTGATCGAGCTGAAGGACATCGTGAAGGGCGGCATCAAGGAACGTTTCGCCGAGCTGCGCAAGATGGGCATCAAGACCGTGATGGTGACGGGCGACAACCGCCTGACCGCCGCCGCGATCGCCGCCGAGGCCGGGGTCGACGACTTCCTGGCCGAGGCCACGCCGGAGACCAAGCTCGCGACGATCCGCGAGCATCAGGCGGCGGGGCGGCTCGTCGCGATGACGGGCGACGGCACCAACGACGCGCCGGCGCTCGCGCAGGCGGACGTCGCGGTGGCGATGAACACCGGCACGCAGGCGGCGAAGGAGGCGGGCAACATGGTCGATCTCGACTCGAACCCGACCAAGCTGATCGAGATCGTCGAGATCGGCAAGCAGATGCTGATGACGCGCGGCTCGCTGACCACGTTCTCGATCGCGAACGACGTCGCGAAGTATTTCGCGATCATTCCGGCCGCGTTCGCGACGACCTATCCGCAGCTGAACGCGCTCAACGTGATGCATCTGGCGACGCCGTCGTCCGCGATCATGTCGGCGGTGATCTTCAACGCGCTGATCATCGTGCTGCTGATTCCGCTCGCGCTCAAGGGCGTGCGCTATCGCGCGCTCGGCGCCGCGTCGCTGCTGCGCCGCAATCTGCTGGTCTACGGGCTCGGCGGGATCCTGGTGCCGTTCGTCGGCATCAAGCTGATCGACATCGTGCTCGCCGCTTTCGGCTGGGTTTAAAGGAATACCGTCATGAAATCGCTTTTTCGTCCGCTCATCGTCGTGTTCGTCGTGCTGGTCGCCATCACGGGCCTCGCCTATCCGGCCGTGATGACCGTGTTCGGGCAGGCCGTGTTTCCCGCGCAGGCGAACGGCAGCCTGATCGAACAGAACGGCAAGGTGGTCGGCTCCGCGCTGATCGGCCAGCAGTTCGATGCGCCGCGGTACTTCTGGGGCCGCCTGTCGGCGACCACGCCGATGCCGTACAACGCGACCGGTTCCGGCGGCTCGAACCTCGGGCCGCTGAATCCGTCGCTGTCCGATCAGGTCAAGGGCCGGCTCGACGCGCTGAAGGCGGCTGGCACCGACCTCTCGAAACCGGTTCCGGTCGACCTCGTGACCGCCTCCGGCAGCGGCCTCGATCCGGAAATCAGCCCGGCCGCGGCCGACTACCAGGTCGAGCGGGTGGCCCACGCGCGCAAGCTGCCGGCCGACGCCGTGCGGCAGCTCGTCGCGGCGAACACCAGCGGCCGCCAGTTCGGCGTGCTCGGCGAGGCGCGCGTGAACGTGCTGAAGCTGAACCTCGCGCTGGACGCCGCGCAGGCCGCGCACTGAGGCGGCTCGCCGCGCGGCGGCGCGCCGACCGACCGTCCTGATGCAGGCGGCGCCGATCCGGCGCCGCCTTTCCCTTTTTGGCGATTTCGAACGACAATTCGTTCCATCGCGTGCCCGGAGACCCCGCATTCGCATGAACCGCCCCGATCCCGACCAACTTCTCGACAAGCTGCAGCGCGACGCGGAACGACAACAGCGCGGTACGCTGAAGATCTTCTTCGGCGCGTCCGCGGGCGTCGGCAAGACCTACGCGATGCTGCAGGCCGCGCGCGCGCGGCTCGGCGAGGGCGTTGACGTGCTGGTCGGCATCGTCGAGACCCACGGCCGCGGCGAGACCGCCGCGCTGCTCGCCGGGCTCGAGGTGCTGCCGCTCGTCCAGATCGACTATCGTGGCCGCACGCTCGGCGAGTTCGACCTCGACGCCGCGCTCGCGCGCAAGCCGCAGCTGATCCTCGTCGACGAACTCGCGCATTCGAACGTGCCGGGCGCCCGTCACCTCAAGCGCTGGCAGGATGTCTACGAACTGCTCGACGCGGGCATCGACGTCTACACGACGGTCAATGTTCAGCATCTGGAGAGCCTCAACGACGTGGTCGGCGCGATCACCGGGATCCGCGTCTGGGAAACGGTTCCGGACCGGGTGTTCGACGCGGCCGACGAGGTGACGCTGGTCGACCTGCCCGCCGAGGAGCTGCTCGCGCGGATGCGCGACGGCAAGGTCTACATGGCGCAGCAGGCCGAGCGGGCGGTGCGCAACTTCTTCCGCAAGGGCAACCTGATCGCGCTGCGCGAGCTGGCGCTGCGGCGCACCGCCGACCGGGTCGACGCGCAGATGCGCGAATACCGCGCGGACCGCTCGATCCAGCGCATCTGGCAGGCGCGCGAGCGGCTCCTCGTGTGCGTCGGCCCCGGTCCCGAGGCGCCGACCCTGGTGCGCGCGGCCGCGCGGCTCGCGGCGAGCCTGAAGGCGGACTGGATCGCGGTGTACGTCGAGACGCCGCGCCTGCAGCGGCTGCCCGACGCGAAGCGGCAGCGCACCCTCGATGCGCTGCGGCTCGCGAGCGAGCTGGGCGCCGAGACGGCGACGCTCGCGGGCGCCGACGCGGTGGCGATGCTGGTCAGCTACGCGCAGGTCCGCAACGTCTCGAAGGTGGTGGCGGGCGGCTCGCCGAAGACCGGCTTCGCGCGCCGGATCGTGCGGCCGTTCGGCGAACGGCTCGCGGAGCGCGCGGGCGATCTCGATCTGATGCTGATCCGCGCGTCGGCGGTCGACGATCCGCGCGCGGCCGCCGCCGACGCGCATCCGGGCGGCTGGCGCGACGCGTTCGCGAGCCTCGCCGGCCACCGCTCGCCGCCGCGCCACTATGGCTACGCGGCCGCGATCTGTGCGGCGATCACGGTCGTCGCGAGCCTGCTGCACGAGCGCCTCGACCTGACCAACCTGGTGATGCTGTACCTGCTCGGCGTCGTGTTCGCGGCGGTGCGGCTCGGGCGCGGGCCGGGCGTGCTGCTGTCGTTCCTGGCGGTGGCCGCGTTCGATTTCTTCTTCGTGCCGCCGCGCATGTCGTTCACGGTGTCGGACACCCAGTACGTGCTGACCTTCCTCGGCATGCTGCTGACCTCGCTCGTGATCAGCCACCTGACGTCGAGCCTGACCCGCGAGGCGGCCGTCGCGCAGCGCCGCGAGCGGCGCACGGGCGCGATGTACGCGATGGCGCGCGAGCTGGCGGCCGCGCTGACCACCGAGCAGATCGTCGGAATCGGCAGCCGTCACGTGGCGGAAGTGTTCCGCGCGCGCGTCGCGATGCTGCTGCCGGACAGCGCGGACCAGGTTCAGCAGAAGATCGAGGAGCCCGACGAGATGGTGACGTTGACGGGCGCGTCGCTCGACATCGACGTCGGCCAGTGGGTGTACGACCAGCAGAAGCCGGCGGGGCGCGGCACCGACACGCTGCCCGCGGCGGCCGCGCTGTACCTGCCGCTGAAGGCGCCGATGCGCACCCGCGGCGTGCTCGCGGTGGTGACCCGGGAGGCGGGCGAGCTGGGGGTGCCGGAGCAGGAGCGCATGCTCGATGCGTTCGCCGCGCAGATCGCGCTCGCGCTCGAACGCGTGCACTACGTCGACATCGCGCGCGACGCGCTCGTCAGCATGGAGTCGGAACGGCTGCGCAACTCGCTGCTGTCGGCGATCTCGCATGATCTGCGCACGCCGCTCACGGCGATCGTGGGCCTGTCGTCGATGCTCGCGAACGCGCGCGCGGCCGTGCGCGACAGCGGCGCGGCCGTGGGGCGCGAGGACGAACTGGTCGAGTCGATCCACGACGAGGCGCTGCGCATGACGGGCATCGTCACCAACCTGCTCGACATGGCGCGGCTCCAGGCCGGCAGCCTGCAGCTCAAGCGCCAGTGGTCGCTGCTCGAGGAGACGATCGGCGCGGCGCTGGCCGCGTGCAAGCGCGTGCTCGCGCGCCATCCCGCGCAGGTGCGGCTGCCGGCCGACCTGCCGCTCCTGCAGATGGACGCGGTGCTGATGGAGCGCCTGTTCGCGAATCTGTTCGAGAATGCGGCGAAATACACGCCGCTCGATTCGCCGCTCGAGATCGGCGCCGAACGCCTCACCGAGGACGGCCAGCCGTTCGTGCGCGTGCATGTCGACGATCGCGGGCCGGGCTTGCCGGCGGGCATGGAAACGCGCATCTTCGAGAAGTTCACGCGCGGCGAGAAGGAGTCGGCGACGCCCGGCATCGGGCTCGGGCTCGCGATCTGCCGCGCCATCGTCGACGCGCACGGCGGCCGGATCGGCGCGCTCAACCGCATCGCGCCGGACGGCCGGGTCGTCGGCGCGCGCTTCTGGTTCACCTTGCCCGTCGACACGCCGCCGCCCGAGCCGGACGCGGCGGACGACGACCCCGATTCCGCCCCGGCGCGCCGGCTCGACCCGCCCGCCTCGGCCCACCACGCAGACCCGCATGACCATGAGTGAACCCACGCTGACCGTCGTCCTGATCGAAGACGAAAAACAGATCCGCCGCTTCGTGCGCGCCGCGCTCGAGGAAGAGGGCATCGCCGTGTTCGATGCCGAGACCGGCAAGCAAGGCCTGATCGAGGCGGCGACCCGCAAGCCGGATCTCGCGATCGTCGATCTCGGGCTGCCCGACACCGATGGCCTCGACGTGATTCGCGAACTGCGCGGCTGGTCGGACCTGCCGGTGATCGTGCTGTCCGCGCGCACCCACGAAGAGGAGAAAGTCGCCGCGCTCGACGCGGGCGCCGACGATTATCTGACCAAGCCGTTCGGCGTGTCGGAGCTGCTCGCGCGGATCCGGGCGCACCTGCGGCGACGCAACCAGGGCGGCGCGAACGAGTCGCCGAAGGTGAGCTTCGGCGCGGTGACCGTGGATCTCGCGCTGCGCCAGGTGTGGCGCGCCGGCGAGACGGTCCACCTGACGCCGCTCGAATACCGGCTGCTCGCGACGCTCGTGCGGCATGCGGGGCGGGTGCTCACGCACCGGCAGCTGCTGCGCGACGTGTGGGGGCCGTCGCACGTCGAGAGCCATCACTACCTGCGGATCTACATGGCGCATCTGCGCCAGAAGCTCGAGAACGATCCGGCGCAGCCCGAGCACATCGTCACCGAGACGGGCGTCGGCTACCGGCTGGTCGGGGCGCTGTGACGCCGGGGCGGCGTCAGCCGCCGTACGCGCGCTCGCGCACCCACTTGGTCATCACCCACTTCTCGCCCTCGCGCACCGGGCTGCCGCCGTGCAGCGAGAGCGGGTCGAGTTGGCCACGCGCGTTGGCGTAGCGGAAATAGACGGCCGCGCCGCGTTGCGGCGCGACCGACAGGTGCGCGTCGGGGAAGATCGTCTCGCCGCCTGCGGGCACGTCGTTCAGGTAGATCACGAGGGTGGCGACGCGCTGCCCGCCCGAGGTCGTGTGCAGCGCGCTGCTGGGCTTGTCGGGCGCGAAGTAGTCGTGATGCGGCCGGTATTCGGCGCCGACGCCGTAGCGCAGCACCTGCAGCCCCTCGCCGTTCTCGACCGGCCAGTTCATCAGCGCCGCGAGACGCCGTTCGAGGCGTTCGATGAACGGATCCGCGCCGCGCGCGAACCAGGTGCCTTCGCTGGTCCGATAGTCGGACAGCGTCGATTCCTGGCTGTCGTGCATGACGACCTGCGAACGCGTGAGCCGGTCGCGCGCGCGGGCGATCAGCTCCTCGCATTCCCGGGCCGACAGCACGTCGCCGAACACGACGACCTGCGGACGTTCGCAGCGGCTCAGCACGCGCACGTCGCGATCGTGCGCGCGGATCACGTTGTGCGCGGCGAGCGGGGTGGGGTCAGATTGTAGCCGCCTTGGGGGGGTGGCCGCGGCGTCGAGCGCGGGGACGGTCGGACGATCGGCCCGCGGGGCGTCGGCGGACGGGGCCGCGGGCGGAGGGTCGGCCGGCGCGGCGGCGACGGATGGGGCCGCGGGCGGAGGGTCGGCCGGCGCGGCGGCGACGGATGGGGCCGCGGGCGGAAGGTCGGCCGGCGGGGCGTCGGCTGTCGCGGCCGGCGCGAATAGCGGCTCGACAACGGTGCGCGCGTCGTCGGGCGAGAAGCCGGTCTGGACCATCGCATCGATCATCGACTGTGCGGCGCAGCCGCGCGCGACGTTGGTCGTGAGCCAATCGCGCCACGCGGCGTTGAGCGTCGGGGCGGCGGGGGGCGGCGCGTCAGCGGATGCGCCAGGCGCGTCAGGCACCGCCGGCGTAGTGGGTGCGGCAGGCGCAGCCGGCGCGAACAGCGGTTCGACGAGGGCGCGTGCGTCGTTGGGCGCGAAGCCATTCCGGATCATCGCTTCGAGGATGGATTGGGCGGAGCAGCCGCGCGCGACGTTGGTCGTCAGCCAGTCGCGCCATTCGGCGTTGATCGTCAACACGGGTTTTCTCTCCGGGGTCGGGCATGGCGAGCGGCCCGCGGCGCAGGTCGTCCGGCATCGGGCAGCGGGTATCCGGCCGGAATTCTAACGAATTAGCTTTTCAGTTTTTTTATTAACGGGATTGAGTGCGGCGTGGATCGCGTCCGACGGATCCGCGGCGATGCGCTGCGAGTCGGGTTGGCCGAAAGGGCGTGCCTCCGCTTGCAAGCGGGGCGTGGCGGCGGCCGAGATGCGATATCCGCTCGGAGCATGCGGGAGCGAGAAGGTCGAACCGAGTGCCTCGACGCGATCGAGGGCTTGCCTGCGCGGCCGCCCGCCCCCGCGCACGGCCGCCGTTGCAATTGCGCACCGCCGGCCGGGGCCGCGGAGACAGTTCGCGGAATTGCCTTTATGCTGACCGCTCGACAACCAGAACAAGGAGCGGCTCATGAGGGCGTTGATACGGATGGGAATCGGCGGAGCGCTTGGGCTGGTCGCGGCGGGCGTGATCGCGCAGCCGCTGCCGGCCGCGCCGCAGAAGATCGGCATGGCGAATCCGGCCTCGGTCAATTGCGAGAAGCTCGGCGGCAAGCTGGTGATCCACGACAGTCCGCGCGGCCAGTACGGCATGTGCGTGTTCAAGGACGGCCGCACCTGCGAGGAATGGGCGCTGTATCGCGACGATCGCTGCGTGCAGGTCGACGCTCAGGGCCTGCCGATCGCGGAGCGCGCCGCCGCCGCGCCGCATGCGCCGAAGTAGGGGCGCGCCTGCCTGCACGTCTGTAAGCCTATTGTTATACTGGACGCCGTCCGGGGACGACCCCGGGCCTTTCGCGTCACGGGGACGACCCCATTTGATCAATCGAGTCCCCTCATGTCCTGGGTCTTGCTGTTTGTGGCCGGTTTGCTCGAAGTCGCCTGGGCGGCCGGCATGAAATCCTCCGCGGGTTTCACCCGTCTCGGTCCGTCCATCTTCACGATCGTCACCGCGCTCGGCAGTTTCATCCTGCTCGCGATCGCGATGCGCGAACTGCCGCTCGGCACCGCGTATGCGGTATGGACCGGCATCGGCGCCGTGGGCGCGTTCATCTTCGGGATCGTCATGATGGGCGAGGCGGTGAGCGTCGCGCGGGTCGCGAGCGCGCTCCTGATCCTCGTCGGCCTGATCGGCCTCAAGTTGTCCTCGGCCGACTGAGCCGGCCCGCGCGCCGGCCGCGTGCGGGTTTGTTTCGAAGGGCGGGCGGAAGGCCGCGTCTATAATGGAGCGAGTTCCTTTGGAATCGTCCCGGTCGCGCGCGTGACCGCGCGGGGCCGGCCGGTTCACGGGCCGGGCCCGGTGCTTTTCGGCGAACGCGCGTGACGCGCAAGGAGGCGGCACATGGTTGAAGCCATTTCGCTCGGCGCGGGGCTCGCGTGGGCGAGCGGTCTGCGCCTCTATCTGACGGTGCTGATCGCCGGCGTGCTGGCCCGGCTCGGGCTCGTCCACCTGCCCGACACGCTGGCCGTGCTCACCTCGCCGTGGGTGATCGGCGCCGCCGCGGTGCTCGCGGTCGCCGAATTCCTGGCCGACAAGATCCCCGCGTTCGATTCCTTGTGGGATGCGATCCACACCTTCATCCGGATTCCCGCCGGCGCGGTGCTCGCCGCCGCGTCGCTCGGCCATGCCGATCCGGCCGTGCTCGCGGTCGCGGGCCTCGCGGGTGGGACGCTGGCCGGTTCCGCGCATATCGCGAAGGCCGGCACGCGCGCGCTGATCAATCTGTCCCCCGAGCCGATCTCGAACTGGATCGCCTCGACGACCGAGGACGGGCTCGTGTTCGGCGGGCTCGCGCTCGCCTTCTTCGTTCCGCTGCTGTTCATCGTGCTGATGATCGGTTTCGTCGCGTTCTCGGTGTGGGCGCTGCCGCGTCTGTGGCGCGGCGTGTCGGGCGGGTTCCGGGGCATGGCGAACCAGATGGTGTCGCGCCTCAATTCATTCGGGAGCAAGCGCGATTGACGCGGCACGTTGAAGGGACGGCGGCCGGCCGCGGCCGCCGCTTTGGTTGGGGCGACCTGCTGCGGCAGGCCGTGCGCATGACGCGGCGCGATTGGCGCGCGGGCGAGCTGACCCTGCTGATCGTCGCGCTGGTGCTCGCGGTGGCCGCGCTGACCAGCGTCGGTTTCCTGGCCGACCGGCTGCGCCAGGGGCTCGAGCGCGACGCGCGCCAGATGATCGGCGCCGATTTCATCGTGCGCGGCGACCGCCCGCTCGATCCATCCTTCACCGAACAGGCGCGCGCGCTCGGCCTGCGCACCGCGACCACCGCGGTGTTTCCGAGCATGGTCGGCACGCCGGGCGCCGACGGCGCCTCACGGCTCGCGGCCGTGAAGGCCGTGTCGACGGGCTATCCGCTGCGGGGCGCGGTCGAGCTGGAGGACGGCGCCAACCGGCCCGCGCGCCCGGCCGCGGCGATCCCCGCGCCCGGCACCGTGTGGGCCGATCCGGCGCTGCTCGATGCGCTGCATCTGCGGGTCGGCGATCCGCTGCGGGTCGGCAGCCGCACGTTCGTGGTGAGCGCGGCGATCGCCCGCGAGCTCGATCGCGGCTTTTCCTTCGTCAACTTCTCTCCGCGCGTGATGCTGCGCGACGACGAACTCGCGTCCACCGGGTTGATCGCCTACGGCAGTCGGGTGACCTATCGGTTGCTCGTCGCCGGCGGCGAGGCGGCGATCGGCCGCTTCGAGCGCTACGCGCATGCGCGCGTCGACGGCGGCCGGCTGCGCGGCGTCGCGCTCGAATCGCTGCGGGAAGGGCAGCCGCAGGTGCGCCAGACGCTCGATCGCGCCCGTCATTTCCTGACGCTCGTCGCGCTGCTGACCGCCTTGCTCGCGGCGGTGGCGATCGCGATGGCCGCCCAGCGCTACATGCGGCGGCATCTCGACGGCTGCGCGGCGATGCGCTGCCTCGGCGCGAGCCGCCGCACGCTGGGCGCGCTGTTCGCGATCGAGTTCACGCTGCTGGGGCTCGTGGGCGGCCTACTTGGCGCGGCGCTCGGCTACGCGGGGCATCGGGTGCTGCTGGGCGCGCTCGGCAGCCTGATCGAGGTGGCCCTGCCGGCGCCGACGGTTTGGCCCGCGGCGGTCGGCATCGCGGCGGGGCTCGTGCTGCTGCTGGGTTTCGCGCTGCCGCCGCTGGTGCCGCTCACGCGCGTGCCGCCGGTGCGCGTGCTGCGCCGCGAGTGGGGCGACGCGGCGCGCATCGCATGGCTTGGCTACGGTTTCGGCGTCGCGCTGTTCGCGGGGCTGCTGATCCTGGCCGCGGGCAATCTGAAGCTTGGGCTGATCGTCGCGGGCGGCTTCGCGGGCGGGCTCGTCCTGTTCGCGCTGCTGGCCCGGCTCGCGCTGCTGGCCGGCGCGCGCGCCGTGCGGGGCGGCCGGGTCGCGGCCGGGTTCGGCTGGCGCTATGCGCTTGCGTCGCTGCATCGGCGCGGGGCGGCGAGCGCGCTGCAGATCACCGCGCTCGCGCTCGGCCTGATGTGCCTGCTGCTGATCTCGGTCACCCGCAACGATCTCGTGGCGGGCTGGCGCCAATCGACGCCGCCCGACGCGCCGAACCAGTTCCTGATCGACATCCAGCCCGACCAGCACGATGCGGTCGCGGCCTATCTGGGCGCGCACGGCGTGGCGGCGGTCGCGCTCGAGCCGATGGTGCGCGGCCGCCTGGTCGCGGTGAACGGCAAGCCGGTGAATCCCGACGACTACAAGCGCGACGATGCGCGCCGCCTGGTCGACCGCGAATTCAACCTGTCCTACACGACGCGCCTGCCCGACGACAACCGGATCACCGCCGGCGCGTGGTACGGGGCGACGGATACGCCGCAGATCTCGATCGAGGCGGGCCTCGCGAAAACGCTCGGGGTGCAGCCCGGCGACCGTCTGCGCTTCGACGTTACGGGGCTCACGGTGGAAGCGCCGGTCACGAGCGTGCGAAAGCTCGACTGGGGCTCGTTCAAGGTCAACTTCTTCGTGCTGATGCCGCCCGCCGCGCTGCGCGATTTCCCGGCGACCTACATCACGAGCTTCCACCTGCCGCCGGGCCGACAGCGCGCGCTCGACAGCCTGATCGTGCAATACCCGAACATCACCGCGATCGACATCGCGCCGATTCTCGCGCAGCTGCAGCGCGTGCTGCTGCAGGTGATCGGCGCGGTGCAGTTCCTGTTCGGCTTCACGCTCGCGGCCGGCGTGCTGGTGCTGTATGCGGCGCTGGCCGGGACCCGCGACGAGCGGATGCGCGAGGCCGCGCTGCTGCGCGCGCTCGGCGCCTCGCGTGCGCAGGTGGGCGCGGTGCAGCGCGCCGAGTTCATCGTGGTGGGCGTGCTCGCGGGCGCGATGGCGGCCGCGGGCGCCATCGCGATCGGCAGCGTGCTGGCGACGCGCGTGTTCGATTTCCAGCTCGTGTTCAATCCGTGGCTGGTGCCGGCCGGCATCGCGGCCGGCGTGGCCTGCGCGGGGCTCGCCGGCTGGCTCGGCCTGCGTCGCGTGCTGGCGCGGCCGGCGCTGCAATCGCTGCGCGATGCGTGAGCATTGCGGTATCGTTGACGTTTTTTTGCAGGGCAGGACGAATTTCGTATGACCGATGTAACCGAAGACGCGCCGTCGCAACCGACGGCGTTCGAACTCGTGGGCGGCGAGGCGCGCGTGCGCGAGCTGGTCGACCACTTCTACGACCTCATGGACCTCGAACCCGAGTTCGCCGGGATCCGCGCGCTGCATCCGCCGTCGCTCGACGGCTCGCGCGACAAGCTGTTCTGGTTCCTGTGCGGCTGGCTCGGCGGTCCCGACCACTACATCAGCCGCTTCGGGCACCCGCGCCTGCGGGCGCGTCACCTGCCGTTCCCGATCGCTTCGTCGGAGCGCGATCAATGGCTGCGCTGCATGGCCTGGGCGATGGAGGACGGCGGGCTCGACGAGCCGCTGCGGGTGCGGCTCATGCATTCCTTTTACGAGACGGCTGACTGGATGCGCAACCGGCCCGGTTGATTCACCGGCACGCCGCCGCCGCGCGGCGCGCAGGCCGAGCCTGTCGCCGGCGCGGCGCGCGCGCTAGGCTGGACCTTTCTCCCCACGATCGACGAGGCACGACCATGACGACGCGCGCATTGTTCCGCGAAGACGCCTACCTGCTGCGCTGCGAGGCGACGGTGACGGCGGTCGACGAGACCGGCATCCGGCTCGACCAGACGGTGTTCTATCCGCTCGGCGGCGGCCAGGCGGGCGACAGCGGTACGCTGACGCGCGCCGACGGCACGGTGATCGTGATCGCGGACACCCACAAGGCGCGCTTCGAGGGCGCGACGCCCGACGATGCGCTGCACGTGCCCGCGCCGGACCAGGACGCGCTGCTCGCGGGCTTGAGCCCGGGCGAACGCGTGGTGGCCGAGATCGATTGGGCGCGCCGGCACCGGCACATGCGCCTGCATACGGCGGGGCATCTGGCCTGCGCCGTGCTGCCGTACCCGGTCGACGGCTGCAGCGTGACGGCGGACTATGTGCGGATCGATTTCGCGACGGTCGAGCCGATCGAGCGCGCGCACGTCGAGGCGCGCCTCGATGCGCTGGTGCGCGGCCGGCACCCGGTGTCGATCGAGTGGATCACCGACGAGGACATGGCGGCCCGGCCCGAGCTGGTGCGCACGATGAGCGTGAAACCGCCGCAGGGTCTCGGCCGGGTGCGCCTGCTGAGAATCGAGTCAGTCGACCTGCAGCCGTGCGGCGGCACGCACGTGCGCGATACGGGCGAGGTCGGCACGCTGCGCGTCGCGAAGCTCGAGAAGAAGAGTGCGCGCACGCGTCGTCTCGTCCTGGAGCTGGTCGAATGATGGAGCGCAACGACTACGACTGGCGCAGCGATCATGCGGCGCTCGATCCACGCGCCCGCGAGGTGCTTGACTTCTGGTTCGGCGCGCCGCACGAGGCGGCCTTCGGCGCTGCACGCAAGATCTGGTTCGACGGCGGCCCCGCGCTCGACGCGACGCTGCGCGAGCGCTTCGGCGCGTTGCTCGATGCGGCCCGCGAGGGCGCGTGCGATGCCTGGAGCGATACGCCGCTCGGTGCGCTGGCGCTGATCGTGCTGCTCGATCAGTTCTCGCGCAACATCCATCGCGGTACGCCGCGCGCGTTCGCCGCCGACGCCGCCGCGCTCGCCCGGGCGCGCGCGCTGGTCGAGCGCGGTCACGACCGCCTCCTGCCGAATCCGCATCAGCGCGCATTCGCCTACCTGCCGTTCGAGCATGACGAGACGGCCGCCAGCCAACGCGAGGCGGTGCGCCTGTGCGAGCAGATCCGCCACGAGGCGGGGTGCGCGGGCTACCACGACTTCGCGCTCAAGCACGCGGACGTGATCGCGCGCTTCGGCCGTTTCCCGCATCGCAACGCGATCCTCGGCCGGCCGTCGAGCGACGCCGAGCAGGCCTTCCTGCGCGAACCCGGTTCGTCGTTCTGACGACGCGGACGTAAAAAAGCCCGGCAGCAGGTGAGGGCGGCCGGGCGGGGCGTGCAGCCGGGTCAGTGCGACGCGGCGGGCGTGCGTACGTAGACGCGCAGCAGCTCCTCGTTGTCGCCGGGGCGCGCGCCCGACCAAAACGGCTTCCATTCCGGATCGAGGGTCGGGGCCTGCGCGCGCAGGCCCTGCACGATCAGCCAGGTGCACGCGCGTGCATCGGGCTGGCCGAGCGGCGCATGGAGAATCCCGGAGAAGTAGTACAGCATCGGCGCTTCCGATTCGCCGAGGCCGAGGCTCGCCATGCAGTCGCCGTCATTCCATTCGATCGCGAGATGGCGGTTCAGGTCGTCGTACACCGAGCGGTAGCTCTTCGCGACGTCGAGCCACGGCAGCAGCAGCGTGTAGACGAGCCCCCACGCGAGCAGCACGCCCGCGGCCCACGACAGCGCGCCGCGCCACTTGCCGGCGAGGCGCAGCGACGGCAGCAGCCACAGCCAGCCGATCGTCAGCGCGAGCGCGGCGATCACCAGCGTGGGTTCGATCGGCATCGTCCAGTCGAGCGGCAGCCAGCGGCCGAGCCAGCTCAGGCTCGCGTGCGACGCGCTCGGATCGGCCATCAGCGACCAGATCAGCCAGGCGAGCACCGCGGTGGCGCCGAACAGCGCGCGGCTCAGGTAGTCCCAGCCGGTGTGCAGGCGTTGCGGGAGGCGCGGGATCGCTTGCGCGGCGACCAGCGACAGCGGGGCGATGAACGGCAGGATGTAGAGCTGGCGGGACGTCGCGGCCATATGCAGCACGACCATCCCGACCGCGGCGAACACCATCGGCAGCGCGATGCGCGGCGCATGCCAGTCGCGCCACGCGCCGCGCGCGAGCGCGACGACGGCGAGCGGGCCGACCGGGAAGCCGACCGTCAGCATCGCGCGCCAGATGAACAACGGCTTGTCGTTCTCGGCGCCGAGCATCGGCACGGAGAAGCCGAAGAAACGGCCGACGTTGTTTTCCCAGAACCACACGAGGAACAGCGATTCCGAGCGCAGGAACAGGGCGGTCGGCCAGATCAGCGCAAACGGCGCGCACGCGAGCGCGGCGATGCCGAGCGACTTGAAGAACGCGCGACTGCGGCAGGCGGGGTAGAGCACGAGCACCGCGCAGACGGTGGCCGCGAACACGAGCGGCACGAACAGGCCTTTCGACATCAGCGCGATGCCGACGCCCGCGCCGAACAGCAGCGCGGCGAAGCGGCCGGCCGGGCGGCGCGGCTCGCCGAGCGCGTCGGCGCGCGCGTCGCGCACGCGCTGGAGCACCAGTTCGAGCAGGCCGCAGAAGCCGATCGCCGCGCCGGCCATCAGGGCGACGTCGGTCATCATGTCGTGCGTGTGCTTGACCACGACGAGGGTGCCCGCGCACAACGCGGCGGGACCGATCACGTCGAGCGCGTGCCAGCTGCGCGCGCCGGTCGCGACGCGCGCCGCGCGCGCGGTGAAGGCGAACGCGAGCCCGGCGAACAGCGCGCTCGCGAGGCGCGCCGCGTCGTGCAGCGCCAGATAGCGGCCGAACAGCCAGGCGAGACCGGCGGCCACCCAGTCGTAGAGCGGCGGCTTCTCGAGGAACGGCTGGCCGGCGTTGGTCGGGACCACGAGATCGCCGCTTTCGAGCATGTGCTGGATGATGCCGAACGTATAAGTCTCGTCCTGCTTCCACGGATCGTGACCGAGCACGCCCGGCAGCAGGTAGGCGCACAGCAGCGCGGCGACGATCAGCCAGGCGCGCAGCCCCGACCACGAGATCGCGCGCGGCGCGGCGCCCGTCGCGGGGGCGCCGGCGGCGAAGCTGGCCGGCGCCGGCGTGGCGGCGTCGTCGGACGAGCGGACAGGATCGGCCTGCGCGGGCACGGACGTGCGCCGCCGGCCGGGAGCTGTGGTTCCCTGCATCTGGAAGGATCTCTGGTGTAGGACGGGCGGGCTGCATGGGCCTGCCGGCGTGCGGTGCCGCGGAGGAAGGCGATGACAGCGCGCGGCGGCGACGCCGCGATGGTCGCTAGTAGACCACGGAACTATTACCGTTGTTTACAGGAAACGTTGCGAAATCGTGGAGATTGGTGAGGATTGTGTAGTTTTGTTGCTGCGCGGCAACGTCAGGCGCTTGTCAGGCAGGGGGGCGCCGCCGCCCCTCAGCGGCCGCCGCCGACGTCGACGAGCGTGCCTGTCACGTAGGAGGCCGCGTCGTCGAGCAGCCACACGATGGCCTCGGCGACCTCCCGCGCGGTGCCGGCCCGGCCGAGCGGGGTCTGCGCGCCGAGCCGTTCGGCGCGGCCCGGCTGGCCGCCGCTCGCATGGATCTCGGTATCGATCAGGCCCGGCCGCACCGCGTTCACGCGCACGCCGCGCGGGCCGAGTTCCTTGGCGAGGCCGAGCGTGAGCGTGTCCACCGCGCCCTTCGAGCCCGCATAGTCGACATATTCGTTCGGCGAGCCGAGCCGCGCGGCGATCGACGAGACGTTGACGATCGCGCCGCCGGGGCCGCCGCGGTCGGTCGACAGGCGGCGCGCGGCTTCCCGCGCGCACAGGTAGGCGCCCAGCACGTTGACGTCGAACATCCGCGCGAGGCGCTCGGCCGACATCTCGGCGAGCGGCAGCGACGGGGCGACGATGCCGGCGTTGTTGACGAGCGCGTCGAGGCGGCCGAACGCGGCCTCGACCGCGTCGAACATCGCGATCACGTCGGCTTCGACGGCGACGTCGCCGCGCACGAGGCAGGCGTCGCCGCCTGCCGCGCGCACCGCGTCGGCGGTGTCGCGGGCGGCGGCTTCGTCGCGCGCGTAGTTGACGCCGACCGCCCAGCCGCGTCCGCCCGCGAGCAGCGCGGCGGCGCGGCCGATGCCGCGGCTCGCGCCGGTGATGAGGACGACCTTGCGGAGGGCTGGCGTCATGTGCGGGTTCCCGGGAGAGGCTGCGCGATGGTGCGCGGGGTCAGGCGGGTTGCGGCGGCGCGGCTTCCCACTTGTCGCGCGCCGGCGGCTGGTAGTGGCGCAGCTGCGCGATCAGCGGGGCGGGCGCGGTGTCGATGCACAGCGTGTCGAAATAGGTCGGCTGCATGAAGCCTTCGTCGACCGTGTGGCGCAGCAGCGCGACCAGCGGATCGTAGAAGCCCTCGATGTTGTACAGCGCGACCGGCTTGCGGTGATAGCCGAGCTGCGCCCACGTGTAGACCTCGAAGAACTCCTCGAGGGTGCCCGCGCCGCCGGGCATGGCGACGAACGCATCGGACAGGTCGGCCATCATCTTCTTGCGATGGTGCATGTCGGGCACCACGTGCAGCTCGGTGAGGCCGGTGTGGCCGACTTCCTTGTCGACGAGGAGCTTGGGGATCACGCCGATCGCGCGCCCGCCGGCGGCGAGCACCGCGTCAGCGACCACGCCCATCAGGCCCACGCGACCGCCGCCGTAGACCAGCGTGAGGTCGGCCTCGGCCAGCGCGCGCCCGAGCGCGCGCGCGGCGTCCGCGTAAACCGGGCGGCTGCCGGGCGACGAGCCGCAATAGATGCACACAGACTTCATTGCTTCGAATCCTTCGGGGCGCTGCGCGGCGAACCGTCGCGCGGCGGCAGGTAGTCGGTGAATTCGCGCTTGGGCAGCTTGCCCGACACCAGGTCGTCGAAGATCTGCCGCGAGCGGCCGCGCAGGTACGGCGCCATCACCGAGATCACGTGCATGCTGACCTGGTGCAGTTCCTCGCGGATCGCGTCCTGGTCGTTGTATTTGCGCGGATGCATCACGTACTGATAGGACAGCCAGTAGGTCGAGATCACCGCCATGTTGGTGGCGATCACCTCGATCTCGGCCGGCGTCGCGACGAGTTCGTCGTCGGACACGAGCAGCTCGCACATCTCGCGCGCGAAGCGCACCTTGTGGCTGATGATCTGCTTGAAGTGCGTTTCGAGGGTGCGGTTGCGCGCGAGCAGGTCGTTCAGGTCGCGATACAGGAACCGGTAGGTCCACATGAAATCGGCCATGTACTGCAGGTACGACCAGGTCTCGTCGATCGTCGGCCGATGATCCTCGGGAAAACGCAGGCGCCGTTCGATCTGTTGTTCGAATTGCGCGAAGATGCTGTTGATGATGTCGTCTTTGTTGCGGAAATGGTAGTACAGGTTGCCTGGACTGATTTCCATTTCCTCGGCGATCGTCGTGGTCGTGACGTTCGGCTCGCCGATCTCATTGAAGAGTTTCAACGACAACTCAAGAATCCGTTCGCGCGTGCGGCGGGGAGGTTTCGCTTCCATGTCGTCCGGCCCTGGGTTTGCCGGACTGGCGGGCGCTGCAATCGATGCTGCGTGATTCGTCCGGCTCGGGTTGCTGTTTTTTGAGACTATCAGACGATTATAAACCGGGCTTTTGCAGCACCGGGGTATTTCGTGATGGGGGCATACCCGGGCGGTGCCCCGCGCGGCGGGCTCAGCGCGCGAACCAGTGCCAGACGGGCGGGCCGAGGATGAAGCCCCAGGTGGTCAGGCAGGCGCACAGCGCGACCGTCACCGCCGCGCTGCCGAAGTCCTTCGCGCGCTTGGACAGCTCGTGGCGTTCGAGCGAGATGCGGTCGATCGCGGCCTCGACGCTCGAATTGAGCAGCTCGACGATCAGCACGAGCAGCACCGAGCCGATCAGGAGCGCGTGCTCGACCGGCGTGACGGGCGCGAAGGCGCCGATCGGCAGCAGGATCGCCGCGAGCGTCAGCTCCTGGCGGAACGCGCTTTCCTCGCGGATCGCGACGCGAAAGCCGTTGACCGAATGCTTGAGCGCGTACCAGGCGCGCGTCAGGCCGCGGTTGCCCTTGTACGGATTGGGCGGCAGCGGCGCGAGCGGATCGTCGGGACCGAGCGGTTCGTGGGCGTCGTCCGCGTCGCGCGCGGTCTGCGCGGCGCCGGCCGGCTCGCGCAGTCTCGGGGAGGAGGGCGCTTTCGCGCGCATCGCAGGTTTCAAACGGCAGCGCCTTCAGGTTGCGGCTGGGCGGATCGCGGCAACGGTTTCAGGTGCGAGGCGAACTGCTCGGACGCGGCGCGCCACGAGTAGCGCTCGGCCCACGCGCGCGCCGCGCCGCGGTCGATCTTGAGCGCTTCGAGGCAGGCCTCGCGCAGGTCCTCGTGCATCGCGCCCGCGCCCCCGTCGGCCAGCACGTCGACGGGGCCCGTCACCGGATAGGCGGCGGCGGGCGTTCCGCAGGCGAGCGCCTCGAGCAGCACGAGCCCGAAGGTATCGGTGCGGCTCGGGAACACGAACACGTCGGCGGCGGCGTATACCTTGGCAAGCTCCGCCTGGGTCAGCACGCCGAGGTAATTGGCTTCAGGATAGCGCGATTTCAGCTCGGCGAGCGCGGGCCCCTCGCCCGCGACCCACTTCGAGCCGGGCAGGTCGAGCTTCAGGAAGGCCTCGACGTTCTTCTCGATCGCGACCCGCCCGACATACAGGAAGATCGGCCGCGCGGTGTTCAGGACCTTCGACTCCATCGGCCGGAAGATCTCGAGGTCGACGCCGCGGGTCCATAGCACGACGTTGCGGAAACCGTAGTGCTCGAGGTCGTCGCGCACCACCGGGGTGGGTGCCATCACCGCGCGCGAGCCGCCGTGGAACCAGCGCAGGAAGCGGTAGGTGGCGGAGAGCGGGACGCCGAAGCGCGCCTGCACGTATTCGGGGAAGCGTGTGTGATAGGCGGTCGTGAACGGCAGCTTGCGGCCGCGCGCGTAGCGCCGCGCGGCGAGGCCGAGCGGCCCTTCCGTCGCGATGTGCAGCGCGTCGGGCGCGAATTCGTCGATCCGCGCGCGCAGCCGCCGGTACGGCAGCAGCGACAGGCGGATCTCCGGATAGGTCGGGCAGGGAATCGTGCGGAACTCGAGCGGCGTCAACAGTTCGACGCGATGGCCGAGTTCGGTCAGCTCGCGCGCGGTGCTCTTGAGCGTGCGCACGACGCCGTTGACTTGCGGTTCCCACGCATCGGTGACGATCATGATTTTCATCGCGGCGCTCCTCCAAAGGGTCAGGCAGTGGCTTTCGTCTTGCGCGGCAGCGCGACGGGCGGGGCGTGCACGACGGTCCAGTAGACGATCTTCAGTTCGCCTTCCATGGTCTCGACCAGCGCCGAGAGGCTTTCGACCCAGTCGCCGTCGTTGCAGTACAGCACGCCGTCGATGTCGCGGATCTCCGCCTTGTGGATGTGGCCGCAGACGACGCCGTCGCAGCCGCGCCGGCGCGCCTCGTCGGTCATCACCCGCTCGAACGAGGAGATGAAGTTCACCGCGTTCTTCACCTGGTGCTTCAGGTACTGCGACAGCGACCAGTACTGGAAGCCGAGGCGGCTGCGGATCCGGTTGAACCAGCGGTTCAGCACGAGAATCAGCGTGTACAGCGTGTCGCCGAGGTAGGCGAGCCATTTCGCGTGCTGGATCACGCCGTCGAACAGGTCGCCGTGCACGATCCACAAACGTTTGCCGCCGAGCGTCGTGTGGAACGACTCGCCGCGCACCTGGATGTCGCCGAAGGCGAGGTCGCAGAACTGGCGCGCGGCCTCGTCGTGGTTGCCGGGGATGTAGACGACCTGGGTGCCCTTGCGCGCCTTGCGCAGGATCTTCTGCACCACGTCGTTGTGCGCCTGCGGCCAGTACCAGCCTTTCTTCAGCTGCCAGCCGTCGATGATGTCGCCGACCAGGTACAGGTATTCCGACTCGTTGTGGCGCAGGAAGTCGAGCAGGTAGCCGGCCTGGCAGCCGCTCGAGCCGAGATGGATGTCCGACAGCCAGATCGTGCGATAGCGGTGGGTCGCCTGGTCGTGCTCGTCGTGCGGTGTGGCGGCGGCGTCGGGCGGCGAGCCGGACGCCAGGGCGTCATGCACGGCCGAACCGGACAGAAAGGCGCTGGGGCCGACAGGGTGACGGAAGAAAGAGGTCGTGGACGTTTTCTGGCCCATGCATGACTCGCGCCGGTTGACATGATGGCATTGCGCCATGCGGCGATGACTGTGCCATGACAGTCACAAGACGTTCTTATTACGACGGAATACGGCGCTCGGGCCCGTGCGGCGGGCGTGCGCGGGGAGGGCGCTTAGCGGTGCGAAGGGATTGGACGGAGGCTAGCGCGGCGCGGGGACGACGCGGGTGCCGGCCAGCCGGTCGTGGAGGAACTGGCGGGTCGGGTGCAGGCGGGCGGCGAGCGCCCACAGCGCGATCCAGGCGGCCGTGAAGCCCAGCGTGGCGGGCACGCTGAAGCCGGCGAGCGGATGCAGCGCGAGGGGCGGCAGGAACCACAGCCAGCCGAGCGCGTAGCGGGCCAGCGCGCGGGCGACCGAGAGCGGCGCGCCGTCGGCGGCGACGAGCCGCAGGCGCCAGGTTTTCATGGGCAGGGTCTGGCCGCCGTGGGTCCAGAACCACACGAAATACGCGCCGACCACGAGCGCGATCCAGGCGGCGAGCAGGTTGTGATGGACGAGGCCGTTGCGCTGCTGCAACGCGAGCGAGAACGCGAGGCCCGCGAAGAACACCACGCCGAACAGCAGCACGCATTCGTAGAGCAGCGCGGCAAGCCGGCGCCGCACGCTGGGCGGCGCGCAGGGCGTGGGGGCGGCGACGACGGCGGGCGTCACGTCCGCTTACGAGCCGTTGAAGATCGAGGGCGCCTCGGACGGCGACACCGGGATCGGCGTCGCGGGCACCACGACGGCGCCGGGCGTGGCCGAGGCGGGCACGGGCGCGCTCGCCGGCGCGCTCGCGACGGTCGGCGCCGCGGCGCCCGGGGCGCTCGCCGGGCGATCGTGCGCGTTGACGAGGCGGTTGATGTCGCGATCGCTCTTGCCGGTCGGCGGCGCGCTGACGACCGTGGGGCGGCGGCGGCGCTCGACCAGCGCGAGCTTTTCCTTCTGTTCCTCGGGCAACTGCTGATAGGCCTTCCAGGCCTTCTCGCGCGCCTGCGCGGGCAGGTCCTTCGAGGCCTGGTAGTTCTCGCGCGCGACGCGGCGCTCCTCGGGGGTCATCGTCACCCATTCGCTCATGCGTTCGTGCAGGCGCTTTTGCGCGTCGGGCGAGAGCTTCGAGAAACGCGCGGCGATCTTGAGCCACTTGCGCTTGCGGGCGTCGCTGAACGCGTCCCATTGGTTCTCGAAGGGCGCGAGCGCGACGCGCTGCGCGGGCGAAAGCCGCGCCCACGACAGCGGGCTTTGCGACGGCAGCGCGGGAAACTCGGTGGTCAGCGCGATCGCGGCCGAGGCCAGCGCCGGCGCGCTCGCCACGGCGACGGCTGCCGGTTGCGGGTGGAAGCGCGGGTAGGTGGCGGCGTACGCGATGACGAGCGCGATCACCGATCCGAAAAAGACGGCCAGTCCCCGTTTCTGACTCACCCGTGCGGTCCTCGTGTAGCGGTTAGTGGCTGTGAGACAGGTACGCGTTGAACCCGTGGTCGAGATACGCGTCGAGGGGCAGGTTGTCGCTCAACATGGCCGCGTCGATGTCCGCAAGCTCCGCCGTGCGCTGCTGATCTTCCCAGTAGGCGATCCCGACCAGGCCGGCGAGCAGGAGCGCGAGCGGCCAGGCGCGCAGCAGCCGGCGCCCGAGCGAGGCCGGGCGCGGCGCTTCGCCGAACGGCAGGCCGAGCGTGCTGGCGCCGCCCGCGAACGCGGGCACCAGCACCAGCGCCGCCTCGGGCTTCCTGCGCGCGAGCGCGGCGCGGCGCGCTCGCGCGAGGCGCTCGGCGGTCGACGCGGGCAGCGCGGCAGCCTGCTCGTCGAGCGCGCGGCGCACCTTCAGGGCGAATTCGAGTTCTTTCGTAGCGGGAGCGGAGCTCATAGCGTGATTCCTTTGGCCTTGAGCGCTTGCGCCAGCGCATGAGTGGCTCGGGAGCAATGCGTCTTGACGCTGCCCTCGGAGCACCCCATGGCGGCGGCTGTCTCGGCGACATCCATATCTTCCCAATAACGCATCAGGAACGCTTCCCGTTGACGCGCCGGAAGCTTCTGGATCTCGCCGTCGATCAGCGCGAGCACCTGCTCCCGTTCGAGGCGGGTTTCGCTGCTTTCGACGCCGGCGCCGCCGTCCTGCGCCTCGAGGGTTTCGAGCGGGTCGAATTCGTCGTCGTCGGTGTTGTTCAGCGACGAGAACAGGCTGACCCACGTATTGCGCACCTTCTGGCGGCGGAAATAGTCGTGGATCGCGTTCTGGAGGATCCGCTGAAAAAGGAGCGGCAATTCACCGGCCGGCCGGTCGCCGTATTTTTCCGCGAGCTTGATCATCGCGTCCTGCACGATATCGAGCGATGCGTCGTCGTCGCGCACGGCGTAAGCAGCCTGCTTGAACGCGCGCCTTTCGACGCCCGCGAGGAAGTCGGCGAGTTCCTTGTCTGATGCCATTCCGTGAAAGGTCTGCGCTCTCGCGCCCGCGGCGAATAGGTCGAAAAATTCAGTAAAACTGGCGGATGCTAACAAATTTTGGGCCGGAGGGCATCCCGATCAGCGCGCGGCGGGCCCGGGTCCGGCCCCACGGCCCGTCCGGCAAGGGTTCCGGGCCCTTGATGCAGTGCGGGATTTTGTGCTTGACCAGCCGCGTGCGAGCCGCTATCGTTGCCAGTTCGCAACATAAGTGATGGTCACATTTGAGGCAGGCCCAAGAAGCCCGCCATTCAACTGGACGCGCCGCTTGAACCTGAGCCACAAGCCCAGCAGAGAGCACCCGATCAATTTTTTGCCGAAAATTTGAAAGGTTCAAGATGAACATGCCCAGCGCGGAATTCTCCACGTCGGAACCCCTTTCCCCTACGCAAACCGGCTCGATTGGCGCCACCGTGCTGATGAAGGCACTGGCCGACGAACAGGTCGAATTCGTCTGGGGATATCCCGGCGGCTCGGTTCTCTATATCTACGACGAGCTGTACAAGCAGGACAAGATCCAGCACGTGCTGGTGCGCCACGAACAGGCGGCCGTGCACGCGGCGGATGCCTATGCGCGCTCCACCGGCCAGGTCGGCGTCTGTCTCGTCACTTCCGGCCCCGGCGTCACCAACGCGGTCACCGGCATCGCCACCGCCTACATGGACTCGATCCCGCTCGTCGTGATCAGTGGCCAGGTGCCGACCGCCGCGATCGGTCAGGATGCATTCCAGGAATGCGACACGGTCGGCATCACGCGCCCGTGCGTGAAGCACAACTTCCTCGTGAAGGACGTGCGCGACCTGGCCGAAACCGTCAAGAAAGCGTTCTATATCGCCCGTACCGGCCGTCCCGGCCCGGTGCTGATCGACATCCCGAAGGACATCTCGAAGACCCCGTGCGAATACACGCCGGTCAAGAGCGTCGCGCTGCGTTCGTACAACCCGGTCACGAAGGGCCATTCGGGTCAGATCCGCAAGGCCGTGTCGCTGCTGCTGTCGGCCAAGCGGCCGTACATCTACACGGGCGGCGGGATCATCCTCGCCGATGCGTCGCGCGAGCTGAACCAGTTCGTCGACCTGCTCGGCTACCCGGTCACCAACACGCTGATGGGCCTGGGCGGCTATCGCGCGTCGGACCGCAAGTTCCTCGGCATGCTCGGCATGCACGGCACCTACGAAGCCAACATGGCGATGCAGCACTGCGACGTGCTGATCGCGATCGGCGCGCGCTTCGACGACCGCGTGATCGGCGATCCGGCGCACTTCGCGTCGCGGCCGCGCAAGATCGTCCACATCGACATCGATCCGTCGTCGATCAGCAAGCGCGTGAAGGTCGACATCCCGATCGTCGGCGACGTGAAGGAAGTGCTGAAGGAACTGATCGAGCAGCTGCAGACGGCCGACCACGGCCCGGACACCGAGGCGCTCGCGCAATGGTGGAAGGACATCGAGGGCTGGCGCGCGAAGGACTGCCTGAAGTTCGACCGCGAGAGCGAGATCATCAAGCCGCAGTACGTGGTCGAGAAGGCGTGGGAGCTGACGGGCGGCAACGCCTTCGTGTGCTCCGACGTCGGCCAGCACCAGATGTGGGCGGCGCAGTTCTACCGCTTCAACCAGCCGCGCCGCTGGATCAACTCGGGCGGCCTCGGCACGATGGGCTTCGGCCTGCCGGCGGCGATGGGCGTCAAGATGGCGCACCCGGACGACGACGTGCTGTGCATCACAGGCGAAGGCTCGATCCAGATGTGCATCCAGGAGCTGTCGACCTGCAAGCAGTACGACACGCCCGTGAAGATCATTTCGCTGAACAACCGCTACCTGGGCATGGTGCGCCAGTGGCAGCAGATCGAATACAGCAAGCGCTATTCGCATTCGTACATGGATGCGCTGCCGGATTTCGTGAAGCTCGCCGAGGCCTTCGGCCACGTCGGGATGCGGATCGAGAAAAGCGCGGACGTCGAGCCGGCGCTGCGGGAAGCGTTGCGTCTGAAGGATCGCACCGTGTTCCTCGATTTCCAGACCGATCCGACCGAGAACGTCTGGCCGATGGTTCAGGCCGGCAAGGGCATCACCGAGATGCTGCTCGGGTCGGAAGACCTGTAACGGCGCGCCGCGCCGCCGCGCCCGCCTTCACGAAGGGCGGGCCGCCGGGGCGCGGGCGAATCTGGCGAGTCGAGAATGAACCGGGAACAAGCGAACATGAGACACATCATTTCCGTGCTGCTGGAAAACGAACCGGGCGCGCTGTCGCGCGTCGTCGGCCTGTTTTCCGCGCGAGGCTACAACATCGAAACCTTGACGGTGGCGCCGACCGAAGACCAGTCGCTGTCGCGGCTCACGATCGTTTCCATTGGCTCCGACGACGTGATCGAACAGATCACGAAGCATCTGAACCGCCTGATCGAGGTGGTGAAAGTGGTGGACCTGACCGACGGTGCCCACATCGAACGCGAGCTGATGCTGATCAAGGTCAGGGCAGTAGGCAAGGAGCGCGAGGAGATGAAGCGGATGGCGGACATTTTCCGCGGCCGCATCATCGACGTGACCGAGAAGACCTACACGATCGAATTGACGGGCGCGAGCGACAAGCTCGACGCATTCATCCAGGGGCTGGACGCCAGCGCGATCCTCGAGACCGTGCGTACCGGCAGCTCCGGCATCGGCCGCGGCGAGCGCATCCTGAAGGTGTGACGCCCGCCGGATCGTACGAAGCCGGGCAAACCGTCGTGTCCCGGTCGCAGCACCCCATTTGATTTGAACCATTACTGAATAAGCGAAGGAACCATCATGAAAGTTTTCTACGACAAAGACGCTGACCTCTCCCTCATCAAGGGCAAGCAGATCACGATCATCGGCTACGGCTCGCAAGGCCATGCGCACGCGCTGAACCTGAAGGACAGCGGCGTGAACGTGACGGTCGGCCTGCGCAAGGGTGGCGCGTCGTGGAGCAAGGCCGAGAACGCGGGCCTCACGGTGAAGGAAGTGGCGGAAGCGGTGAAGGGCGCCGACGTCGTGATGATGCTGTTGCCCGACGAGCAGATCGCCGAGGTCTACGCGAAGGAAGTGCACGCGAACATCAAGCAGGGCGCAGCGCTCGCGTTCGCGCACGGCTTCAACGTCCACTACGGCCAGGTGGTCCCGCGCGCGGATCTGGACGTGATCATGATCGCGCCGAAGGCGCCGGGCCACACCGTGCGCGGCACCTACGCGCAGGGCGGCGGCGTGCCGCACCTGATCGCGGTCGCGCAGGACAAGTCGGGCGCGGCGCGCGACATCGCGCTGTCGTACGCGGCGGCGAACGGCGGCGGCCGTGCCGGCATCATCGAGACCAACTTCCGCGAAGAGACCGAAACCGACCTGTTCGGCGAACAGGCCGTGCTGTGCGGCGGCACTGTCGAGCTGATCAAGGCCGGCTTCGAGACGCTGGTGGAAGCGGGCTACGCGCCGGAAATGGCGTACTTCGAGTGCCTGCACGAACTGAAGCTGATCGTCGACCTGATCTACGAAGGCGGCATCGCGAACATGAACTACTCGATCTCGAACAACGCCGAGTACGGCGAGTACGTGACCGGCCCGCGCGTCGTCACGGAAGAGACGAAGAAGGCGATGAAGCAGTGCCTGCACGACATCCAGACGGGCGAGTACGCGAAGAGCTTCATTCTCGAGAACAAGGCCGGCGCGCCGACGCTGCAGTCGCGCCGCCGCCTGACCGCCGAGCACCAGATCGAGCAGGTCGGCGCGAAGCTGCGCGCGATGATGCCGTGGATCGCGAAGAACAAGCTCGTCGACCAGTCGAAGAACTAAGCGATCGAACACATCCGACCCCCGGAAACGGAGGGTCGGCATCAAAAAGCCGCCCAAAGGCCGCAGTGCCGCGGGCGGCTTTTGCTATCCTACGGGCTTTGCAATTCAAAGAACCACTCCATGAACTACCCTCATCCGATCATCGCGCGCGAAGGCTGGCCGTTCATCGCGATCGCCGCCGCCGTTGCGCTGTTGGTCCAGGCTGTCTTCGGGTTCGGCCTCGTCGCCTTGCTGTTCTGGCTGCTGCTCGCCTTCGTGGTGCAGTTCTTCCGCGATCCCGCGCGGCCGATTCCGTCGCAGGCCAACGCGGTGCTGTGCCCGGCCGACGGCCGGATCGTCGCGGTGGAAACGACGCGCGATCCGTACGCCGATCGTGACGCGCTGAAGATCAGCGTGTTCATGAACGTGTTCAACGTGCACTCGCAGCGTTCGCCGGTCGACGGCGCGATCAGCAAGGTCCAGTATTTCCCGGGCGCGTTCCTGAACGCCGATCTCGACAAGGCGTCGACCGACAACGAGCGCAACGCGGTCGTGATCCAGACGGGCAGCGGCCATACCGTGACGTCGGTGCAGATCGCGGGCCTCATCGCGCGCCGGATCCTCTGCTACGTGCGCGCCGGCGAGCCGCTCGCGCGCGGCCAGCGCTACGGGTTCATCCGATTCGGTTCGCGCGTCGACGTGTATCTGCCGCTCGGCAGCCGGGCGCGGGTGTCGATCGGCGAAAAGGTGTACGCGTCGTCGACGATTCTCGCCGAACTCGAACAGTAAGCGGCGAGGAGAGTCGATGGCAGCATTCAAACCGCGTCGCCCGCGCAACAGCAACGGTCCGTTGCCGCGCTCGTTCCGCCATAACAAGACGGTCGCGCAGGAGGCGGTGCCCGAGAGCCGGCGCGCCGCGCGCCAGCGCTTTCTGAGGACGCGCGGGATCTACCTGCTGCCGAACGCGTTCACCACCGCCGCGCTGTTCTGCGGTTTCTTCGCGGTCGTGCAGGCGATGAACGTGCGCTTCGAGACCGCCGCGATCGCGATCTTCGTCGCGATGGTGCTCGACGGGATGGACGGGCGGGTCGCGCGGATGACGCACACGCAAAGCGCGTTCGGCGAGCAGTTCGACAGCCTGTCCGACATGGTGTCGTTCGGCGTCGCGCCCGCGCTCGTGATGTACGAGTGGGTGCTCAAGGACCTCGGCCGCTGGGGCTGGCTCGCCGCGTTCGTCTACTGTTCGGGCGCGGCGCTGCGGCTCGCACGCTTCAATACGAATCTCGGCGTGGTCGACAAGCGCTTCTTCCAGGGGCTGCCGAGCCCGGCCGCGGCGGCGCTGATCGCGGGCTTCGTGTGGCTCGCCACCGACAACCGGGTGCCGGTCCAACTCGGCTGGCTGCCCTGGGTCGCCTTCGCGCTGACCGTCTACGCGGGCGTGACGATGGTGTCGAACGCGCCGTTCTACAGCGGCAAGGCGCTCGATGTCCGGCACCGCGTGCCGTTCGCGGCGATCCTGCTGGTGGTGGTCGCGTTCGTGCTGGTGTCGTCGGACCCGCCGCTGATGCTGTTCGGCCTGTTCGTGCTGTACGGCCTGTCGGGTTACGTGTTCTGGGCCTACATGGCGGTGCGGGGCCGCGCCAATCCGGCGCGCTCATCGCAGCGCGAGCACTGACCCCGATTGTTTCCTGCCTGAACGGCGGCCCGCGCGGCCGCCGTTTTTCATGGCGCCGCCGGCCGCGCGATTTCGGGGTGGAGCCGATTGCGCGCTTCGCGGAATGCCGCTATATTCTTCGGCATGACTGCCTTTTCCCGCCTGTCCCTTCTTCCTGCTGGTGCGCTGCTAGGCGCGCTAGCGCTAGCGCGCGTGCCGCGCTGACCGTTTTCGCCCTCCGTCTGCCTCGTCTGTTGTTGAGCGTCGCCAGCGGTGGCGCGAACTTCATTACGTTTGTGCTATCCCCAACAAGCCTCCTGGAGTCCCCATGACAGACAAACTGATCATTTTCGATACGACGTTGCGCGACGGCGAGCAATCGCCCGGGGCGTCGATGACGAAGGAAGAGAAGATCCGCATCGCGAAGCACCTGGAACGGATGAAGGTCGACGTGATCGAGGCGGGCTTCGCGGCCAGCTCGAACGGCGATTTCGACGCGATCCAGACGATCGCGTCGCAGGTCAAGGACAGCACGATCTGCTCGCTCGCGCGCGCCAACGACAAGGACATCCAGCGCGCGGCCGATGCGCTGAAGCCCGCGAACCGCTTCCGGATCCACACCTTCATCGCGACTTCGCCGCTGCACATGGAGAAGAAGCTGCGGATGACGCCCGACCAGGTGTTCGAGCAGGCGCGCCTCGCGGTGCGCTTCGCGCGCAAGTTCACCGACGACATTGAATTCTCGCCGGAAGACGGCAGCCGCTCGGACCTGGATTTCCTGTGCCGCGTGCTCGAGGCCGTGATCGCGGAAGGCGCCACCACCATCAACATCGCCGACACGGTCGGCTACGGCGTGCCGGAGCTGTACGGCAACCTCGTCAAGACGCTGCGCGAGCGCATCCCGAATTCGGACAAGGCGATCTTCTCGGTGCACTGCCACAACGACCTCGGGATGGCGGTGGCGAATTCGCTCGCGGGCGTGAAGATCGGCGGCGCGCGTCAGGTCGAGTGCACGATCAACGGTCTCGGCGAGCGCGCGGGCAATACCTCGCTCGAGGAAATCGTGATGGCCGTGAAGACCCGCAAGGATTACTTCGGCCTCGATCTCGGCATCGACACCACGCAGATCGTGCCGGCCTCGAAGCTCGTATCGCAGATCACGGGCTTCGTCGTGCAGCCGAACAAGGCGGTGGTCGGCGCGAACGCGTTCGCGCATGCGTCGGGCATCCACCAGGACGGCGTGCTGAAGGCGCGCGACACCTACGAGATCATGCGCGCGGAAGACGTGGGCTGGACCGCGAACAAGATCGTGCTCGGCAAGCTGTCGGGCCGCAACGCGTTCAAGCAGCGGCTGCAGGAGCTCGGCATCGCGCTCGACAGCGAAGCGGACCTCAACGCGGCGTTCATGCGCTTCAAGGATCTGGCGGACCGCAAGTCGGAGATCTTCGACGAGGACATCATCGCGATCGTCAACGAAGAGGCGTCGCTCGCGCAGGCCCAGGAGCGCTACAAGTTCGTGTCGCTCGCGCAGCATTCCGAGACGGGCGAGCAGCCTCAGGCGAAGGTCGTGTTCTCGGTCGACGGCGCGGAAGTGAGCGGCGAGGCGCGCGGCAACGGGCCGGTCGACGCCACGCTGAACGCGATCGAGAGCGAGGTCGGCAGCGGCTCCGAGCTGCTGTTGTACTCGGTCAACGCGATCACCACCGGCACCCAGGCGCAGGGCGAGGTGACCGTGCGGCTGTCGAAGAGCGGCCGGATCGTCAACGGCGTCGGCACCGATCCTGACATCGTCGCGGCGTCGGCCAAGGCGTATATCGCGGCGCTCAACAAGCTGCACGCGAACGTCGACAAGCTGAACCCGCAGCGTTCCTGACGTCGGCCGCGCCGGCTCACGAGCCGGCGTGACGCCATGACAACGCCCCCGCGCGACGCAAGCCGCGCGGGGGCGTTTTGCTTGGACGCGCCGCTATTGCGCGCTCGGACGGCGGTGCCAGCGTCCGCCGCGCCGCTGTGCACTCGGCGCATGGCGGAACTCGACGACGATGCCGCGCGCGGGCGCGGCCGCGACGAAGGCGTCGAGCAACTCGCGCACGTCGTGGTCGATGTAGTCGGCGCGGGTGGCGTCGATGGTCAGTACCGCGTGGTCGGGGATCTGCCGCAGGTCGTGCTTGACCTGGACCTTGCCGAGGAACGACACGTCCTTGCGGAACGTCAGCAGGTAGTGATCGTCGTGCTGGGCGAGCGTGGCGGGGCTGCGCAGGTTCGCCAAGGCGACGACGAGCACGCTGCACACGAGCCCGAGCGCGATGCCGAACAGCAGGTCGACCGCGAGCACGCCGCCGATCGTCGCGACGAACGGCAGGAACGCGCCGGGCCCTTGCTTCGCGACCGCCGCGAACAGCGACGGCTTCGCGAGCTTGATGCCGGTGTGGATCAGGATCGCCGCGAGGCTGGCGAGGGGAATCAGGTTGATGAGGCCCGTCAGCGCGAACACGCTGACGAGCAAGAGGATGCCGTGGATGATCGCGGACATGCGGCTTTGCGCGCCGGCGTTGACGTTGACCGAGCTGCGCACGATCACCGAGGTGATCGGCAGGCCGCCCATCACGCCTGCGACGAGGTTGCCGATGCCCTGCGCCTTGAGTTCGCGATCGGGTTCCGACGGGCGGCGCTTCGGGTCGATCTGTTCGACCGCTTCCAGGCTCAGCAGGGTTTCGAGACTGGCGACCACGGCCAGCGTGATCGCGACGCGCCAGACATCGGGATTCCACAGCTGCTTGTAGTGCGGGCCGAGGTCGGCGCCGCGCAGCGCGTCGCCGAGCGCGGCGAACGAGGCGAGTTCGGGCAGCGCGACCCGATGTTCGGCGAGCGGCGCGAGGGACGGCGCGACGAAGCCGAGCGCGAGCGTCGCGCCGATGCCGACCAGCACGACGGCGAGCGGCGCGGGCACCGCGCGGATCAGCGCGAAGCGTCGCAGCGCGCGGGTTTCCCAGGCGACGAGCAGCGCGAGCGAGACGATCGCGAGCGTCGCCGCGGTGAGGGTGGCGTGCGTGATCGACATCGCGCTCGCGCCGCCGGTGAGGCCGAGCGCGAACGGCGCCTGCTTGACGATCAGCAGGATGCCGATCGCGGCGAGCATGCCCTTGATCACGGGGGACGGCACGTAGGCGGCGAGCTGGCCTGCCTTGAGCATCCCGAAGCCGTACTGGATCACCCCCGAGAGCAGCACGGCGACGAGGAACGCGGAAAAGCTGCCGAGCTGCGCGATGCCCTCGACGACGATCACGACGAGGCCGGCGGCGGGGCCGCTCACGGACAGCGGCGAGCCGCTCAGGAACGCGACGACGAGGCCGCCGACAATGCCGGAGACGAGGCCCGCGAAGGGCGCGACGCCCGACGCGTTGGCGATGCCGAGGCAGAGCGGGAGCGCGACGAGGAACACGACGACGCCGGCGACGAAGTCGCGCGGAAAGGTGGCGAAAGCGGTGCGTGGATTCATGGTGGCCGAGGAAGAAAGGGGGAGGCGGGTCAGGACAGCGCGGGCGCGGCTTCCGCCTGGGCGGCGGCGTGCGGTGCGACGGCGCGGGCGGGGTAGCCGGATGTCAGCTCCTTCAGGCGGCCGTCCGCCAGCGAAAAGATCCAGCCGTGCACGAGCGGCGCGGGGTCGCTGTCGCGGATGATCGCGGCGTCGCGCAGCGCGCGCACCTGCTCCAGCACGTTGAGTTCGGCGAGCCGGTCGGCGGCCTGGTCGGACGGCAGCGGGTCGAGTTCGCCGCGATGGCGCGCGGCCAGCGCGCACAGCGGCGCGATCCGGCGGTTCACGTGCGGCAGCGCGGGCGAGGGCGGCAGCAGCGAGGCGCGCACGCCACCGCAGCCGTAGTGGCCGCAGACGATCACGTGGTCGACCTTCAGCACGCGCACCGCGTACTCGAGCACGCTGGCGCAGTTGTCGTCGTCGGGCTGGAACAGGTTCGCGATGTTGCGGTGGACGAACAGCTCGCCGGGCGCACTGTGGGTGATGGTTTCCGCCGGCACGCGGCTGTCGGCGCAGCCGATCCAGAGGACGCGCGGATTCTGGCCGCGCGCGAGCGTGTCGAAGAAGTCGGGCGCGCGTTCGGCCGTTTCGCGGGCCCAGGCGATGTTGGCAGCGAGCATGCTCTTGGGACGGTTCATGAGGATTCCTTCATAATGAATCGGAAATATCCGACAGCCGGCGTCGTTAAAACCCAATACCTTTCTAAATTGAAAGGTGGTCGATGGGTGATATTAGGGGTTTGTCTTATTCAAGAGTTCGAATTGAAACATTCTGTTTCAATTTATCGCGGTGATTGTTTGCATTTGCACCGGAATTGGCGCGGCGGTGGCGAAAGCGAGCGCGGGACGCACCATACTGGCGATCGGAGGGCGGTGGCGCGCATGCCGGTGGGACGGGCGTCTCACGCTGGTTCGCCCACAGGCGCGCGGCCGCACCGGCGCGCGGCATGACGGCGGTATGAAAATAAAATAACAAAAAAGCCATTTAATCGCGGCAAGGGTAAATCTTGCCTGATTAAATGGCTATTTCTATCCAAATGTCACCGATGAGCGGAAAATATTTCAGAAAAGCGTACGGCGGTCGGGATCGTGCAGCGGATCCGGCGTTTTCTGCGTCAGGCGCAGGATGCCCTGGTCGTCGAAATAGAAGCTGTAAAGCATGTACCAGACGTTGTCTTCCAGGTAGCGGTAGGTCCAGGTCTCGCGCTTCATCAGCGGGAAGTAGGCGGTCTCGACCGGGCGCCCGAAGTTCACGAGCACGTCGGTTTTCGTCCACTTGCCGATTTCCGCGCGATAGAACTCGTTCGGCTGCAGCACTTGACGCACGTTGACGATCTTGCCGCTCGCGTCGACATCGGCCGCCGTCGTGACCTCGCCCATCGGCTGGGTCGGCCACATCAGCCGCTTGCCGCCGTTCGGCAGATCGTAGATCTCGCGCGGCGGACCCATGCGCGCGACGATCGCCGACTGGTCCTGGCCGGCCTGGAACTGCTGCCACGGCTGCGCGCAGCCGGCGAGAAGCGCGGCGGCGCAGGCGAGCAGGACCGGGAGGCGGATGAGCATAGGAATCTCCAAGACACGGGATATCCGACGTTTTATCACGCCCGGCGCGTGCCGGCGCACGCCGCGCGCGGAAAAGCCGCAAAAGCGCGGCGGGGTATGATCCGCGCTTCGTGAATCGAGAGGGAGTGGCGCGATGCAACGATGGATGCGGGCGGTGGCGGCCGCGTGGACGGCCTGCGCGCTGTTGGCGCCGTGGGCAGCGAGCGCGCAGGCGGCGGGCGAGCCGGTCAGGCTCGCGCTCATCGAGGGCATGTCGGGGCCGTTCGCCAACGCGGGCGCCGCGGTGGAGCGCAATCTGCGTTTCGGCGTCGAGCGCGTGAACGCGCGGGGCGGCGTGAAGCTGCGCGACGGCATGCATCCGCTCGAACTCGTGGTGTTCGACAGCAAGGGTGGCGTCGAGGAGGCGCTGGTCCAGTTGCGCGCGGCGCGCGACCGGCAGATCGGCTTCGTGATGCAGGGCAACGGTTCGGCGGTGGCGGCGGCGCTCGTGACCGCGCTCGCGCGCCAGAATGCGCGCGACCCCGCGCATCGCGCGCTGTTCCTCAACTACTCGGCCGACGATCCGGCGCTGACGGGCAGCGCGTGCAGCTTCTGGCATTTCCGCTTCGATGCGCACGCGGGGCTGCGGATGGATGCGCTCGTCGACGTGCTGGCGGGCGACCGCGCGGTGCGCAAGGTCTACCTGCTGAACCAGGACTACAGCTTCGGGCGCGACGTCAGCGCGCTGGCCCGCGCCGCGCTGAAGGCGCGGCGGCCGGACATCGCGGTGGTCGGCGACGAGTTCCATCCAATCGGGCGGGTCAAGGATTTCGCGCCGTATGTCGAGAAGATCCGCGCGGGCGGCGCCGACGCGGTGATCACCGGCAACTGGGGCAACGACCTGACGCTGCTCGTCAAGGCGGCCCGCGAGCAGGGGCTCGACACCCGCTTCTATACGTTCTACGGCAACAGCCTCGGCGCGCCGGCCGCGCTGGGCGACGCCGGCGTGCGGCGCGTGCTGGCGGTGGCCGACTGGCACCCGAACGCGGGCGGCGCGCAGTCGGACGCGTTCTACCAGGCGTTCCGCGCGCGTTTCCCGGCCGCCCAGGACGACTACCCGGTGCGGCGCATGAGCGAGATGGTGGAGATGCTGGCCGCCGCGATGTCGAAGGCGGGCAGCGCCGATCCCGTCGCCGTGGCGCGTGCGCTCGAGGGGATGCGTTTCGACGACGGCTTCCACCCGGTGCGGATGCGCGCGGCTGACCATCAATTGATTCAACCCCTTTATGTCATGCAGATGGACAAGGCGGGCACGCGCGGCGTGCGCTTCGACAACGAAGGGTCGGGTTATGGTTTCCGAACCGTGCTGGCGGTGCCGCCGACGGAGGCGGCCGCGCCGGCCGCGTGCGTGATGCAGCGGCCCTGAAAGGCGGGCGTGGCCGGGCGGGGGACTTATGCTACAATGCCCGCCGGTTGTAAGTCACGGCACGGCCTTTCTTCCGTGTCCGCCTGTTTAGTCTGAAAGGAAATCACATGTCTGTTGCTGATATCAAGAAGTCGGAAGTCGTTTCTCAGTTTGCCCGCGCCACCAACGACACGGGGTCGCCCGAAGTCCAGGTCGCGCTGCTGACCGCGCGCATCGTGGAACTCACGGGTCACTTCAAGACCCACGCGAAGGACCACCACAGCCGTCGTGGCCTGCTGCGCATGGTGAGCCGTCGCCGCAAGCTGCTCGACTACCTCAAGGGCAAGGACGCCGACCGTTACCGCGCGCTGATCGAGAAGCTGGGTCTGCGTAAGTAAGCGGGGCGAACGCCTCCAGCAAGATGCCTGTGTCAGTCCGCTGATGCAGGCATTTTGTTTTTGCGCGGTACGCAGCGTGATCCGTACCGCGGGGTCCGCGCCGGGCAACCGGCCGCGGGTCCAAGCGGCCAGGTTCCAGGGTTGAGCTTTGTGTCATTCCAGCGCGCCGCACGTGTCGGGCGCCGCGCTGGAATGGCATAAAAAACACACCTCTTCCCATACGGCCTGGGCGCGACGCCGCCGCGCCGGCCAGGCGCCGCGCGCGGCGAATCGAGATGAACGAACAACAAGGAGCGACCATGTCTCTGTTCAATAAAGTCGTGAAGGAATTCCAGTGGGGCCAGCACAAGGTGCGCCTCGAAACCGGTGAGATCGCCCGTCAGGCAGGCGGCGCCGTGATCGTCGACATCGAGGACACCGTGGTGCTCGCGACCGTCGTCGGCGCGAAGTCGGCGAAGCCGGGCCAGGATTTCTTCCCGCTGACCGTCGACTACATCGAGAAGACCTACTCGGCCGGCAAGATCCCGGGCGGCTTCTTCCGTCGCGAAGGCCGTCCGTCGGAGCACGAGACCCTGACCTCGCGCCTCATCGACCGTCCGCTGCGCCCGCTGTTCCCGGAAGGCTTCTACAACGAAGTGCAGGTGGTCATCCACGTGCTGTCGGTGAACCCGGAAGTGCCGGCCGACATCCCCGCGCTGATCGGCGCGTCGGCTGCGCTGGCCGTGTCCGGCCTGCCGTTCAACGGCCCGGTCGGCGCCGCGCGCGTCGCCTACATCGATAGCCAGTACGTGCTGAACCCGACCCGCGCGCAGATCAAGGCGTCGCGCCTCGACCTCGTGGTCGCGGGCACCGAGCGCGCCGTGCTGATGGTCGAGTCGGAAGCCGACCAGCTGCCGGAAGACGTGATGCTGGGGGCCGTGGTGTTCGGCCACGAGCAGATGCAGGTCGCGATCGACGCGATCCACGCGCTGGTGCGCGACGGCGGCAAGCCCGAGTGGGATTGGCAGCCGGCGCCGAAGAACGAGGCGCTGATCGCCCGCGTGACCGAGCTGGCGCAGCCGGCGCTGCTCGCCGCTTACCAGATCCGCGACAAGCAGGCGCGCTCGGCCAAGCTGAAGGAAGCCTACGCGGCGACCTCGGCGAAGCTCGAGGAAGAAGCGCTGGCAGCCGGCACGGCAGCGGCCGACAAGGCCACCGTCGGCAACGTGCTGTTCGACATCGAGGCGAAGATCGTCCGTTCGCAGATCCTGAACGGCGAGCCGCGCATCGACGGCCGCGACACGCGCACCGTGCGTCCGATCGAGATCCGCACGGGCGTGCTGCCGCGCACCCACGGTTCCGCGCTGTTCACGCGCGGCGAGACGCAGGCACTCGTCGTCGCGACGCTCGGCACCAAGGGCGACGAGCAGATCATCGACGCGCTCGAAGGCGAATACCGCGAGCGCTTCATGCTCCACTACAACATGCCCCCGTTCGCGACCGGCGAAACGGGCCGCGTCGGCTCGCCGAAGCGTCGCGAAATCGGCCACGGCCGCCTCGCGAAGCGCGCGCTGGTCGCGTGCCTGCCGAGCGCCGACGAGTTCGGCTACTCGATCCGCGTGGTGTCGGAAATCACCGAATCGAACGGTTCGTCGTCGATGGCGTCGGTGTGCGGCGGCTGCCTCGCGCTGATGGACGCCGGCGTGCCGATGAAGGCGCACGTCGCGGGCATCGCGATGGGCCTGATCCTTGAGGGCAACAAGTTCGCGGTGCTGACCGATATCCTCGGCGACGAAGATCACCTCGGCGACATGGACTTCAAGGTGGCCGGCACGGCCGAAGGCGTGACCGCGCTGCAGATGGACATCAAGATCCAGGGCATCACCAAGGAAATCATGCAGGTCGCCCTCGCGCAAGCGCAGGAAGGCCGCATGCACATCCTCGGCAAGATGACGGCCGCCGTGTCGGGTGCGAACACGCAGCTGTCGGAGTTCGCGCCGCGCATGATCACCATCAAGATCAACCCGGAAAAGATCCGCGACGTGATCGGCAAGGGCGGTTCGGTGATCCGCGCGCTGACCGAGGAAACCGGCACGACGATCGACATCTCCGACGACGGCGTCGTGACCATCGCGAGCACGAGCAGCGAAGGCATGGCCGAGGCGAAGAAGCGCATCGAGAACATCACGGCCGAGATCGAAGTCGGCCAGGTGTACGAGGGCACGGTCCTCAAGCTGCTCGATTTCGGCGCGATCGTGAACCTGCTGCCGGGCAAGGATGGCCTGCTGCACATCTCGGAAATCGTCAACGAGCGTGTGAAGGACATCAATGACTACCTGAAGGAAGGCCAGCAGGTGAAGGTCAAGGTCATCCAGACGGACGAGAAGGGTCGGGTCCGCCTGTCGGCGAAGGCGCTGCTGAACGAAGCGGCCGGCTCGCACGACGGCACGCCGCCGCAGCAGTAAGCGGCGCATCGACGGCCGGTGACGCACGCGCGCACCGGCCGTTTTTCTTGCAGGATGGATGGGTGTGCGCCGGCTGCGACGCACACCCATCCCGCTTCTGGAGCCACAGCATGAAAGCGATCGAAATCACCGAATTCGGCGCGCCCGAGGTGTTGAAGCTCGCCGAGCGCCCGCGCCCCGGTCTCAAGCGCGGCGAAGTCCTGATCAAGGCGGCGGCGTCGGGCGTGAATCGCCCTGATGTGTTTCAGCGCAAGGGCGCGTATCCCCCGCAGCCGGGCGTCTCCGATCTGCCGGGGCTCGAGGTGGCGGGCGAGATCGTCGACGGCGACCTGTCCGATCCGGCCGCGAACCCGTTCGGCCTGAAGCGCGGCGACCGCGTATGCGCGCTCGTCGCGGGCGGCGGCTACGCGGAATACGTCGCGGCGCCGCTCGCGCAGTGCCTGCCGGTGCCCGCGGGGCTCACGGACCTCGAGGCGGCGTCGCTGCCGGAGACGTTCTTCACGGTGTGGAGCAACGTGTTCGATCGCGCGGCGCTGGGCGCGGGCGAGGGCGGCCCGCACGAGACGCTGCTCGTGCAGGGCGGCTCGAGCGGGATCGGCGTGACGGCGATCCAGATCGCGCATGCGCTGGGCTTCCGGGTGTTCGCCACCGCGGGCAGCGACGACAAGTGCCGGGCGTGCGAGCGCCTCGGCGCGGAGCGTGCGATCAATTACCGCACCGAGGATTTCGTCGAGGTCGTGAAGGCGCTGACCCAGGATCGCGGCGTCGACGTGATCCTCGACATGGTCGCGGGCAGCTACGTGCCGCGCGAACTGAGCGCGCTCGCCGACGGCGGCCGGCTGGTGCTGATCGCGCTGCTCGGCGGCGCGAAGTCCGAGGTGAATCTCGGCGAGATTCTGCGCCGGCGCCTGACGGTGACCGGGTCGACGCTGCGGCCGCGTCCGGTCGAATTCAAGGCGCGGATCGCCGCGCAGCTGCATGAGCGCGTGTGGCCGCTGCTGGCCGACGGGCACATCAAGCCCGTGATCTACCGGACCTTCCCGGCCGAGCAGGCGGCCGATGCGCACGCGCTGATGGAGAGCAGCGAGCATGTCGGCAAGATCGTGCTGGAATGGGGGACGAACGCTTGACAGGGCCGGTTTGACCGGTTCCTGGGCCGCGCAGTAAAATCGCAGGTTTGCTTCGCCGGATGAACCCGACGGCCGGCCCTGCCGGCATGTCCATGACGAGACGAACGATGTCGAAACAAAGAACCAAGCGGGTGATCGGCAACTGGAAGATGCATGGCCGCCTCGACGGCAACCAGGCATTGCTGGACAGCGTCGCGCAAGGCGCGCTCGCGGTGCCGGACAGTGTGGCCGTCGGCGTATGCGTGCCGTTCCCGTATCTCGCGCAGGCGTGCGGGCGGCTGCAGGGCGGCCGCGTCGCGGTGGGCGCGCAGGACGTGTCCGCGCACGAACAGGGCGCGTACACCGGCGAAGTCGCCGCGGGCATGGTGGCCGAATTCGGTGCGGCCTATGCGCTCGTCGGTCACTCCGAGCGGCGCGCGTATCATGGCGAAACCGATGCGGCGGTCGCGGCGAAGACGCAGCGTGCGCTCGCGGCGGGCCTGACGCCGGTCGTGTGCGTCGGCGAGACGCTCGAAGAGCGCGAGGCCGGCGTGACCGAGCAGGTGGTCGGCACGCAGTTGGACGCGGTGCTGGCGGTGTTGTCGACGGACGAGGCGGCGCGCATCGTGGTGGCCTACGAACCCGTCTGGGCGATCGGCACCGGCAAGAGCGCGACGTCCGACCAGGCGCAGCAGGTGCATGCGTTCCTGCGCGCGCGTCTCGAGGCGAAGGGCGTGGCGCACGTGTCGCTGTTGTATGGCGGCAGCGTGAAGGCCGACAACGCGGTCGAGCTGTTCGGCCAGGCGGATATCGACGGTGGCCTGATCGGCGGCGCGTCGCTGAAGAGCGACGATTTCCTGGCGATCTGCCGGGCCGCGGGCTGATGCGGGCCGTGTCCGCAGCATAGTGAATGAATCCAGGCGGTCGGCGCGTGCCGGCCGCTCAAACCCCAACTCAGGTGAGAGTGATGCCGTATCTGAAAGTACTGATTATTGTGGTGCAGCTGCTGTCCGCGCTGGGCGTGATCGGCCTTGTGCTGCTGCAGCATGGCAAGGGCGCCGACATGGGCGCGGCGTTCGGCAGCGGGGCGTCGGGCAGCTTGTTCGGCGCGACCGGTTCCGCGAACTTCCTGTCGCGCACCACCGCGGTTCTCGCGACCATCTTCTTCATCGCGACGCTCACGCTGACCTACCTCGGCTCCTACAAGTCCGCGCCGTCGGTCGGCGTGCTGGGCGGTGCGGCCACGACGGCGCCTGCATCGGCTGCTGCCGCGTCGCAGCCGGCTGCCGCATCGGCTGCCGTCGCGACGTCGAGCGCCTCCGCGCCGGGTCAGGACGTTCCGAAATAAAAGTTTAAAAAAATCGGATTTGTGCGTTGAACAATTTGGAAAGCCGGGTTAGAATTTAATTCTTGAAGCGATTCGCGGGACGCAAGAAGTTCTCTCCCGGGTTGCATGCAGTGCCGACGTGGTGAAATTGGTAGACACGCTATCTTGAGGGGGTAGTGGCGAAAGCTGTGCGAGTTCGAGTCTCGCCGTCGGCACCAAAGTTACTCAATGCCAGCCGCTTCGTGTGGGCTGGCATTTTTCATTTGTGGCGTATGCTTGCGGATGTCTTGGGATCGCAGGCACTCCGAAATGATCCTTTCTCCGGAAGGTGTTATTCTCCGGAGCGCTCAGACCAACCGATAGAGGAAAGCCTTGAACCTCGCAGCCTATTACCCCGTCTTGTTGTTCATTCTCGTGGGCGCCGGATTAGGCATAGCGCTGGTCAGCATCGGTAAGCTTCTCGGCCCCAACAGGCCCGACTCTCAAAAGAATTCCCCATACGAGTGCGGCTTCGAAGCGTTCGAAGACGCGCGCATGAAGTTCGATGTGCGTTACTACCTCGTCGCCATCCTGTTCATCATCTTCGATCTCGAGACCGCGTTCCTGTTTCCGTGGGGCGTCGCCCTGCGCGACATCGGCTGGCCCGGGTTCATGGCAATGATGATTTTCCTGCTCGAATTCCTGCTGGGCTTTGCGTATATCTGGAAGAAGGGTGGCCTCGACTGGGAGTGACGGGTTCAATCGCCGGTTTGCATGGGCGGCCCCTGCCTGCCGCCTGTCTGGAGTGGAAAGCAAATGAGTATCGAAGGGGTCTTGAAGGAAGGTTTTGTCACCACCACGGCTGACAAGCTGATCAACTGGACGCGCACCGGCTCGCTGTGGCCGATGACGTTCGGTCTCGCGTGTTGTGCGGTCGAGATGATGCATGCGGGCGCGGCCCGCTACGACCTGGATCGGTTCGGCGTCGTGTTTCGCCCGAGCCCGCGCCAGTCGGACGTGATGATCGTCGCGGGCACGCTGTGCAACAAGATGGCGCCCGCGCTGCGCAAGGTGTACGACCAGATGGCCGAGCCGCGCTGGGTGATCTCGATGGGGTCGTGCGCGAACGGCGGCGGCTACTACCACTATTCGTATTCGGTGGTGCGCGGCTGCGATCGCATCGTGCCGGTCGATGTCTACGTGCCCGGATGTCCGCCGACGGCGGAAGCGTTGGTCTACGGCGTGATCCAGCTGCAAGCGAAGATCCGCCGCACCGCCACCATCGCCCGTCAATAAACGCCCCGAGCACCCCACAATATGGCAAGCAAAATCGAGACCCTCAAAGCGAACCTCGACGCCGCGCTCGGCGCGCGCGTGGTGAGCCTGACCGAGTCTGTCGGCGAGCTGACGCTCGTCGTGAAGGCGGGCGACTACCTCGAGGTCGCGACGCAATTGCGCGACGACCCCACGCTCGGCTTCGAGCAGTTGATCGACCTGTGCGGCGTCGACTATCAAACCTACGGTGACGGCGCCTACGACGGCCCGCGCTTCGCGGCGGTGCTCCAACTGCTGTCGGTGTCGAACAACTGGCGGCTGCGCCTGCGCGTGTTCGCGTCCGACGACGATCTGCCGATCGTCGCCTCCATGGTGAACGTGTGGGCCTCGGCCAACTGGTACGAGCGCGAGGCGTTCGACCTGTACGGCATCGTGTTCGAAGGCCATCCGGACCTGCGCCGGATCCTGACCGACTACGGCTTCATCGGTCACCCGTTCCGCAAGGATTTCCCGGTTTCCGGCTACGTCGAGATGCGTTACGACCCGGAAGAGAAGCGCGTCGTGTACCAGCCGGTGACGATCGAGCCGCGCGAAATCACGCCGCGCGTGATCCGCGAGGATCGCTATGGCGGTCTGAAACATTAAGAGGGCGCCATGGCAGAAATCAAGAACTACACGCTCAACTTCGGTCCGCAGCACCCGGCCGCGCACGGTGTGCTGCGCCTCGTGCTCGAACTCGATGGCGAAGTGATCCAGCGCGCCGACCCGCACATCGGCCTCCTGCATCGCGGGACGGAAAAGCTTGCCGAGGGCAAGACCTTCATCCAGTCCGTACCCTACATGGATCGTCTCGACTACGTGTCGATGATGGTCAACGAACACGGCTACGTGATGGCGATCGAGCGGCTGCTCGGCATCGAGGTGCCGGAGCGCGCCCAGTACATCCGCGTGCTGTTCGATGAAATCACGCGCGTGCTGAACCACCTGATGTGGATCGGCGCGCACGCGCTCGACGTCGGCGCGATGGCGGTGTTCCTGTACGCGTTCCGCGAGCGCGAGGACCTGATGGACGTCTACGAGGCGGTGTCGGGCGCGCGCATGCACGCGGCCTATTACCGTCCGGGCGGCGTCTATCGCGACCTGCCGGACGCGATGCCGCAGTATAAGGCGTCGAAGATCCGCAACGAGAAGGCGCTCGCACGCATGAACGAGGCGCGCCAGGGCTCGGTGCTCGACTTCATCGAAGATTTCTTCAATCGTTTCCCGACCTGCGTCGACGAATACGAAACGCTGCTGACCGACAACCGGATCTGGAAGCAGCGTCTCGTCGGGATCGGCGTGGTGACGCCGGAGCGTGCGCTGCAGCTCGGCCTGACGGGCCCGATGATCCGCGGTTCGGGGATCGCATGGGACCTGCGCAAGAAGCAGCCGTACGAAGTGTACGACCGCCTCGATTTCGATATCCCGGTGGGCGTGAACGGCGACTGCTACGACCGCTACCTGGTTCGCGTCGAGGAAATGCGCCAATCGACCCGCATCGCGAAACAATGTATTGATTGGCTGCGCAAGAATCCGGGCCCGGTGATGATCGACAATCACAAGGTTGCACCGCCGTCGCGCGTCGGCATGAAGACCAACATGGAAGACTTGATTCACCACTTCAAGCTCTTCACCGAAGGTTTCCACGTGCCGGAAGGCGAGGCGTACGCCGCCGTCGAACATCCGAAGGGCGAGTTCGGCATCTATCTCGTGTCGGACGGCGCGAACAAGCCGTACCGGCTCAAGATCCGCGCGCCGGGCTATGCGCATCTGGCCGCGCTCGACGAGATGGCCCGCGGCCACATGATCGCCGATGCGGTCACGATCATCGGCACGCAGGACATCGTGTTCGGCGAGATCGACCGTTAAGGAGCGGCGCCGCCCCGGTCGGGCGGCGCCGCGAATCACCGGCGATGCGCGCTGCGCCCTCGCCAGCTGTCAATAGTGAGCGCCAGGTCTGCCGTCCGTACCCCCAAGTCGGCAGGTTGTTCGTTCGGTAGGAATTGAAAGAGTCGTGTCTGAAAATGATCTCAGCTGAAGGCCTGAAAGAAATCGATCGCGCGTTGACGAAGTATCCCGCCGATCAGAAACAGTCCGCCGTGATGTCGGCACTGGCCGTCGCCCAGGAAGAGCACGGCTGGCTGTCGCCCGAACTGATGCAGTTCGTCGCGGACTATCTCGACATGCCGGCCGTCGCCGTGCAGGAAGTCGCGACGTTCTACACGATGTACGAGCTGCAACCGGTCGGCAAGCACAAGATCACGCTCTGCACGAACCTGCCGTGCCAGCTCGGCCCGGACGGCGGTGCGGAAGCGACCGCCGCTTATCTGAAGCAGAAGCTCGGTATCGGTTTCGGCGAAACCACGCCCGACGGCAAGTTCTCGCTGAAGGAAGGCGAGTGCTTCGGTTCGTGCGGCGACGCGCCGGTGCTGCTGCTGAACAACCACAAAATGTGCAGCTTCATGAGCCGCGAGAAGATCGACCAGCTGCTTGAGGAGCTCTCGAAATGACGTCCCTCCACGATCGTCACATCAAACCGCTGATTCTCGCCGGCCTGAACGGCGACAACTGGCATCTCGAAGACTACGTCGCGCGCGGCGGCTACCAGCAGCTGCGCCGCATCCTCGAGGAAAAGATTCCGCCCGAGCAGGTGATCGCCGACGTCAAGGCGTCGGGGCTGCGCGGCCGCGGCGGCGCAGGCTTCCCGACCGGCCTGAAGTGGAGCTTCATGCCGCGCCAGTTCCCGGGGCAGAAGTACCTCGTCTGCAACTCGGACGAAGGCGAGCCGGGCACGTTCAAGGACCGCGACATCCTGCGCTGGAATCCGCACGCCCTGATCGAGGGCATGGCGATCGGCGCGTACGCGATGGGCATCACGGTCGGCTACAACTACATCCACGGCGAGATCTTCGAGGTCTATCGCCGTTTCGAGGCGGCGCTCGACGAAGCGCGCCGCGCCGGCTTCCTCGGCGAGCGCATCATGGGCTCCGAGTTCTCGTTCGAGCTGCATGCGCACCATGGCTATGGCGCGTACATCTGCGGCGAGGAAACCGCGCTGCTCGAATCGCTCGAAGGCAAGAAGGGCCAGCCGCGCTTCAAGCCGCCGTTCCCGGCGAGCTTCGGCGTGTACGGCAAGCCGACCACGATCAACAACACCGAGACGTTCGCCGCGGTGCCGTTCCTGCTGAGCATCGGCCCGCAGAACTACCTCGAACTCGGCAAGCCGAACAACGGCGGCACGAAGATCTTCTCGGTGTCGGGCGACGTCGAGCGTCCGGGCAACTACGAAGTGCCGCTCGGCACGCCGTTCGCGACGCTGATGGAGCTGGCGGGCGGGATGCGCGGCGGCAAGAAGATCAAGGCGGTGATCCCGGGCGGGTCGTCCGCACCGGTGGTGCCGGGCGATCTGATGATGCAGACCGACATGGATTACGACGCGATCGCGAAGGCCGGCTCGATGCTCGGCTCGGGCGCGGTGATCGTGATGGACGAGACGCGTTGCATGGTCCGTTCGCTGCTGCGCCTGTCGTACTTCTATCACGAGGAATCGTGCGGCCAGTGCACGCCGTGCCGCGAAGGCACGGGCTGGCTGTGGCGCGTCGTGAACCGGATCGAGCACGGGGAGGGTCGCAAGGAAGATCTGGACCTGCTGAACTCGGTCGCCGAGAACATCATGGGCCGCACGATCTGCGCGCTCGGCGATGCGGCGGCGATGCCGGTGCGCGGGATGCTCAAGCACTACTGGGACGAGTTCGCGTATCACGTCGAGCACAAGCACTGCATGGTCGGCGGCCACGCGCACGCGGCGGCGGCCTGAAGCGGAACCCGGTTGCGGATATCGAGCGCGCGGTCGAGCGTATGCGCGAACGAGCGGAAATAGGTTAAGGACCATTCACCATCATGGTTGAACTTGAAATAGACGGCCAGAAGGTCGAGGTGCCCGAAGGCAGCATGGTGATCCAGGCTGCGCACAAGGCGGACAAGTACATCCCTCACTTCTGCTATCACAAGAAGCTGTCGGTTGCGGCCAATTGCCGGATGTGTCTCGTTGAAGTCGAGAAGATGCCGAAGGCCGTACCGGCCTGCGCGACGCCCGTGTCGGCCGGCATGATCGTGCACACCACGTCCGACAAGGCCGTGAAGGCGCAGCAATCGGTGATGGAATTCCTCCTCATCAATCACCCGCTCGACTGCCCGATCTGCGATCAGGGCGGCGAGTGTCAGCTGCAGGATCTGGCGGTCGGCTACGGCAAGTCGTCGTCGCGCTACAGCGAAGAGAAGCGCGTGGTGTTCCACAAGAACGTGGGCCCGCTGATCTCGATGGAAGAAATGTCGCGCTGCATCCACTGCACGCGTTGCGTCCGCTTCGGCCAGGAAGTCGCCGGCGTGATGGAACTCGGCATGCTGGGCCGCGGCGAGCACTCGGAAATCACGACCTTCGTCGGCAAGACGGTCGATTCCGAGCTGTCCGGCAACATGATCGACCTGTGCCCGGTCGGCGCGCTCACGAGCAAGCCGTTCCGCTACAGCGCCCGTACCTGGGAACTGTCGCGCCGCAAGTCGGTGAGCCCGCACGATTCCGTCGGCGCGAACCTCGTGGTGCAGGTCAAGAACAACCGCGTGATGCGCGTGCTGCCGTTCGAGAACGAGACCGTCAACGAGTGCTGGATCTCGGACAAGGACCGTTTCTCGTACGAAGGCCTCAACAGCGAAGAGCGCCTGACCAAGCCGATGCTCAAGCAGGGCGGCCAGTGGCTCGAAACCGACTGGCAGACCGCGCTCGAATACGTGGCGAAGGGCCTCAAGGGCATCGCGGCCGATCACGGCGCGAATGCGCTGGCCGCGCTGTCGAGCGCGCACAGCACGGTCGAGGAGCTGTTCCTGCTCAAGCAGCTGGCGCGTGAACTGAAGACCCCGAACGTCGATTTCCGCCTGCGTCAGGCTGATTTCTCGGCGCCGGTCAACGGTGCGCCGTGGCTCGGCATGCCGATCGCCGACCTGTCGACGGTCAACGCCGCGTTCGTCGTCGGCTCGTTCCTGCGCCGCGACCACCCCCTCTTCGCCGCGCGCCTGCGTCAGGCCGCGAAGAACGGCGCGAAGCTGCATTTCCTGAACGCCACCCGCGACGATGCGCTGATCCCGACCGCGAAGCGGATCGCGGCGGCGCCGTCGACATGGTTCGACGAGCTGGCCGGCGTGGCCGCGGCGGTCGCGCAGGCGCGCGGCGTCGCGCTGCCGGACGCGCTGTCGGGCGTCGCCGCATCGGAAGCCGCGCAGCAGGTCGCGCAGGCGCTGACGAGCGGCGAGCGTCGCGTCGTGCTGCTCGGCAACGGCGTGGTGCAACATCCGCAATTCGCGCAGCTGCATGCGGCCGCGCAGTGGATCGCGGAACAGACGGGCGCGACGCTCGGCTTCCTGACGGAAGCGGCCAATACCGTCGGCGCGCACCTCGTCAACGCACTGCCTGACCAGGGCGGCCTCAATGCGCGCGACGCGTTCGCGCAGCCGCGCAAGGGCTACGTGCTGCTGAACGTCGAGCCGGAATTCGATACGGCCGACCCGGCGCAGGCCCTGGCCGCGCTGAAGCAGGCGGAGATGGTGGTCGTGATGTCGCCGTTCAAGCACGGTCTCGACTACGCGGACGTCCTGCTGCCGATCGCGCCGTTCACGGAAACGGCCGGTACGTTCGTCAACGCGGAAGGCGTCGCGCAGTCGTTCAACGGCGTCGTGCGTCCGCTGGGCGACACGCGTCCGGCCTGGAAGGTGCTGCGCGTGCTGGGCAGCCTGCTGAACCTGCCGAACTTCGAATACGAAACCTCGGAAGAGGTGCGTCTCGCGGCGCTGGGCGAGCGCGTGGCGGCCGAGCGCCTGTCGAACCACACGGCGGTCGCGCCGGCGCGGGTCGCGGCGGCGGCGAACGGCGGCCTCGAGCGCCTCGCCGACGTGCCGATCTATCACGCCGACGCGCTGGTGCGCCGCGCGGGTTCGCTGCATCTGACGGCGGCCGCGAAGGCGGCGAACAAGGCGGCGCTGCCTGCCGCGCTGTTCGACCGGCTCGGTCTGAAGGATGGCGACGCGGTGCGCGTGCGCCAGGGCGATCGCGCGGTGCAGTTGCCGGCCGTGCGTGACGAGAATCTTGCGGAGACGGTCGTGCGTGTATCGGCGGCGACGCCTGCCGGCGCTGAGCTTGGCAGCCTGTCCGGTGAACTGGTGGTGGAGAAGGCGTAAATGAGCTTGTTCGATACGATCAACTCGGGCGGAGCCCAGCTTCTCGGTGTCGCGTGGCCGACGGTATGGGCGCTCGTGCGCATCCTCGTCGTCAGCGTGGTGATCCTGCTGTGCGTGGCGTACCTGATTCTGTGGGAACGCAAGCTGATCGGCTGGATCCACGTGCGTCTCGGACCGAACCGCGTGGGCCCGGCGGGCCTGCTGCAGCCGATCGCCGACGTGCTGAAGCTGCTGCTCAAGGAAGTGATCCAGCCGACGGCCGCGAGCCGCTGGTTCTACCTGATCGCGCCGGTGATGACCGTGCTGCCCGCGTTCGCGGTGTGGGCGGTGATCCCGTTCCAGGCGGAAGCGGTGCTCGCCGACATCAACGCGGGCCTGTTGTACGCGATCGCGATCTCGTCGATCGGCGTGTACGCGGTGATCCTGGCGGGCTGGGCGTCGAATTCGAAGTACGCGTTTCTCGGCGCGATGCGCGCGGCCGCGCAGATGGTGTCCTACGAAATCTCGATGGGTTTCGCGCTGGTCGTCGTGCTGATGACGGCGGGCAGCCTGAACCTGTCGGCGATCGTCAATTCGCAGCAGCACGGCATCTTCGCGAGCTACGGCCTCAACTTCCTGTCGTGGAACTGGCTGCCGCTTCTGCCGGTGTTCGTCGTCTACTTCGTGTCGGGCATCGCGGAAACGAACCGCCACCCGTTCGACGTGGTGGAAGGCGAGTCCGAGATCGTCGCGGGCCACATGATCGATTACTCGGGGATGGCGTTCGCGCTGTTCTTCCTCGCCGAGTACATCAACATGATCGTGATCTCGGCCCTGACCGCGACGCTGTTCCTCGGCGGCTGGTCCGCGCCGTTCGAATTCCTGTCGTTCATCCCGGGCATCTTCTGGCTGGTGCTGAAGGTCTTCGCGCTGCTGTCGGTGTTCATCTGGGTCCGCGCGACGTTCCCGCGCTACCGGTACGACCAGATCATGCGCCTGGGCTGGAAGGTGTTTCTGCCGGTGTGCGTGGTCTGGGTGATCGTGGTCGGCTTCTGGATCATGTCGCCGCTGAATATCTGGAATTAAGGGGCGGTTGAAATCATGACGGCAATCCAACACTTCTTTAAGACGTTCTTCCTGGTCGAGCTGCTGAAAGGGCTCGCGCTGACCGGACGTTATGCGTTCAAGCGCAAGTTCACGGTGCAGTTCCCGGAAGAGAAGACGCCGATTTCGCCGCGCTTTCGCGGGCTGCACGCGCTGCGCCGCTACGAGAACGGCGAAGAGCGCTGCATCGCATGCAAGCTGTGCGAGGCGGTGTGCCCGGCGCTGGCGATCACGATCGAGTCGGAAACGCGCGCGGACAACACGCGCCGCACGACGCGCTACGACATCGATCTCACCAAGTGCATCTTCTGCGGGTTCTGCGAGGAAAGCTGCCCGGTCGACTCGATCGTCGAGACGCAGATCCTCGAGTATCACGGCGAGAAGCGCGGCGACCTGTACTTCACGAAGGACATGCTGCTCGCGGTGGGCGACCGCTACGAGAAGGACATCGCGGCCGCGAAGGCCGCCGATGCGCCGTATCGGTAACAGGTGGTATGCAGTGCCGGCCCGAGCGGGCCGGCCGAGCCGCGGCGACGGTTGCGGCACGCTTGTCTTGTGCCAACGAACCGCGCCTGATACAGGCCTAACGATGAACCGGTAATCATGGACTTCACGACCGTACTCTTCTACATCTTCTCGCTGCTCCTCGTGGTCTCGGGGCTGAAGGTGATCACTTCGCGCAACCCGGTCGGGTCTGCGCTGTTCCTCGTGCTCGCGTTCTTCAACGCGGCCGCGATCTGGATGCTGCTCGAGGCCGAGTTCCTCGCGATCCTGCTGGTGCTGGTCTACGTCGGCGCCGTGATGGTGCTGTTCCTGTTCGTCGTGATGATGCTGGACATCAACATGGACGAGCTGCGGCGCGACTTCAAGCGCTTCGTGCCGATGGCGACCGTGGTGGGCGCGATCATCGTGGTCGAGACCGCGCTGATCCTGTGGCGCGGCTACGGCGCGACCTCCGCGCCGGTGCGCGACATCGCCGCGGGCGCGCTCGCCGGCATGCCGAACACGCGCCTGATCGGCAAGGTGATCTATACCGATTACATCTTCGCCTTCGAAGTCGCCGGCCTGGTGCTGCTCGTCGCGATCATCGCCGCGGTGGCGTTGACCGAGCGCAAGGGCAAGGACAGCAAGCGTCAGCGCGTGTCCGACCAGGTGAAGGTGCGTCGCCAGGACCGCGTGCGCCTCGTGAAGATGCAGGCGGAGAAGCCGCAGCCGGAAACCGTCGACGGCGATGCCGGTTCCACCGGCAACAACGGCTAAGCGGAGGAGAAAGACAAATGTTGACCTTGGCCCATTACCTCGTGCTCGGCGCGATCCTGTTCGCGATCGCCATCGTCGGGATCTTCCTGAACCGTCGCAACATCATCGTGATCCTGATGTCGATCGAATTGATGCTGCTCGCGGTGAACACCAATTTCGTCGCGTTCTCGCATTACCTCGGCGACGTGCACGGCCAGATCTTCGTGTTCTTCGTGCTGACGGTCGCGGCGGCTGAAGCCGCCATCGGCCTCGCGATTCTGGTGACGTTGTTCCGCAAGCTCGACACGATCAATGTCGAGGATCTCGATCAGCTCAAAGGTTAATTTCAGGCACCGCTGTTATGTCAACGACACTCAATGAAAACCTGCTGCTGGCGATTCCGCTCGCTCCGCTGGCCGGCTCGCTGATCGCGGGGCTGTTCGGGAACGCGGTGGGGCGCAAGGGCGCGCACCGGGTCACGATTCTCGGCGTCGCGATCTCGCTCATCCTTTCCGCGATGGTGTTCCTCCAGGTGATGAACGGCGCGAGCTACAACGCGACGGTCTACGAATGGATGAACGTGGGCTCGCTGAAGCTCGAGGTCGGCTTCCTCGTCGATTCGCTGACTGCGATGATGATGGTGGTGGTCACCTTCGTCTCGCTGATGGTGCACATCTACACGATCGGCTACATGTCGGAGGAAGAGGGCTACCAGCGCTTCTTCTCCTACATCTCGCTGTTCACGTTCTCGATGCTGATGCTCGTGATGAGCAACAACTTCCTGCAGCTGTTCTTCGGCTGGGAAGCGGTGGGCCTGGTGTCGTACCTGCTGATCGGCTTCTACTTCACGCGGGAAAGCGCGATCTACGCCAACATGAAGGCGTTCCTCGTGAACCGCGTCGGCGACTTCGGCTTCCTGCTCGGCATTGGCCTGCTGCTCGCCTACGCGGGCTCGATGAACTACGGCGAAGTGTTCGCGAAGCGCGAGGCGCTCGCGGTGCTGCACTTCCCGGGCACCGACTGGGGCCTGCTGTCGGTCGCCTGTATCTGTCTGTTCATCGGCGCGATGGGCAAGTCCGCGCAGTTCCCGCTGCACGTGTGGCTGCCTGACTCGATGGAAGGCCCGACGCCGATCTCCGCGCTGATTCACGCGGCGACCATGGTGACGGCCGGCATCTTCATGGTGACGCGCATGTCGCCGCTGTTCGAACTGTCCGACGCGGCGCTGTCGTTCATCACGGTGATCGGCGCGATCACGGCGCTGTTCATGGGCTTCCTCGGCATCGTCCAGAACGACATCAAGCGGGTGGTCGCGTATTCGACGCTGTCGCAGCTCGGCTACATGACGGTCGCGCTCGGCGTGTCCGCCTACCCGGTCGCCGTGTTCCACCTGATGACGCACGCGTTCTTCAAGGCGCTGCTGTTCCTCGGCGCGGGCTCGGTGATCATCGGCATGCACCACGACCAGGACATGCGCAACATGGGCGGCCTGCGCAAGTACATGCCGATCACCTGGATCACGTCGCTGATCGGCTCGCTGGCGCTGATCGGCACGCCGTTCTTCTCCGGCTTCTACTCGAAGGACTCGATCATCGATGCAGTGAAGCTGTCGCACCTGCCGGGTTCGGGCTTCGCCTACTTCGCGGTGGTCGCGAGCGTGTTCGTGACCGCGCTGTACTCGTTCCGCATGTACTTCCTGGTGTTTCACGGCGAAGAGCGCTTCCGCAAGCCGAAGCATCCGGATTCGCCGATGGGGCAGGCGGCCGCGCACGGTCACGACGATCACGGCCACGGCCATGACGACCACGCGCACGAACCGCACGAGACTCCGTGGGTCGTGTGGGTGCCGCTCGTGCTGCTGGCGATTCCGTCGATCGTGATCGGCGCGATCGCGATCGGTCCGATGCTGTTCGGCGACTTCTTCCAGCACGGCGTCGCGTTCGACAAGGTGATCTTCATCGGCGCGAACCACCCGGCGCTGGCCGAGATGGCCGAGGAATTCCACGGCTGGGCCGCGCTCGGCCTGCATTCGATCTCGACGCTGCCGCTGTGGCTCGCGGCCGCCGGCGTGATCGTCGCGTGGTTCCTGTACCTGAAGCGTCCGGATCTGCCGGCGGTGGTCCGCCGCGCGTTCGGCCCGATCTACACGCTGCTGGACAACAAGTACTACATGGACAAGATCAACGAGGTCGTGTTCGCGAAGGGCTCGGTCGCGATCGGGCGCGGTCTGTGGAAGGAAGGCGACGTCGTGGTGATCGACGGCCTCGTCAACGGCAGCGCGCGTTTCATCGGCTGGTTCGCCGGCGTGATCCGCTTCCTCCAATCCGGTTACATCTATCACTACGCGTTCGCCATGATCATCGGCATGCTGGGGCTCCTGACCCTGTTTGTAACGCTCGGCGGCAAATAAGGCGGGGGACGACTAATGCACTCTTTTCCGATTCTCAGTACCGCGATTTGGCTGCCGATCGTGTTCGGCCTGCTCGTGCTCGCGGTGGGTTCCGACAAAAATCCGGGCACGGCGCGCTGGCTCGCGCTGATCGGCTCGCTCGCGGGCCTCGCGGTCACGCTGCCGCTGGTCACGGGCTTTGATACGAGCACGGCCGCGCTGCAGTTCGTCGAGCAGACGACCTGGATCGAACGCTTCAACATCTCGTATCACCTCGGCGTCGACGGCATCTCGATGTGGTTCGTCGTGCTGACCGCGCTGATCACCGTGATCGTCGTGATCGCGGCGTGGGAAGTGATCACCGAGAACGTGTCGCAGTACCTGGCCGCGTTCCTGATCCTGTCCGGCATCATGATCGGCGTGTTCTCGTCGGCCGACGGCCTGCTGTTCTACGTGTTCTTCGAAGCCACGCTGATCCCGATGTACATCATCATCGGCGTGTGGGGCGGCCCGAACCGCGTGTACGCGGCGTTCAAGTTCTTCCTGTACACGCTGGCCGGCTCGCTGCTGATGCTGGTTGCGCTGATCTACCTGTACACGCAGACGCATTCGTTCGACCTCGCCACCTGGCAGAACGCGAAGATCGCGATGACGCCGCAGGTGCTGCTGTTCATTGCGTTCTTCCTCGCGTTCGCGGTGAAGGTGCCGATGTGGCCGGTCCACACCTGGCTGCCGGACGCCCACGTCGAGGCGCCGACGGGCGGCTCGGTGGTGCTGGCCGCGATCATGCTGAAGCTCGGCGCGTACGGTTTCCTGCGCTTCTCGCTGCCGATCACGCCGGACGCGAGCCACTTCTTCGCGCCCACGGTGATCGCGCTGTCGCTCGTCGCGGTGATCTACATCGGCCTCGTCGCGATGGTGCAGTCCGACATGAAGAAGCTGGTCGCGTATTCGTCGATCGCGCACATGGGCTTCGTCACGCTCGGCTTCTTCATCTTCAACCAGCTCGGCGTCGAAGGCGCGATCATTCAGATGATCTCGCACGGCTTCGTGTCGGGCGCGATGTTCCTGTGCATCGGCGTGCTCTACGACCGCCTGCACTCGCGCCAGATCGCCGATTACGGCGGCGTCGTCAACGTGATGCCGAAGTTCGCGGCGTTCGCGATGCTGTTCTCGATGGCCAACTGCGGCCTGCCGGGCACCTCCGGGTTCGTCGGCGAGTTCATGGTGATCCTCGCGGCCGTCCAGTTCAATTTCTGGATCGCGTTCGGCGCGGCGTTCACGCTGATTCTCGGCGCGGCCTACACGTTGTGGATGTACAAGCGCGTGTACTTCGGCGCGGTGAAGAACGACAAGGTCGCGCAGCTGAAGGACATCGGCCGCCGCGAATTCACGATGCTCGCCGTGCTGGCCGCATTCACGATGCTGATGGGCCTGTATCCGAAGCCCTTCACCGACGTGATGCACGTTTCCGTGGAAAACCTCCTCTCCCACGTCGCGCAGTCGAAGCTGCCGCTGGCCCAGTAAGCGCGAGCGGAGGACATAAAGATCATGCAAAACGCACCTATGACTGTCTTGTTGCCTGACGCGCTGGTGATGCTCGCCATCATCGTCGCGTGGCTGAACGACACCTTCGCCGGCGCGGCCGGCCGTCGCCTCACGTATCTGATCGCGGTCCTGTCGTCGGTCGCGGCCGGCGTGTGGTTCGCGCTGCAGGCGTTCGATCCGCAGCAGTACTACTTCTTCACGCGGATGGTCGTCGTCGACTCGTTCGCGAGCGTGATGAAGGCGGTGGTGTCGCTGGGCTTCGCGGTGGCGCTCGTCTACTCGCGCAAGTACCTGGAAGATCGCAACCTGTTCCGCGGCGACGTGTTCCTGCTCGGCATGTTCTCGCTGCTCGGCCAGCTGATCATGATCTCGGGCAACAACTTCCTGACGCTCTACCTCGGTCTCGAACTGATGTCGCTGTCGCTGTACGCGACCATCGCGCTGCGCCAGGATGCCGCGCAGTCGAGCGAAGCGGCGATGAAGTACTACGTGCTGGGCGCGCTCGCGTCGGGCTTCGTGCTGTACGGGATCTCGATGCTGTACGGCGCGACCGGCTCGCTCGAGTTGAACGAAGTGCTGAAGGCTGTCGCGTCGGGTCGCATCAACGACGCGGTGCTGCTGTTCGGCGTGATCTTCGTGGTCGCGGGCGTGGCGTTCAAGCTCGGCGCGGTGCCGTTCCACATGTGGGTGCCGGACGTCTACCAGGGCGCGCCGACCGCGATGACACTGTTCGTCGGCGGCGGCCCGAAGGTCGCGGCGTTCGCGTGGGGCCTGCGGTTCCTGGTGATGGGCCTGCTGCCGCTCGCGGCCGACTGGCAGCAGATGATCGTGATCCTCGCGGCGCTGTCGCTGATCGTCGGCAACCTGACCGGTATCGTCCAGCGCAACGTGAAGCGGATGCTCGCGTACTCGGCGATCTCGAACATGGGCTTCGTGCTGCTCGGCCTGCTGTCGGGCGTCGTCAACGGCAATCCGGCGTCGGCGGCGAGCGCGTACAGCTCGGCGATGTTCTACACGATCGTCTACCTGGTGACGACGCTCGGCTCGTTCGGCGTGGTGATGCTGCTCGCGCGCCGCGATTTCGAGGCCGAGACCATCGACGACCTGAAGGGCTTGAACAAGCGCAGCCCGGTGTTCGCGTTCGTGATGATGGTGATGATGTTCTCGCTCGCGGGGATTCCGCCGACGGTCGGCTTCTACGCGAAGCTCGCGGTGCTCGAGGCGACGGTCAATGCCGGCCTGACGTGGCTCGCGGTGCTGGCGGTCATCACCTCGCTGTTCGGCGCGTTCTTCTACCTGCGCATCGTCAAGCTCATGTACTTCGATGCGCCGCAGGACACGACGCCGATCACGGGCGATGTCTGCAAGCGCACGATCCTGGTGCTGAACGGCCTTGCCGTCGTCGTGCTAGGCCTGGTGCCGGGCCCGCTGATGACGATCTGCCTGCAGGCCATCAGCCACACGCTGCCGCTCTGATGTCGGCAGCGGGCTGGTTCATCGTGCTGTTGGCGCTCGCGGGCGCCAACCTGCCGTTCCTGAATCAGCGGCTCTTCGCCGCGGTGCCGCTGGGCGCCGCGAAGAAGAGCGGCTGGATCCGGATCGGCGAATTGATCGTGTTGTACTTCATCGTCGGCGCATTGGGCTTCTGGCTCGAATCGCGCGCCGGCAATCGCTTCGAACAGGGCTGGCAGTTCTACGCGATCACGTTCAGCTTGTTCGTGGTGTTCGCGTTCCCCGGCTTCACGTTCCAGTATCTCGTCAAACGACGCTGACGGCCGCCGGCCGTTGCGCTCACTTCCGGAGCCGCCGATGGCTGACCTGCCGAATCACGACGCTACGCTGACCGAAACCTGCATCGACAGCCAATCGATCTACGACGGCGCATTCCTGAAGCTGCGGCGCGACACGGTGCGCCTGCCGGACGGCAAGCAGGCGACCCGCGAGTACGTGAAGCACCCGGGCGCGGTGATGGTGATCCCGCTGTTCGAGGACGGTCGCGTGCTGCTGGAGAGCCAGTACCGTTACCCGATCGGCAAGGTGATGGCCGAATATCCGGCCGGCAAGCTCGATCCGCAGGAAGGGCCGCTCGCGTGCGCGATCCGCGAACTGCGCGAGGAAACGGGCTACAGCGCGCGCGAATACGTGCACCTGACGCGGATCCACCCGATCATCTCCTACTCGACCGAGTTCATCGACCTGTATCTTGCGCGCGGCCTGACGGAAGGGGAGCGCGCGCTCGACGAGGGCGAGTTCCTCGAAACCTTCAGCGCGACCGTGCCGCAAGTGCTGGAATGGATCCTCACCGGCCAGATCACCGACGTGAAGACGATCATCGGCACGATGTGGCTCGACAAGGCGCTGTCCGGCGCCTGGCCGCTCGGCGAGGTGATTCGCCCATAGCCGGGCGCCCCTGGCCGGGCGCCCCTGCCAGACGTCCGTCGCCGATAGTCCTCAAGCGGGGCGCGCCCGGAACCGGCCGTCCCACCCCACGCTCGGCGGCGATTCGAGCCGCACGCTACAATCGACGCCGGTCGCGGTTCGGCCGCAGGTCGAGATTTAGCACGACCGTTCATAAATTTTTGTTTTGCGATACACTCCGAGCACGCCCTGATTCAGCATGAAGGTCCTCGATTTACAGTGCCCGCACGGCCATCGGTTCGAAGGCTGGTTCGCTTCCGCCGATGAGTTCGAAGCGCAGTTGTCCCGCAGGCTGGTCGAATGCCCGGTGTGCGGGGCGACCGAGGTCAGCCGCATGCCGTCCGCGCCGCGCCTGAATCTGTCGGGCGCGACGCAGCCGGCGCCGGCCGATCCGCGCGCGCTGCAGGCGCAGGTGATGCGCGCGTTGCGCGAGGTGCTGGACAAGACCGAGAACGTGGGCGAGCGCTTCGCCGAGGAAGCGCGGCGCATTCATTACAACGAGGCGCCCGTGCGCAGCATCCGAGGAGTGACGACACCGGAGGATGCGCGAGCCTTGGTCGAAGAAGGCATCGACGTGATGCCGCTGCCGGTTCCGGCCGCGCTGAAAGAGCCGTTGCAGTGATCGCCCGCTGATCGCCGCGCTGCTCCTGGCGGCCTCGTCGGCCGCGGAGAGCCCTGCGGGGCCGGCGCAAGTGCCGAGGCACGATGCTGGTCGACCGCGTGGGAACAGGATCAGTGCCGAAGCACTGACGCTGCTCTACAGGAGACACGCGCATGGATCTCGATTATTCCCCCGCCGACGACGCATTCCGCGTCGACATCCGCGCCTGGCTCGAGGCCAACCTGCCTCAGGCCCTGCGCGCGAAGGTTCTCAATCACAAACGTCTGAATCGCGACGACTACGCGAGCTGGCACCGGGTGCTCGCCCCGCGCGGCTGGGCCGCGCCTGCGTGGCCCGTCGAATACGGCGGGCCGGGCTGGAGCGCGACGCAGCGTCACATCTGGGACGAGGAGTGCGCCCGGATCGGCGCGCCCACGGTACTGCCGTTCGGCGTGTCGATGGTGGCGCCGGTGCTGATGAAATACGGCAGCGAGGCGCAGAAGCGCCACTATCTGCCGCGCATCCTCGACGGTACCGACTGGTGGTGCCAGGGTTATTCGGAACCCGGCTCGGGTTCCGACCTCGCCTCGTTGCGCACGCGCGCCGAACGGCACGGCGATCACTACGTGGTCAACGGCCAGAAGACCTGGACCACGCTCGGGCAGTATGCGGACCTGATGTTCTGCCTCGTGCGCACCGATCCCGAGGCGAAGAAGCAGGAAGGCATCTCGTTCCTGCTGATCGACATGAAGACGCCCGGCGTCACCGTGCGCCCGATCATCACGCTCGACGAGGACCATGAGGTGAACGAGGTCTTCTTCGAGGACGCGCGGGTGCCGGTCGAGAATCTCGTCGGCGACGAGAACCGCGGCTGGACCTATGCGAAATACCTGCTCGGGCATGAGCGCACCGGGATTGCGCGGGTGGGCGCGTCGAAACGCGAGCTGGCATTCCTGAAGCAGCTCGCCATGCGTCAGCGCAAGAACGGACGGCCGCTGCTCGAGGATCCCGTGTTCGGCGCGAAGGTGGCCGCGCTCGAGATCGAGCTGATGGCGCTCGAAGTGACGGTGCTGCGCGTCGTCAGCAGCGAGGCGCAGGGGCGCGGGCCGGGACCGGAAGCATCGATGCTGAAGATCCGCGGCAGCGAGATCCAGCAGATGCTGACCGAACTGATGTTCGAGGCCGCGGGCCCGCTCGCCGCGCCGTTCGACGTCCCCTTCCTCGAAGGCGAGCGCGCGCATAGCGTGACGGGCGACGACGCGATCGCGCCGCTCGCCGCGTATTACTTCAACTTCCGCAAGACGTCGATCTACGGCGGCTCGAACGAAATCCAGAAGAACATCATCGCGCAGATGATGCTCGGACTCTGAGGAGCGGCGCATGGACTTCACCTTTACCGAAGAACAGCAGCAATTCGCCGACGCGCTGCGCCGCTATCTCGATGCGCGCTATGGCTTCGACGCGCGTCGCGCGATCGTGCACGGCGCGACCGGGGTGTCGGCCGAGCAGTGGGGCGCGTTCGCCGAACTCGGCCTGACCGCGTTGCCGGTGCCGGAGGCGCAGGGCGGCTTCGGCGGCGGCACGGTCGACATGCTGGTCGTGATGCAGGAGCTGGGGCGCGCCCTCGTGGTCGAGCCGTACTGGGCGACCGCGGTCGGCGTCGAGGCGCTGCGCGTCGCGGGTTCCGGCGCGGGCGAGGATGCGGCGCTGCTGGCGCGCGTCGCGCACGGCGACGCGAAGCTCGCCGTCGCGTTTCACGAACCGGATGCGCGTCATGACCTGTTCGCGCTGGCCACCATCGCCGCTGCGCGCGGCCAGGGCGTCGTGCTGAACGGCATCAAATCGGTGGTCCGGCACGGCGCGCAGGCGGATGCGTGGATCGTCCCGGCGCGCACCGCCGACGGCGCGCTCGGCCTGTATGTGGTCGAACGCGGCGCGGCGGGCGCGCAGGTGGTCGACTACCGGACCATCGACGGCCAGCGCGCCGCGACGCTCACGCTGACGGACGCGCCCGGCCGCGCGCTGACGGGCGGCGAGCGCGATGCGGCGGCGCTCGACCGGATCGCCGACTACGGCATCGTGCTGCTGTGCGCGGAAGCGCTCGGCGCACTCGACGCACTGAATCGCGCGACGCTCGAATACACGAAGAACCGCACGCAGTTCGGCGGCCCGATCGCGCGTTTCCAGGTGTTGCAGCACCGCATGGTCGACATGCTGATTCACGCGGAGCAGGCGCGTTCGCTGACCTATCTGGCGGCGGTGCGCTATGCGAGCGACGACGCCGACGAGCGGCGCCGCGCGGTGTCGGCCGCGAAGGCGCGGGTCGGTCAGGCCGCGCGCTTCGTCGGCCAGCAGGCCGTGCAGCTGCACGGCGGGATGGGCGTGACCGACGAGGTCGCGGCGGCGCATCTGTTCAAGCGCCTGTCGATCATCGAGACGACGCTCGGCGATGTCGATCATCATCTCGCGCGCTTTGCCGCGCTGCCCGGGTTCGCGGCGCCGCAGGAGGCATGAGGCAGGGCAGGACGGCGCGCGCGTGCGCGCCGCAATCACGGAGAAGGCGATGGGTATCAGCTACGAAGATCTGGAAGTCGATTCACGCACCGAGGTCGGCACGCACACGTTCACGCCGGACGAGATCGTCGCGTTCGCGCGGCAGTACGATCCGCAACCGTTCCATCTCGACGAGGCGGCCGGCCGCGCGTCGCCGTTCGGCGGGCTGGTCGCGAGCGGCTGGCATACCTGCTCGGTGTTCATGGGCATGCTCGTGCGCAACGTGCTGCAAGGGTCGACCAGCATGGGCTCGCCGGGGATCGAGGAGATTCGCTGGCTGAAGCCGGTGCGCGCGGGCGACGCCATCACGATGTACAACAAGGTGCTCGACAAGCGCGTCTCGGAGAGCCGTCCGGACCGCGGCATCGTGACGACCGAATGGGAAGGGGTGAATCCGCAGGGCGAGACGGTGATCACGGTCCGTTCGAAAGTGATCTTCGGGCTGCGCGCGCCGCAGCCGCGCGCATGACGTCGGAGGCGGCGGCCGCCGCGCCGCTGATCGATTCCGCGCCGGCGCTGCACGCGCGCGTCGGCGCGGAGCGGGCCGTGAGCGGGTGGCGCGTGATCGATGAGGCGCGCGTCGAGCGCTTCGCCGACGCAACCGACGATCACCAGTGGATCCATGTCGACCCGGTCCGCGCCGTGCGCGAATCGCCGTTCGGCGGGCCGATCGCGCACGGTTTCCTGACCTTGTCGCTGATCCCGGCGCTGCTCGGCGATGCGCTGCGCTTCGAACAGCGCATGGGCGTGAACTACGGGCTCAACCGGGTGCGCTTCCTGCGCCCGGTGCCGGTGGGCGCACGGGTGCGCGCGGCATGCATGCTGAAGGCGGCGGAGGATGTCGCGAACGACGGGGTGCGCGCCACCTGGTCGATCTCCGTCGAGATCGAGGCGCAGGGGCAACCGGCGCTCGCCTGCGTCGCGGAATTCATCACGCAGCATCACTTCTGAACGCGACAGTATGCGCGCCGCGAGGCGGGGGCGTCATGGCGGGCCCACCACGCGACGCGCAGCGCGGCTCAGCGCTTCGCGTACTGGGTCGCGCCGAACAGCACCTCGCGCGCCTTGTCGTCCTGCAGCGGCTTGCGCAGCGACGCGAGCACCTCGACGCCGCGCTGCACGGCGGGACGCGCGGCGATGGCGTCGTGCCAGCGCTTCACGTTCGGGAATTCCTCGAGCGTGACACCCTGGTTCTTCCACGAACGGGTCCACGGGAACGTCGCGATGTCGGCGATCGTGTATGCATCGCCGGTGAGATAGGCATGCTTGCCGAGTTGCTTGTCCATCACGCCGTACAGGCGGCGCGTCTCGTTCGTGTAGCGGTTGACCGCGTAATCGATCTGTTCGGGCGCGTAGATCCGAAAATGATGGGTCTGGCCGAACATCGGGCCGACGCCGCCCATCTGGAACATCAGCCATTGCAGCGTGGTGTAGCGCGCGGCGGGGTCGGTGGGCAGGAACTGGCCGGTCTTCTCGGCGAGGTAGACGAGGATCGCGCCCGATTCGAACAGCGACAGCGATTGCCCGCCGGGGCCGTCGTGGTCGACGATCGCCGGGATCCGGTTGTTCGGGCTGATCGCCAGGAAGTCGGGCGTGAACTGGTCGCCCGCGCCGATATCGATCGGATGGGCCTCATAGGCGAGGCCGGTTTCCTCCAGCATGATGTGCACTTTGTGACCGTTCGGGGTCGCCCAGCTGTAGACGTCGATCATCTGCGTTCCTCGGTTGCGGTTCGTCAATGCGGCGCGCGTGTTTGTTGCGCCGCGGCAGGCGGAAATTAGAGCATAGATTTTTCGCGGCTGCAGACGTCGCGCGGCGAGGTTTGCCGAGGGAAGCGCATGCGGTGACGCTGCACAGGTCCGCCGTCGCGGCTGCATCACGTGCGGGCTGTCGGGGCGCGCACGCGGCGCATCGCGGACCAGGCGAGGCGGGCGAGCGGCATCGCGTCAATTGCCATGCGAGTTCCGCCATCGGTCGCGTGCCGGCCTGCGTCGAGCGCAGGCAGCACGCCGATCGTGCGGCCCATCTCGTCGACGTGAGCGGTGCGCTCGCCCGGCGTCGTGCCGGGCAGTGCGGGATCCCACAACATGCGGCCCGCCACGCAATCGATCACGTAGAAGGCGCGACCGATCACGTACTCGTGCTCGCACAGCGCGAGCCTCCGCGTGACCGGTACGCCGGTGTGCGCGTGCGATTGCATGCGCGGACGGCAGCAGCTTCGCGGCGGGCCCGGGCTTGGCTCGCATCACATAGCAGCGCGTGGGCGTCGGTCGGATTCGATTGGCCGCGATCGAATCGCTCGATCGCAAGCAGCCCGGCGAAATTCTCGACGTGGCGGGCAAGCCAGTCGGCGAGCGCGCCGTATCGGGATGCTGCGCGGCGTCGACCGGGCGCGTGCCTGCGAAGGCGCGGTAGTCGGTCGCTGAGCCCGCCGGATGATTCAGATGCGCCATCGTCGTCTCCGGACGCCGGGCCGGATCAGCCGCGCGTGTTTTGCAGATACTGCTGGTAGTAGATTTCCATCACCGTGTTGCGGGCGTCGCGATGCAGCGGTTCGTGCGGGCAATAATCGAGCAGGCGGATCAGATAGTCGTTGTCGCGTTCGCCGATGTCGATCGCGTTGATGCAGCCGGTCGCCTGCGACAGGCGGCCGTTGAACAAGCGTTGTTCAGGCAACATGGCATGCGACAGCAGCGCGCAGTTCACGCCGCCATGCAACACCAGCAGCGCGGTATCCCACGACGGGTCCGCGCGCAGCGCGGCGAACGGCGGCAGGACGCGATCGATCAGTTCGCCGATCGTCTCACCGCAGAGAAAGCGGGTATCGTGGGACACGAGGCCGTCGAGCGCGCGCAGGAACGCGCCCTCGTGCTGCTCGGGCGGCAGCGCGTCGAGATTGCCGCCGCGGATTTCGCGCCACGCGGGTTCGATCTCGATCACGGCAGGCTGGCCCGTTTCGGCCAGCACGCGCCGCGCGGTTTCGATGGTGCGGGGCAGGCCGCTCGTGATCACGCGGTCGAAGCGCACCGCCTGCTCCGCGAACAGCCGGCCCGCCGCGCTGGCCTGCGCGCGGCCGCGTTCGTTGAGCGGTACGGCGTCGTGGTCGATGACCTCGACGTCGGCGTCGAAGTAGGTGACATCGCCGTGGCGCATCAGATAGAGGCGGCGACGTTTCGGCAAGGTGTAGCGGGACATGGCGGACATCAACGTTTGTAGATAGGCGTGCGTTTTTCGAGAAAGGCGGTAATGCCCTCGAGCGCGTCCGGATGATAGAGCGCGGCGAGGAATTGATCGCGTTCGGCGATCAGTTGGGTCGCGAGCGGCCGGTCGGGCGCATCGGCGAGCAGCGTCTTGATGCCGGTGAGGGCGTGCGGCGAAATGGCGCCGAGTTCGTCGGCCCACGCGATCGCGGCCTCGCGCGCGGTGCCGGGCTTCGCAAGCCGGTTGACGACGCCGAGCGCGTGCAGCCGGGCGGCGCTGGCCGGCTTGCCTTCGAACAGGATCTCGGCGGCCAGCGTGCGCGGCAGCGCGCGCGCGAGGAACCACGAGCCGCCACCGTCCGGCGTGAGCCCGACGCGCGCGTAGGACATCAGGAATTTCGCGTCGTCGCCCGCGACGATCAGGTCGCACGCGAGCGCGAGCGAGAAGCCGGCGCCCGCCGCCGCGCCGTCGACCGCGGCGATCACGGGCTTGGTCGCGGTGTGCAGCGCTGTCACCCATTCGCCGAGCAGGTCGATGCTTTCCGCCTGCAGGGCCGGGTCCTTCGCGCGATTATCGAGCAGGCGGTTCAGGTTGCCGCCCGCGCAGAAGAAACGGTTCGCGCCGGTCAGCACGACCGCGCGGATCGCCGGATCGCGCTCGGCGGTGTTGAGCGCTTCCAGGCCGGCGGCGTACATGTCGGGATGCAGCGCATTGCGCGCACCGGGGTTGGACAGCGTGAGGACGAGAGTCGATTCGCTTTCGGGCGGGCGCGATGCGAGCAGGGCTGCGCTCATGCGGGTCTCCTGGGCAGGGGCGGGGCGGGCAGCCGGGATGCGGCGCCCGGATCGATGATGATGCATGACAAGTGCCGAACTTGTCTTAGACTAGCACGAACGTGCTTTTCGACGTGGCGTCGGCGGGCCGGCACGGGGCTGGATGCGGCCGACGTTCCCATAAAAAGGAGGCGTCTCATGTTGCAGCTGTGTGGTTTCCCTCTGTCCAATTACTACAACAAGGCCAAGCTGGCCCTGCTCGAATTCGGCATCCCGTTCGAGGAGGAGCGGTTGGGGCTGCCGCTCGCCGATCCGGCCTCGCTGGCCGCGTCGCCGTTCGGCAAGGTGCCGTTCCTGCGCACCGAGTCCGGTCCGATCAGCGAATCGCAGGCGATCATCGAATACCTGGCGGCGCGCCATCCGGAGCTGGGCATTTTCCCGGCCGATCCGTACGCGGCCGCCAAGGTGCGCGAGCTGATCACCTGTCTCGAGCTGTACATCGAGCTGCCCGCGCGCGAGGTGTACCCGGAGGCGTTCTTCGGCGGCACGGTGAGCGACGGGACCAAGCGGCGCGTCGAGGCGCGCCTCACGCACGCGCTCGATGCGCTGAAGCAACTGACGACCTTCACGCCGTACGCGTATGGTGACGCGTTCGGGATCGCCGACGTCGTCGCCTATGTGCACTTGCCGCTCGTCGGACTGGCGACCAAGCAGGTCTTCGGGCGCGACTTCGTGCTCGCGGCGGGGATCGACTGGAAGGACTACGCGAAGCGGCTCGGCGAACGGCCGGCCGTGCGACGCGTGGCGGAGGAACGCAAGGCGTTCCAGGACGCCGCCAAGTAGGCGGGATGACGCACGGGCGGCGGGCCGCCCGTGCGTCAGGCGCTCAGAGGCGCGCGAGCCGTTCGAGCGCGGCGGCGAGCGTCTGTTCCTGTTTCGCGAAGCAGAAACGCACGACGCCCGATTCGTGCGGCGCGTGGTAGAACGCGGACACCGGGATCGCGGCGACGCCGATCTCGGTCGTCAGCCATTTCGAGAACTCCGCTTCCGGCAGGTCGCTGATCGCCGAGTAGTCGACGCACTGGAAGTAGGTGCCGGTGCACGGCAGCAGCTTGAAGCGCGAGCCGGCCAGCCCCGCGCGGAAGAAGTCGCGCTTCTTCTGGTAGAACGCGGGCAGCGTCAGATATGGCTGCGGATCGCGCAGGTAGGCGGCGAGGCCGACCTGCATCGGCGTGTTCACGGTGAATACGTTGAATTGGTGGACCTTGCGGAATTCCGCCGTCAGCGCGGCGGGCGCGGCCACGTAGCCGACCTTCCAGCCCGTCACGTGGAAGGTCTTGCCGAAGCTCGACACGATGAAGCTGCGCGCGGCCAGCTCCGGATAGCGCGCGACGCTCTCGTGCCGCTCGCCGTCGTACACCATGTGCTCGTACACCTCGTCGGACAGGATCAGCAGGTTGGTGCCGCGCACGATCTCTTCCAGCTTGCGCATGTCGCTGTCGCGCCAGACCGTGCCGGTCGGATTGTGCGGCGTGTTGATCAGGATCAGGCGGGTGCGCGGCGTGATCGCGGCGGCGAGGCGGTCGAACGGGATCGCATAGTCGGGCGCTTCGAGCGTCACGAACACGGGCGTGCCGCCCGCGAGCGCGATCGACGGCAGGTAGCTGTCGTAGGTCGGCTCGACGACGATCACCTCGTCGCCGGGATGGACCGCGCACAGGATCGCCGTCAGCAGCGCCTGGGTGGCGCCCGCCGTGATGGTGATCTCGCTCGCGGGGTCGTAGCGGCGGCCGTAGAGCTGGGCGATCTTGTCGGCGATCACTTCGCGCAGGGGCGCGACGCCTGCCATCGGCGGGTATTGGTTGTGCCCGTCGCGCATCGCGTCCGACACCGCATCGACGATGCGCGGGTCGCAGCCGAAATCCGGGAAACCCTGTCCGAGGTTGACTGCGCCCGCTTCGGTGGCAAGCGCGCTCATGACCGTGAAGATGGTCGTGCCCACCTCGGGCAGGCGGGAGGGAAAGTGCGGCGTCGTCGGCATGTCGTGAGGTGCGTTCATCGTGGCGTACTGGATGGAAAGTGCGAAACGGTAACGGGACGGCAAGGCGCGGCGTGACGATCAGACGGGGGCGGGCTCTCCGTCGGCGAGCGCGCAGGCCGCCGTGAACGGCGCGGGCTGCGCGATCCGGAAGCCGAAGTCGCGTTCGGTGCGGCGCGCGAGCTTCAGCAGCGCACGGTCCTTCGACACCAGCCACTCGGCGCGCGCGGCATGCGCGAGCTCGAGGAACTTCTGGTCGTCGCGGTCCTTGCACTTGGGCAAGGGCCGGCCGACCGGCGCTTCCGGTGCGTCCGGCGCGGGCGCGACCAGGCGGGCGAGCCGCGCGACCGTGGCGAGCGCGGCGGCCTTGTCGACCGCGCGCGCGCGGAACTGCGGGTAGTCGAGCACGCGCTCGAGTTCGTTCAGGCAGCGCGCGTCGATCAGCGCGACGAGCGCGCCTGCCTCGAGGGCGGCGCGGATCGGGCGGGCGGCGGGGTCGTCGAACACGAGGATGTCGATCCAGACATTCGAATCGAGTACCACGGTGCGCGGCACGTTGGAGCTGGGCATTCGTTACAATCGGTAGTTTTCGTCTGACCGCACGGCACGACGTGCCTGCGAGCCTCTATGATAATCGTTCTCTCTCCCGCGAAATCGCTCGACTACGACACGCCGCCCCATATTCAGGCACATACGCTCCCGGATTTCATCGAAGACGCGGCCGAACTGGTCGATGAACTGCGCGCGCTGTCGCCGCAGCAGATCGCGAGCCTGATGGATATCTCGGATCCGCTCGCGCAGCTGAATTTCCAACGCTACGCCGACTGGTCGCGCACGTTCAGCCCCGCGAATGCGAAACAGGCGGTGCTCGCGTTCAACGGCGACGTCTACGAAGGGTTCGACGCGCGCTCGCTGTCGGCCGCCGATCTCGACTACGCACAGCGTCACGTGCGCGTGCTGTCGGGGCTCTACGGGCTGCTGCGGCCGCTCGACCTGCTGCAGCCGTACCGGCTCGAAATGGGCACGCGCTTCGAGAATGCGCGCGGCAAGGATCTGTACGCGTTCTGGGGCGAGCGCATCACGCAGGCGTTGAATACGCAGCTGAATGCGCGCGAAGGCGCGTCGCGCGTGCTGGTCAACTGCGCATCGACCGAATATTTCCGCTCGGTGAAGCCGAAGCTGCTCGACGCGCCGGTGGTCACGCCGGTGTTCGAGGATTGGAAGGGTGGCCGCTACAAGATCATCAGCTTCCATGCGAAGCGCGCGCGCGGCCTGATGGCGCGCCATGTGGTCGAGAACCGCATCGCGACGCCGGACGGCCTGAAGGCGTTCGCGACGGAAGGCTATGCGTTCGATGCGGCGGCCTCGAACGATGCCACTTATGTGTTTCGCCGGCGAATCGGCGCCTAATCGCCCGGACGGTTCACGAGACCGTCCGGCACAAGGAGATGCAATGAACCTCTCGATCACCAGCAACTTCGACGCGGGCGCCATCGACGTCGTGTCGTGCGAGCGCGCGGACGAGATCCGTCTGCGCGTGCGCGGCGACAGCCGGGCCGAGTTCGCGCAATGGTTTTATTTCCGCCTGTCGGGCGCGCGCGGCGAACGCTGCGTGATGCGCTTCGAGAACGCGCATGCCTGCGCGTACCCATCCGGCTGGCGGGACTACCGGGCGGCCGCGAGCTACGACCGGGTCAACTGGTTCCGCGTGCCGACCTCGTACGACGGCACCGTGCTGACCATCGACCATACGCCGGAATTCGACAGCATCTACTACGCGTACTTCGAGCCGTACGGCGAGGAGCGGCATTCGGAGTTCCTCGGCGCGGTGCAGCAGATGCCGCAGGCGAATGTGGTCGAGTTGGGGCGGACGGTCGAAGGCCGGCCGATCTCCCTGCTGGTGCTGGGCACGCCGGAAGAGACCGAGGTGCCGAAGAAAAAGGTGTGGATCATCGCGCGGCAGCATCCGGGCGAATCGATGGCGGAATGGTTCGTCGAGGGCCTGGTCAAGCGGCTGGCGGGCTGGGGCGACTGGGCGGGCGATCCGGTTGCGCGCAGGCTCTACGATCTCGCGACCTTCCATATCGTCGCGAACATGAATCCCGACGGCAGCGTGCTCGGGAACCTGCGCACCAACGCGGCCGGCGCGAACCTGAACCGCGAGTGGATGGAGCCGGATGCCGCGCGCAGCCCCGAGGTGCTGGTGGTGCGCGAGGCGATCGCGGCGACCGGTTGCGACATGTTCTTCGACATCCACGGGGACGAGGATCTGCCCTATGTGTTTGTCGCGGGCTCCGAGATGCTGCCGGGCTTCACCGAGCAGCAGCGGATCGAGCAGGCGGCTTTCATCGAGGCGTTCAAGCAGGCGAGCCCGGATTTCCAGGATCAGTACGGCTATGCGGCGTCGAAGTATAAGGAAGACGCGCTGAAGCTGGCGTCGAAGTACGTCGGCCACCAATATGGCTGCTTGTCGCTGACGCTGGAGATGCCGTTCAAGGACAACGCCAATCTGCCCGACGAGCGGGTGGGCTGGAACGGCGAGCGCAGCGCGTCGCTCGGTGCCGCGATGTTGCTGGCGGTGCTGAACCAGGTGCAGAAGTTCTGCTGACCAGCGACAGCGGTCCGCACGGCGGGCCTGGACATGGAAAAAGCCGGAGCATGCTCCGGCTTTTTCCTGCCCGCGGGAAAGCGGCGCTTACGCACTCTTCTTTGCCGTCGATTTCTTGACGGCCTTCTTCTGGGTGCCCGATTTCTTCGTGGTCGCGGCTTTCTTGCCGCCGCCCTTGCCCGGGGCCTTCGCTTTCGACTTGCCTTTGCCCTTGCCGGCATGGGCCTTCAATTTCTTATTCGACGACGCGGGGCGCTCGACATGCGCCCGGGCGGGCGGCACCGGATCGTTCCAGCTGAACGCGAGCATCTGCGTGCCGACGTAGCCGCAGCGGAACTTGAGGTGCGCCGGGTCGCTGCCGTTGTTGCTGATGCCGAGCCCTTCGACGGTGACGATGTTGTCGACCTTGACGCGTTGCTTGCCCTGGTCGAACGAATCGTTCCAGGGCGTGATCGTGGCGCTGCTCGGGTCGAAGGCGCTGGACGGGAATTCGACGTGATCGAACGCATTGGAGGTGCTGGCGATGAAATTGCCATGCGCCGCGCAATCCGCGACGAGCGGATCGGCATGCATCTCGTTCACGTACTTGTTGATCATTTCGGCGCGCTGGTCGAGCAGGTCGGCGAGCGCCGGGGTGGCGCATGCAAGCGACAGGCCCGTGATGCAGGCCGCCAGCTTGCCGAGCACGCCCAATAGGCGGTACGAGGCGGGGAAGCTGTCCATCTAGGTATGAGATAAGCGCGATAGAGACACCGGGCACGTAAGAGGTCCGATGTCGGGCAGGAGTTCAATCTTAGCGCAAAATTGTTGTGCGCCCTTAGGACGGATGCGCGTTTTGTCCGAGCGAGGTGCGGCGCCGGCACTCAGGCGCGGGGGCCGCCGAGGCGGTAGCGGCGCACGTCGAAGGTCGTGACCCAGGCCGGCTTGTAGACCGCGATGAGCGCGGTCGCCATGCCGGTGAACCACGCTTCGCCGAGCGCGAGCAGCAGGGTGTTGAGCGCGTATCCGGCCGGCAGCACGGCGGGGTCGCCGCCGACGAGCGCGATCTGCACGCCCGCCGCGGCGCCCGCGACCGCGCCGACCGCGATGAGTGGCGTGACGAAACCCTGGCCGATGATGAAGGCCGGCAGGTTGTGCGGCAGCCAGGCGATGGTGGCGCGCTGCAGCAGCGCGGAGACGGCGACGGGCAGGGCGCCGTACACGAGATAGGTCAGGCCGACGCCGGGCCAGGTCGTATCGAAGATGACGGCGGCGACGCCGGTGATGACGGCGGTGCCGACCAGCGCGAGGGTCCAGTCGAACAGGGTGACGAGCAGCGTGGCGCCGAGCAGATGCATGACGAGGCCGTCGTCGAGCCAGGCGTTGGACGCCCACAGCACGGCGATCGCGGTGACGAGCGCGAGCCAGACGTGTTGCAGCGTGGCGTCCTGCAGGCGCTTGAACGGGGCTCTCCACAGCGCGAGCGCGAGCAGAGCCACGGCGGCGATCCAGCCACCGACGGCGACCCAGAACGGAAGCGGCGTGTACAGGAAACCCATGTTTTTATATTACTCGTTGAATCTCAAAAATGGGAATGGATTCAGCGAGCGGCCCTGATTTTGCCGGCCGAGCGTTGCTAGCTGGGCTTGAAGGGCGCGCGTGGTTCGGCGGCCATCGGCTGGGGCGTGGTGTCGTCGTCGGCGGCGCGTGGGTACTTGCGCTGGGTGGCGAGGCGCAGCGGAACCGGACAGGGCGCGCCCAGCGCGGGTTTCGGTGCGCCGTGGCGGGCCGATAGCAATACTTCGAGATGCGGGGGCAGCCAGCCGTTGTAGATCGCGACCGCGGCGGCGCGATTGGTGGCGCCGAGCTGCTGGAAGATGCTGGCGAGGTGAATCTTGACCGTGCCTTCGCTGATGCCGAGCGTGCGCGCGATCATCTTGTTGGTGTTGCCCATGTGGACGAAGCGCATGATCTGCGCCTGCCGCGGAGAGAGCAGGCTGCGCGTGGCCTGCCGCTTGCGCGGCAGTTCGTCGATCAATTCCTGCACGTGCGCGTCGCGGCCGGCGGAGGGCGCGTTGGTCAGATCGAGTGCGCCGGGTGGGACATAGTGGCCGCCGAGCAGGACCATCTCGAGCGCGCGGATGATGAGATGCGGGCGCGTGGTGCGCGGAATCACGCCGAACACGCCGGCCTTGAACAGCGCCTGCGCCTGCTCGGGCGAGGCATCGTCGGTCAGCACCGCGACCGGGGCGGGGGCGCAGGCTTCGCACAGCTGGCTCAGGTCGCCGAGGCGCTTGATGTCGTGCCAGTCGACCGTGATGAGGTCGAAACTGTGGTGGGCGAGGAGCCGCCGAGCCTGGTGCCAGTCCTTTGCATCGTTGTAGCCGGCCTGCCGGGCGATCTGCTTGAGGAGGGTCTTGAGTCCGTCGCGCCGCTCGGCGTCGGCGTTGAGCACCAGGAATCGCATGTTCTGCCTCTATTGTCTGAGTAGGAGGAGCGTCGATCTGTCACGGATCCCATCATGACAAACTCCTTACGAAATGTCGGCCTGGCTAAAAGGCATAAGACAATTCGTACTCACAGAGAAGCAAAAAGCCGCGCCGCGGTATCGCGGGGCGGCTTTTTGCGGTGGCCGAGGCGGCGATCCGATGCTCAGTGGAAGTGCGGCTGGGCGGGCGAGGCGTCTTCGGGCATTTCAGCGTGCACGATCTCGCCGAGCGGGTCGGCGTAAAGCGGCACGCCGCAGTCGTCGCAGTACTCGGGCTCGAAGCGGCCGGCATGGCGTCGGATCTCGGTGACGCCGGCGTCCCGCAGCAGCGTCGCGATCTCCTCGAGCGGACCTTCGACGGGGGCGTCGGCGTCTACGGTCGCTTCGTCGATCGCGGCGTCGCCGTTCTCGCGGCCGTAGAGCGGCCAGACCACGCCATAGATCACGTCGTTGGCGCCGCGTCGGGTGAAGCCGACCCGGTACTCGTCGACACGCCGCTCGCCGAAGCCGGCGATCACTGCGCGCAGTTCTTGAGGCGCTGCGCCGATTGTGTCGAAAAGATAACGAATGGCGGTGCGCACGGTGTGGGGGCGGATGCGCTCGTCGGCGTCGCGGCAGGCCGAGTAGTAGGCGTCGGGCAGCAGGGATTCGAATTCGCAACCGGGCAGGGCGTTGGCCAGGTTGGCGCCGCCCTGGGCCGCCCATTGTTCAAGACATTGGCCACGTTCGATGCGCGCATTGCCGTCCTCTTCCTGCCAGCGGAACAACGGGGCGCCGGCGGGCGCCGCGACGACGGCGAGCAGAAAGCGCGGATCGGCAAGAATGGGCGAGGTTTCCGGCAGGTCGCCGTGGTTGAGCTTGACCGGATGTCCGCCGAGCGCGGCATGCGTGAGTTGCTGGGCCAGGCGGTAGGTCTCGACGTGATGGCGGGGCAATTGATCGATGCTGTACAGGAACGGCGCCATGGCGACCAGCGTGTCGCGTGCGAGGACGTGGGCTTGCAGGTGAGTGCGCAGCGCATCGGAGGCGTCGGCCTTGAGCGAGCCGGACGGAATCATGTAGCGGGTCCAGGCGAGCACGGGCACCGCGACGAGCAGTGCCTCATAGGGCTGGCCTTCGTGTTCGACCCGCAGCGATTCGCTGTGGGTCTCGGCCATGTCGGCGAGCGCGCCGTAGGCGTCGGGATGATTCTGCTGGAGATGGTCGAGTGCGGCGTCGAGCGTGGTCTGATTCCCATTGCGCACGATCTTCGCGAGCAGGGCATCGAGCTTGGTTTCCCAGAAGCGATCCTCGATGCGGCTGCCGGAGGCGAACAGCGCGAGCGACAGGCCGACGAGTTTGTCGGCATCGGGAGGGAGGCGTTTGGCGATTCGCTGGCGCATAGTTGGACGTGGTTGGATGCGGAGAACCCGTCATTCTAGTCCGATCCGCGCATATTAAGCGGCTTGGCGGCGCGGGCTTGTCAGCGTGTCGCCGGGAGGACCGCTATATAGAGCGATGCGCGGGTCGCGCGCTTCAGTTTTGCGACGTTTAAAAATCTTTCACGAAAGGGCTTGCGCGGCGGGAAAAGCGTGCCTACAATCACGCCTCTTTCGCGCTAACGGAAACGCAGCGCGAAGGAAGAGAAGCAAAGCCTGGCGCGGGTTTCAAGCGTGTTGGGCAAAGATGGTTGATCGATAGCAGGACGATCAGCGCGATGAAAAAAGTTGTTGACGCGCTGCTCTGAATTGATCATAATCTCACTTCTCTGCTGCTGAAAACGCAGCGCTGCTGAGAAGGTCGATAAGAAGTCCGGCCCGCCTCGCAGATGTGCTCTTTAAAAATTAACAGCCGATAAGTGTGGGCGCTTGATGGGATGCGAGTCTGATCTTCGGATCGGATCAAGCAAAAGTATCAAGAGTCTCACACTAAAGTAAGTCAGGTTTATGAAGCAATTCATATACCTGTCAGCTTTGAGTGAGCGACCGGTTTCTAACGAAACCGAAAAACAGTAACAGGTATTGAACTGAAGAGTTTGATCCTGGCTCAGATTGAACGCTGGCGGCATGCCTTACACATGCAAGTCGAACGGCAGCACGGGTGCTTGCACCTGGTGGCGAGTGGCGAACGGGTGAGTAATACATCGGAACATGTCCTGTAGTGGGGGATAGCCCGGCGAAAGCCGGATTAATACCGCATACGATCTACGGATGAAAGCGGGGGATCTTCGGACCTCGCGCTATAGGGTTGGCCGATGGCTGATTAGCTAGTTGGTGGGGTAAAGGCCTACCAAGGCGACGATCAGTAGCTGGTCTGAGAGGACGATCAGCCACACTGGGACTGAGACACGGCCCAGACTCCTACGGGAGGCAGCAGTGGGGAATTTTGGACAATGGGGGAAACCCTGATCCAGCAATGCCGCGTGTGTGAAGAAGGCCTTCGGGTTGTAAAGCACTTTTGTCCGGAAAGAAATCCTTTGGGCTAATACCCCGGGGGGATGACGGTACCGGAAGAATAAGCACCGGCTAACTACGTGCCAGCAGCCGCGGTAATACGTAGGGTGCGAGCGTTAATCGGAATTACTGGGCGTAAAGCGTGCGCAGGCGGTTTGTTAAGACAGATGTGAAATCCCCGGGCTTAACCTGGGAACTGCATTTGTGACTGGCAAGCTAGAGTATGGCAGAGGGGGGTAGAATTCCACGTGTAGCAGTGAAATGCGTAGAGATGTGGAGGAATACCGATGGCGAAGGCAGCCCCCTGGGCCAATACTGACGCTCATGCACGAAAGCGTGGGGAGCAAACAGGATTAGATACCCTGGTAGTCCACGCCCTAAACGATGTCAACTAGTTGTTGGGGATTCATTTCCTTAGTAACGTAGCTAACGCGTGAAGTTGACCGCCTGGGGAGTACGGTCGCAAGATTAAAACTCAAAGGAATTGACGGGGACCCGCACAAGCGGTGGATGATGTGGATTAATTCGATGCAACGCGAAAAAACCTTACCTACCCTTGACATGGTCGGAATCCTGAAGAGATTCGGGAGTGCTCGAAAGAGAACCGATACACAGGTGCTGCATGGCTGTCGTCAGCTCGTGTCGTGAGATGTTGGGTTAAGTCCCGCAACGAGCGCAACCCTTGTCCTTAGTTGCTACGCAAGAGCACTCTAAGGAGACTGCCGGTGACAAACCGGAGGAAGGTGGGGATGACGTCAAGTCCTCATGGCCCTTATGGGTAGGGCTTCACACGTCATACAATGGTCGGAACAGAGGGTTGCCAACCCGCGAGGGGGAGCTAATCCCAGAAAACCGATCGTAGTCCGGATTGCACTCTGCAACTCGAGTGCATGAAGCTGGAATCGCTAGTAATCGCGGATCAGCATGCCGCGGTGAATACGTTCCCGGGTCTTGTACACACCGCCCGTCACACCATGGGAGTGGGTTTTACCAGAAGTGGCTAGTCTAACCGCAAGGAGGACGGTCACCACGGTAGGATTCATGACTGGGGTGAAGTCGTAACAAGGTAGCCGTATCGGAAGGTGCGGCTGGATCACCTCCTTTCTCGAGCTTCGCACAAAGTTGAGCGCTCACGCTTATCGGCTGTTTATCAAGACAGACTCAGGGGTCTGTAGCTCAGTCGGTTAGAGCACCGTCTTGATAAGGCGGGGGTCGTTGGTTCGAATCCAACCAGACCCACCAAGTTGTCTGACGTGTGATGGTTCAGTGCTTCGGTACTGTGCCGCTAACCGCGGGCAGAAACCTGAGGAAGTCTCTGTATGGGGGCATAGCTCAGCTGGGAGAGCACCTGCTTTGCAAGCAGGGGGTCGTCGGTTCGATCCCGTCTGCCTCCACCAATCTTCAATGACAAGCGTTCGACGTGATCGAACTTTTGTCATTGGCGATTGAGCCAGTCAGAGTGATATGAGTAATACCATATCGGCTGTCGTTCTTTAACAATCTGGAAGAAGTAAGTAATTTGGATAGCGGAAGCGTCTTGAGATGGACGTGAAAACTATCCGGGTTGTGATTGTATCGATGTATCTCAAGATGATTCGAACTTCATGTTCGGCTCAATTGGAATACGGCACAACGCGAGAACTCAACCTGTAACGGCTGTAAGTCGAAAGACGAGACAGACTCGTTATAGGGTCAAGCGAATAAGTGCATGTGGTGGATGCCTTGGCGATCACAGGCGATGAAGGACGCGGTAGCCTGCGAAAAGCTACGGGGAGCTGGCAAACAAGCATTGATCCGTAGATGTCCGAATGGGGAAACCCACTCCTTCTGGAGTATCCATAGCTGAATACATAGGCTATGTGAAGCGAACGCGGTGAACTGAAACATCTAAGTAACCGCAGGAAAAGAAATCAACCGAGATTCCCAAAGTAGTGGCGAGCGAAATGGGATCAGCCTGTACTCTTTATTTTTGTTGTTAGTCGAACGCTCTGGAAAGTGCGGCCATAGCAGGTGATAGCCCTGTAGACGAAAACAGCGAGAAAGAACTAAGTGTACGAAAAGTAGGGCGGGACACGTGAAATCCTGTCTGAAGATGGGGGGGGACCATCCTCCAAGGCTAAATACTCGTGATCGACCGATAGTGAACCAGTACCGTGAGGGAAAGGCGAAAAGAACCCCGGGAGGGGAGTGAAATAGATCCTGAAACCGCATGCATACAAACAGTCGGAGCCTGGAAACGGGTGACGGCGTACCTTTTGTATAATGGGTCAGCGACTTACGTTCAGTAGCAAGCTTAACCGTATAGGGCAGGCGTAGCGAAAGCGAGTCCGAATAGGGCGTTCAGTTGCTGGGCGTAGACCCGAAACCAAGTGATCTATCCATGGCCAGGATGAAGGTGCGGTAACACGTACTGGAGGTCCGAACCCACTAACGTTGAAAAGTTAGGGGATGAGCTGTGGATAGGGGTGAAAGGCTAAACAAACTTGGAAATAGCTGGTTCTCTCCGAAAACTATTTAGGTAGTGCCTCGTGTCTCACCTTCGGGGGTAGAGCACTGTCATGGTTGGGGGGTCTATTGCAGATTACCCCGCCATAGCAAACTCCGAATACCGAAGAGTGCAATCACGGGAGACAGACATCGGGTGCTAACGTCCGGTGTCAAGAGGGGAAACAACCCAGACCGCCAGCTAAGGTCCCCAAATATAGCTAAGTGGGAAACGAAGTGGGAAGGCTAAAACAGTCAGGAGGTTAGAAGCAGCCACCCTTTAAAGAAAGCGTAATAGCTCACTGATCGAGTCGTCCTGCGCGGAAGATGTAACGGGGCTAAGCTATATACCGAAGCTGCGGATGCACACTAGTTGTGCATGGTAGGAGAGCGTTCCGTAAGCCTGCGAAGGTGCGTTGAAAAGCGTGCTGGAGGTATCGGAAGTGCGAATGCTGACATGAGTAGCGATAAAGGGGGTGAAAGGCCCCCTCGCCGTAAGCCCAAGGTTTCCTACGCAACGTTCATCGGCGTAGGGTGAGTCGGCCCCTAAGGCGAGGCAGAAATGCGTAGCTGATGGGAAGCAGGTCAATATTCCTGCACCATTGTTAAATGCGATGGGGGGACGGATCGCGGAAGGTTGTCCGGGTGTTGGAAGTCCCGGTCGCTGCATTGGAGAAGGCACTTAGGCAAATCCGGGTGCAGAATTCAAGGGTGTGGCGCGAGCTTCTTAGGAAGCGAAGCAATTGGAAGTGGTTCCAAGAAAAGCCTCTAAGCTTCAGTTTAACAATGACCGTACCGCAAACCGACACAGGTGGGCGAGATGAGTATTCTAAGGCGCTTGAGAGAACTCGGGAGAAGGAACTCGGCAAATTGGTACCGTAACTTCGGGATAAGGTACGCCCTTGTAGCTTGATGCCCTGCGCAAAGGGTGAAGGGTTGCAATAAACTGGTGGCTGCGACTGTTTAATAAAAACACAGCACTCTGCAAACACGAAAGTGGACGTATAGGGTGTGACGCCTGCCCGGTGCCGGAAGATTAAATGATGGGGTGCAAGCTCTTGATTGAAGTCCCGGTAAACGGCGGCCGTAACTATAACGGTCCTAAGGTAGCGAAATTCCTTGTCGGGTAAGTTCCGACCTGCACGAATGGCGTAACGATGGCCACACTGTCTCCTCCGAGACTCAGCGAAGTTGAAGTGTTTGTGATGATGCAATCTACCCGCGGCTAGACGGAAAGACCCCATGAACCTTTACTGTAGCTTTGCATTGGACTTTGAACCGATCTGTGTAGGATAGGTGGGAGGCTATGAAACCGGAACGCTAGTTTCGGTGGAGCCGTCCTGAAATACCACCCTGGTTTGTTTGAGGTTCTAACCTTGGTCCGTGATCCGGATCGGGGACAGTGCATGGTAGGCAGTTTGACTGGGGCGGTCTCCTCCCAAAGCGTAACGGAGGAGTACGAAGGTACGCTAGGTACGGTCGGAAATCGTGCTGATAGTGCAATGGCATAAGCGTGCTTAACTGCGAGACCGACAAGTCGAGCAGGTGCGAAAGCAGGTCATAGTGATCCGGTGGTTCTGTATGGAAGGGCCATCGCTCAACGGATAAAAGGTACTCTGGGGATAACAGGCTGATACCGCCCAAGAGTTCATATCGACGGCGGTGTTTGGCACCTCGATGTCGGCTCATCTCATCCTGGGGCTGTAGCCGGTCCCAAGGGTATGGCTGTTCGCCATTTAAAGAGGTACGTGAGCTGGGTTTAAAACGTCGTGAGACAGTTTGGTCCCTATCTGCCGTGGGCGTTGGATATTTGAAGGGGGCTGCTCCTAGTACGAGAGGACCGGAGTGGACGAACCTCTGGTGTACCGGTTGTCACGCCAGTGGCATCGCCGGGTAGCTATGTTCGGAAGAGATAACCGCTGAAAGCATCTAAGCGGGAAACTCGCCTTGAGATGAGATATCCCTGGAGGCTTGACCTCCTTGAAGGGTCGTTCGAGACCAGGACGTTGATAGGTCAGGTGTGTAAGCGCAGTAATGCGTTCAGCTAACTGATACTAATTGCCCGTAAGGCTTGATCCTATAACAAGTCTGTCTCGATGCACGTCAGCGCTTCAGCGCAGACGGACATCGAGCGTCGAGTGCAAGGCACTCGACGTACGACGGTTGAAGTACCGCGTACGTGTGAGATACAACCTCACAACCCCAAAATTACTGCTTCTTCCCGGATTGGTCGCGTTGCGAAGCAGCGCGACAACCCTCTTTGCCTGATGACCATAGCGAGTCGGTCCCACCCCTTCCCATCCCGAACAGGACCGTGAAACGACTCTACGCCGATGATAGTGCGGATTGCCCGTGTGAAAGTAGGTAATCGTCAGGCTCCCTCTGCCAAAACCCCCGCCCATCCGGCGGGGGTTTTGCTTTTTGCGCGCCAGAATTCTCCCGGTTCCCCACAGACACCGTCCGACCCGGATCAGGACCGGGCGATGAATCGCGGGCGACGTCCGGTTCGTTGCGCGCGCAGCCATGAAGCAGCGCTTCCTCAGTTAACTGCACGAAGACTTGCGCTTCCATTGAGCCATGTCGTCTCTCCGAACGAGCTAAGATCTCACCATAGTGGATTGGGAGGCAGTGTGAACATTGGAGCAGCGGCGCGCGCCTCGGGCGTCAGCGCGAAGATGATCCGATACTACGAAAGCGTGGGTTTGCTGAGCGCGAGCAAGCGAACCGATGCCGGTTACCGGGTCTACCAGGACGACGACGTTCATTTGCTGCGGTTCATTCGCCAGGCCCGCAGGCTGGGTTTTGCGGTCGACGACATCCGTAAGTTGCTGGCGCTTTGGCAGGACCGCTCAAGGGCAAGCGCGGAAGTGAAGGCGATCGCGCTCGAGCACGTGGCGGAATTGAACAGCCGTATCGCCGAGTTGACGGACATGAGGAACACCCTCGCGAACCTCGCCGCGCATTGCCACGGGGATGAGCGTCCCGATTGTCCGATCCTGGAAGGTTTGGCGACGTGCTGTGATGCACCGAAATAGTGCACCCCAACGCCGTGACAGAACGCCGCGAACATGAGGATTGTGCTGAAGAATCAATCGTTTATGCCTGGAACACGGCATGTATTCCAAAATGGAATGGTCGGCATTCGAGCATTTCACTGGCAAGTTGGTGCATTGTGGCTATAATGGGGTTAACCCTATACGGGATATCCCTGACGCCGATTCACCAGGGATCTTTATCTTCCTTGGAGAGCCATCATGTTTGCATACGTCATCGAGAAGCTGAGCACCTGGTTTGAAACCGCAGAACGCACCCGCCGCGAAGCCTACCTGGCATCGTCGAGCGACATCGTTCAGCTCGAGCAGCGCATCCGCGCGCTGGAAACCAACGGCTACTCGCTGTAAGCCTCGGTTTCGCTGCAGTATCGCGCCCGTTCCGGCGCAATGACAATCAAGCCCCGTATCGTCGGGGCTTTGTCTTTTTGTCCACGGAATGACTGGCGCGTCGCGGACAGCGGCGCTATGGTGGCGTATCTGCTACCTCAGTCGGAAGACTTCGCGTGACATGCGACTACCTCAAAGCCTCGTCCGCCTCGTAACCTGCGGGTTTGGCGTCTTGCTCTCGGGCGCGTTCCTGTCGGCTCGCGCAGAGCCGTCCCGGCCGCCGCTGGTGCTCGATACCCAGGCCGGCATACACGACGGCAAGAGCGGAATCGTGTTGCAGAACGCGCCACTGTCGCGCGCGCCGATTGCGACGCCTGCTCAGATGACCGCCCCTGCGGAATTGGCGCCCAACTCCGTCATGCCCGTGATCGTGGCGCCCTATGTCCAGGTCCCGGCATGGAACGGCGCCCAGCCGCAGCCCCAACTCCCACCGAGGCAGCCGCGCCAGTGAGGCGCGGCATTCGGCGTCAGCTGCTCCGATGCTCGATCGAAAAGCTTGCGCCGTCGTCCTGGCCCAGCGCCTCGACGAGATAGGGAAGGGCTTCCCGCATTGAATCCACCAGCGTGTAAGGCGGATTCAGAATGAACATGCCGCTGCCGAACAGCCCATAACCGTCCGTCGGCGGCCGACTCACGGTCAGCGTCAGGTGCAGCCAGTTGTTCGGTTGCAGGCGCTTCAGGTGATCAGGGAATTTCTGCGACTCGGGGCGGCTCACCTGCGGATACCACACGGCATAGCATCCGGTCGCAAAGCGCTTGAGTGCTTCTTCGACGCAGCTCAGCGCGCGCGCATAATCGCGCTTGTCCTCGTAGGACGGATCGATGAGCACCAGCGCGCGCCGCGGCGGCGGCGGCAGCAGCGCCTTGATTCCTTCGAAACCATCCCCCGCATAGATCATCGCGCGCCGGCCGGCATCACGGAAATTGTGGCGCAGCACATCGATTTCCGTCGTGTGCAGTTCGAACAGCCGCATGCGGTCCTGTTCGCGCATCAGGCGCCATGCGAGATAGGGCGAGCCGGGGTAGTAGCGCAGCGTGCCGTCGTCGTTCAGCGCGTGGACTTCGTCGAGGTAGTCGCCGAGCGCGGCCGGCAGATCATCCGCGTCCCACAGCTTGCCGATGCCGGTGCCGGATTCAGCGGTTTTCGCCGCGTAGCCGTCCAACAGGGAGTAAACGCCGGCGCCCGCGTGCGTGTCGATGTACCAATACGACTTGTCCTTGCGGTTCAGGTAATGCAACAGTTGGACGACGACGGCGTGCTTGAGCACATCCGCATGGTTGCCGGCGTGAAAGGCGTGACGATAACTGAGCATGGCGAACAGGCAAACGGAGCGAAACGTGGAAGGGCCGAACGTCCCGCGCGACACCGCGCAACAGGATGCGGAGGTGGGCAGGCCGGCCGAAGCGGTCGCGTATTGTACGCGACGCCGCGGCGACTGCTGTCATTGATACGCATCGCCGACGATATCCTCGATTCGCTGCTTGATCTCCGGCGTGAGTCGCGTCGCGATGTCGGCGGCCCGCATGTTCTCCACGATCTGCTCGATGCGCGACGCGCCCGTGATCACGGTGCTGACCCGCGGATTTTTCAACACCCAGGCGATCGCGAGCTGGCCGATGCTGCAATCGAGTTCCGCCGCGACGTGGCCGAGCTTGTCGACGATGCTGTTCTTCGCCGCGTCGGTCAGCTGCTCGCGCAGCCAGTCGTAACCCTGCACGCGCGCCCGGCTGCCTTCGGGCACGCCGTGTCGATATTTGCCGGTCAGCAGCCCGGACGCGAGCGGGCTCCAGGTGGTAAGCCCGATCCCGAGGTCCTCGTAGAGCCGACGGTACTCCTGCTCGACGCGGCGGCGGTGGAACAGGTTGTATTGCGGTTGCTCCATCACCGGCTTATGCAGATGATGGCGCTCGGCGATGTCGCAGGCGGTCCGGATCTCGTCCGCGCTCCACTCCGAGGTGCCCCAGTAGAGCGCCTTGCCGCGCGCGATCATGTCGCTCATGGCCCACACGGTTTCCTCGATCGGCGTGTAGGGATCGGGCCGGTGGCAGAACACGAGATCCACGTGGTCGAGCTGCAGGCGTTGCAGCGACGCGTCGATCGCGTGCAGCAGGTATTTGCGGTTCAGCGTGTGGTATTGATTCGGCGCCTCGGTCAGGCCCCAGAAGAACTTGGTCGATACGACGTAGCTGAGGCGCGGCCAGCCCAGCGATTTCAGCGCATGGCCCATGATCTCCTCGGATTTGCCGCCGGCGTACACCTCTGCGTTGTCGAAGAAGTTGACGCCGGCGTCGCGCGCTGCAGCCAGCGATTCGCGGGCTGCGCGGCGATCCACCTGGTTGCCGTACGTGACCCACGATCCGATCGACAGCTCGCTGACCTGTAGGCCGGAACGTCCCAGTCTGCGGTAGTTCATGGCGCCTCCCGTATGCGTGACCGCTGACAAGCTTAGCCTGTTTGGCCATTGCGCGCGGTCTGATCATGCACAATAGCGGCGTTGTCCGCGCGCGGGCGTGCCGGATTGCCGGTACGTGCCGAGTGGCCCGGCCCGCGCCGCACATGATGCTTTCATTCACCTGATTGAGGAGACGTGGGAATGGCTTCGAGTTTGGCTGGCAAGACGGCGGTCGTGACGGGCGCGGCGAGCGGGATCGGCAAGGAGATCGCGCTGGAACTGGCGAAGGCGGGCGCGGCGGTGGCGATCGCGGACCTGAACCAGGACGGCGCGAACGCGGTGGCGGAACAGATCAGGCAGGCGGGCGGCAAGGCGATCGGCGTCGCGATGGACGTGACCAGCGAGGAAGCGGTCAACAGCGGGATCGACAAGGTGGCGGCGGCCTTCGGCACGATCGACATCCTGGTGTCGAACGCGGGCATCCAGATCGTGAATCCGATCGAGAACTATGCGTTCTCGGACTGGAAGAAGATGCAGGCGATCCACGTCGACGGCGCGTTCCTGACGACCAAGGCGGCGCTCAAGTACATGTACAAGGACGATCGCGGCGGCGTGGTGATCTACATGGGCTCGGTGCACTCGCACGAGGCGTCGCCGCTGAAGTCGGCCTATGTGACGGCGAAGCACGGGCTGCTGGGCCTCGCGCGCGTGCTGGCCAAGGAAGGCGCGAAGCACAACGTGCGCTCGCATGTGGTGTGTCCGGGCTTCGTGCGCACGCCGCTCGTCGACAAGCAGATTCCGGAGCAGGCGAAGGAACTCGGCATCAGCGAAGACGACGTGATCAAGCATGTGATGCTCGGCAACACGGTGGACGGCGTGTTCACCACGGTCGAGGACGTCGCGCAGACGGTGCTGTTCCTGTCCGCGTTCCCGAGCGCCGCGCTGACCGGCCAGTCGTTCATCGTCAGCCACGGATGGTTCATGCAGTGACGTCGGCGGACGCGGCCTTCTTGGCCGGCGTCGCCGCCCGGAATAAAAAAACGCGCTCCGTGGAGCGCGTTTTTTCTTGAGCCGGGCGGCGTGCGCGAACTTACTTCAGCACGGCGGCCACGGCGTTCGCGACGGCGTCGAGGTTGCGGGTATTGAGCGCCGCGACACAGATGCGGCCGGTGCCGACCGCATAGATGCCGAACTCCTCGCGCAGGCGGTCGACCTGGGCCGACGTGAGGCCCGAGTACGAGAACATCCCGCGCTGGGCGTTGATGAAGCTGAAGTCACGGTCGACGCCGCTCGTCTTCAGGCGTTCGACGAGGCCGTTGCGCATCGCGCGGATGCGATCGCGCATCTCGCCCAGCTCCTGCACCCATGCGGCGTGCAGTTCCGGCGACGCGAGCACGGCCGCGACGATCGCGCCGCCGTGGGTCGGCGGGTTCGAGTAGTTGGTGCGGATCACGCGCTTGAGCTGCGACAGCACGCGGGCGGCCTCGTCCTTGCTCGACGTGATGATCGACAGCGCGCCCACGCGCTCGCCGTACAGCGAGAACGACTTCGAGAACGACGACGACACGAACACGTTCAGTTCCGCAGCGGCGAACAGGCGCACGGCTGCCGCGTCCGCCTCGATGCTTTCGCCGAAGCCCTGGTAGGCGATGTCGAGGAACGGCACCAGATTGTGCGCCTTGACGGTCGCGACGATCTGCGCCCATTGCGCGTCGGTCAGGTCGACGCCCGTCGGGTTGTGGCAGCACGCATGCAGCACGACGATCGTGCCCGGCGCATAGCTTTCGAGCGCGGCCAGCATGCCGTCGAAATTCACGCCGTTGGTCTGCGCGTCATAGTACGGATAGGCGACGACGTCGAAGCCGGCCGTTTCGAACAGCGCGCGGTGGTTTTCCCAGCTCGGATCGCTGATCGCGACCTTCGCGTTCGGGTTCAGCGTGCGCAGGAAGTCCGCGCCGATCTTGAGCGCGCCCGTGCCGCCCAGCGCCTGGGCGGTGACGACCCGGCCCGCCGCGATCAGCGGCGAATCGTTGCCGAGCAGGAGCTTCTGCACGGCGGCGTCGTAGGCGGCGATGCCGTCGATCGGCAGATAGCCGCGCGGCAGGCCCGCTTCGACCCGCACCTTCTCCGCGTCGCGGACCGCGCGCAGCAGCGGAATCTTGCCGTCTTCGTTCGTGTACACGCCGACGCCCAGGTTGACCTTGGTCGGGCGCGGATCGGCGTTGAAGGCTTCGTTCAGACCCAGGATCGGGTCGCGAGGGGCGAGTTCGACAGCGGAGAAGAGCGACATGATGGTTCGGCAGCAGTTGAGAAAGAGGGTCAGGCCATTGGGCCCGGCGGCTTGCATGGGCGGCGTGACGCGCGACGGCGGCACGCGGGGCAAAGCGCGACAGCCGTCTATTGTAGCGAATTCGCCGCGCGTTTTCGGCCGATGTCGCAGCGGCGTGCCGGGTTTTTGCACGCGGCGCGCGGCAGGAGGCGACAGCAGCCCGGCCGGCGGCGACGCGCTAGAATAGTCCTTTGCCTCCGCAGCGATCCGCACCCCATGGCTGAACATCATTCCGATACGCAAGAGGCGCTCGACGAATCGAAATTCGTGACGTTCGAGGGCTCCCCGTTCCAGCTCTACCAGCCGTACCCGCCCGCCGGCGACCAGCCGACCGCGATCGAGACGCTGGTGGAAGGCGTCGAGGACGGTCTGTCGTTCCAGACGCTGCTCGGCGTAACCGGCTCGGGCAAGACCTTCACGATGGCGAACACGATCGCGCGGCTCGGCCGCCCGGCGATCGTGTTCGCCCCGAACAAGACGCTGGCCGCGCAGCTGTACGCGGAATTCCGCGAGTTCTTTCCGCGTAATGCGGTCGAGTATTTCGTCTCGTACTACGACTACTACCAGCCGGAAGCGTACGTACCGCAGCGCGACCTGTTCATCGAGAAGGATTCGTCGATCAACGAGCACATCGAGCAGATGCGGCTGTCGGCGACGAAGAGCCTGATGGAGCGCCGCGACGTGGTGATCGTCGCGACGGTGTCGGCGATCTACGGTATCGGCAATCCGTCCGAGTATCACCAGATGATTCTCACGCTGCGCACGGGCGACAAGCTCGGCCAGCGCGACGTGATCGCGCGCCTGATCGCGATGCAGTACAACCGCAACGAGGCCGACTTCCAGCGCGGCGCGTTCCGGGTGCGCGGCGACACGATCGACATCTTCCCGGCCGAGCACGCGGAAATGGCGGTGCGGGTCGAGCTGTTCGACGACGAGGTCGAGTCGCTGCAGCTGTTCGATCCGCTGACAGGCCGGGTGCGGCAGAAGATCCCGCGTTTCACCGTCTATCCGTCGTCGCACTACGTGACGCCGCGCGACACCGTGATGCGCGCGGTCGAGACGATCAAGGACGAATTGCGCGAGCGGCTCGAGTTTTTCCACCGCGAAGGCAAGCTCGTCGAGGCACAGCGGCTCGAGCAGCGCACCCGCTTCGATCTGGAGATGCTGCACGAGCTGGGCTTCTGCAAGGGCATCGAGAACTACTCGCGGCACTTCTCCGGCGCCGCGGCGGGCGAGCCGCCGCCGACCCTCGTCGATTACCTGCCGTCCGACGCGCTGATGCTGCTCGACGAATCGCACGTGCTGATCGGCCAGCTGAACGGCATGTATAACGGCGACCGCGCGCGCAAGGAGAATCTGGTCGACTACGGCTTCCGGCTGCCGTCCGCGCTCGACAACCGGCCGCTCAAGTTTCCGGAGTTCGAGCGCAAGATGCGCCAGGTCGTGTTCGTGTCCGCGACGCCCGCCGACTACGAGCTGCGGGTGACGGGGCAGGTGGCCGAGCAGGTGGTGCGGCCGACGGGGCTCGTCGATCCGGAGATCGAGGTGCGCCCCGCGAGCAGCCAGGTCGACGACGTGCTCACCGAGATCAACGCGCGGGTCAAGGCCGGCGAACGGGTGCTGATCACGGTGCTGACCAAGCGGATGGCCGAGCAGCTGACTGAATTCCTCGCCGACCACGGCGTGAAGGTGCGCTACCTGCACAGCGACATCGACACGGTCGAGCGCGTCGAGATCATCCGCGACCTGCGGCTCGGCACCTTCGATGTGCTGGTCGGGATCAACCTGCTGCGCGAGGGCCTCGACATTCCCGAGGTGTCGCTCGTCGCGATCCTCGACGCCGACAAGGAAGGTTTCCTGCGCGCCGAGCGTTCGCTGATCCAGACCATCGGCCGCGCGGCTCGTAACGTCAACGGCAAGGCGCTGCTCTACGCGGACCGCATCACCGACTCGATGCGTCGCGCGATCGACGAGACCGAGCGCCGGCGCGCGAAGCAGGTGGCGTTCAACGAAAAGATGGGCATCACGCCGCGCGGCGTGCAAAAGCGCATCAAGGACATCATCGACGGCGTTTACAACGTCGACGACGCGCGCGCGGAGCTGAAGGAGGCGCAGCAGCGCGCGAAATTCGAGGACATGTCGGAAAAGCAGATCGCGAAGGAGATCAAGCGGCTCGAGAAGCAGATGGCCGATTTCGCGAAGAACCTCGAGTTCGAGAAGGCCGCCCAGACGCGCGACCAGCTCGCGCTGCTGCGCGAACGCGTGTTCGGCGCGAATGTCGGCGACCACGTGAGCGGCGCCTGACCCCGCGCCGATGCATCGGGCTCCTGATCCAGCAAGGGTTTGGTGCGCGGGCCGGTTTGTTCCGGTTCAGGATCGGTGCTAAACTCCGCAATTATTGAGAATAGTTCGCATTAACGTTCTTTCTCGCATCAGGGACCGCCGACGGGCCGCGCTTGGGGCCGTCGGGTGTGGTCGGACGATAAAAACAAGGAGTGTCAATGTTGGGTTCTTCCTTCATCCGCAACGGGATTGCGGTAGCGGCGGCGCTGGCCGCGATGTCGGCCACGGCTGCCGAGTATCCGATCGGCAAGCATCAGATCCAGGGCGGCATGGAGATCGGCGCGGTTTATCTGCAGCCGATCACGATGGAGCCGGAAGGGATGATGCGCAAGGCATCGGATTCGGACATCCACCTCGAGGCCGACATCCACGCGGTCAAGAACAATCCGACCGGGTTCGCCGAAGGCGACTGGATGCCATACCTGCAAGTGACCTACAAGCTCACGAAGCAGGGCGACGCGAAGTGGAAGTCGGAAGGCGACCTGATGGGCATGGTCGCGAGCGACGGCCCGCACTACGGCGACAACGTGAAGCTGAACGGTCCGGGCAAGTACCACCTGACGCTCGTCGTGAAGCCGCCGATGCAGACGGGCCACATGGCGTTCGGCCGCCACGTCGACAAGGAAACCGGCGTGGGCCCGTGGTTCAAGCCGATCACGCTCGACTACGATTTCCCGTTCGCGGGCATCGGCAAGAAAGGCGGATATTGATCCGCGGGATCTGCAGCAGTCGGACAGCGCGCGTATAGCGCGCTTGTCTTTTTTGAGAAACACAATGACATTCCCCAGAATATTCGCGTTCGCCGCCGCCGTGCTCGTCGCGGGCGCCGCGCATGCGGTCGACCTGCCGACCTTCAAGCTCGAGATGGCCGACGGCAAGCTCAATCCGGCCCGCATCGAAGTGCCGGCCGGCCAGCGCATCAAGATAGAAATCCGCAATACCGGCAAGGGCGCAGTCGAATTCGAGAGCGTGCAGCTGCGCAAGGAGAAGGTGCTCGCGCCGGGCTCCGAGTCGTTCGTCGTGATCGCCCCGCTGTCGCCGGGCGAGTACAAGTTCTTTGACGATTTCCACCAGCAGGCGCAGGGCGTCATCGTCGCGAAGTAAGGGATTTCGCACCGGCGGCGCTTGCCGCGCGAGCGGTGCCAGGAGGGATAGATGGGTCAGATCTTGTTCATAGTCTGGCGGGAGAGCGTCGAGGCGCTGCTCGTCGTCGGCATTCTTTACGCATGGCTCAATAACGGCGACGCCGATGCACGGCGCGGCCTGCCGTATCTGTGGGCCGGGGTGGGCGCGGGCCTGTTGATGGCGGTCGCGCTCGGCGCCGCGCTGGTCGGCTTCACCGAGGTGTTGTCCGGCGACGCGCAGGACTATTTCCAGACGGCGATGGTGCTGGTCGCCTGCGTGCTGATCGTGCAGATGGTGCTGTGGATGCGCCAGCACGGCCGCACGCTCAAGCGCGACATGGAGCAATCGCTGCAGAAGAGCACGCAGGGTTCGAACTGGTGGGGCGTCGCGGTGCTGGTCGCGCTGGCGATCGCGCGCGAGGGCAGCGAAACCGTGATCTTCCTGTACGGGCTCGGCTTCGGCCAGTCCGGGCATGTCGACGGCGCGCAGATGCTCGCGGTACTCATCGGCCTCGGCCTCGCGTTCCTCACGTTCTATCTGCTGCAACTCGGCGGCAAGTATTTCTCGTGGCGGCATTTCTTCCGCGTGACCGAGATCATGCTGCTGTTCCTCGGCGCCGGCCTGTTCCAGACCGGGGTCGACAAGCTGATCGACAAGGAGATCCTGCCGCTCGGCATCGCGCAGCTGTGGGACAGCTCCGCGCTGCTCGATGATTCGAGCACCTTCGGCTCGCTCGTCGCGACGCTGACCGGCTATCGCGCGCACCCGGCGCTCATGAACCTGGTTGCGTACGCCGCGTATTGGCTCGTCGTCTATCTGCTGCTGAAGCGCGCGACACGGCGTCCGGTCGCGACGGCGGGGCGCGCTGCATGAGCGCGGTCGCCGGCGGCCGCATCGGCCGCATCGCGGCGGCCGGCCAATGGATGCAGCGCCATGGCGCTTTGATCCGCGGCATCCAGTGGGTCGTGGTCGCGGTCTATGCGTTCCTGATCCTCGTGCCCGCGTTCACGCCGCTGCCCGACGACACCGCGCATCTGTGGAGCAATTTCACGCTGGCCGCGCAGTTCCTGTTCTGGGGAATCTGGTGGCCGTTCGTGCTGCTGTCGATGGTGATGCTCGGGCGCGTGTGGTGCGGCGTGCTGTGTCCTGAGGGCGCGCTCGCGGAGTTCGCGAGCCGCTTCGGTCGCGGCCGCGCGATTCCGCGCTGGATGCGTTGGGGCGGCTGGCCGTTCGTTGCGTTCGGGATCACGACGATCTATGGCCAGATGGTGAGCGTCTACCAATACCCGCGCGCCGTGCTGCTGGTGCTCGGCGGCTCGACCGCCGCGGCGATGGTGATCGGTCTGCTGTACGGGCGCGAGAAGCGGGTCTGGTGCAAGTACCTGTGCCCCGTCAACGGGGTGTTCTCGCTGCTCGCGCGACTCGCGCCGCTGCGCTACAAGGTCGACGAGGAAGCATGGCGACGTTCGTACCGGCAGGGCGAGCATGGGCACCGCGTGATTCCGATCAACTGTGCACCGCTCGTGCCCTTGCGCAACATGAAGGGCGCGGCGGACTGCCATATGTGCGGCCGCTGCGCCGGCCATCGCGATGCGATCGCGCTGACGGCGCGCTCGCCGTCGGAAGAGGTCGTCGCGCTCGGCGACAAGCACGCGAGCGGCTGGGATACCGCGCTGATCCTGTACGGGTTGCTCGGCGTCGCGATCGGCGCGTTCCACTGGACCGTGAGCCCGTGGTTCGTGCAGATCAAGCAGGCGCTCGCCGGCTGGCTGATCGACCACGACATCCTCTGGCCGCTCGAGACCAATGCGCCGTGGTTCCTGCTCACGCATTATCCCGACCGCAACGACGTGTTCTCGTGGCTCGACGGGGCGCTCGTCGTCAGCTATATCGTCGGCACGGGACTGATCTACGGGAGTGTGCTGCTGGTGCTGCTCAGCGGCGCGGTCATGATGCTCGGCCGTTTCGAGCGCGTGCGGCTCCATCATCTCGCGCAGGGGCTGATTCCGATCGCGGGCGCGGGCGTGTTTCTCGGCTTGTCCGCGACGACGCTGTCGCTGCTGCGCGCGGAGCACGTGCCGCTCGGCTGGGCGACCGATGTGCGATTGGCGATCCTGATCGGCGCGAACCTGTGGAGCGCGTGGCTCGCGTTCAAGGTCACGGGCCGCTATGCAGGCTGGCCGCGCCGCGTGCTCGCGATGGGCTGGGTGGCCGCGGCGCTCGCCGTGATCGACAGTGCGTGGTGGCTGATGTTCTGGGGATTCTGAGCCGGGTGGAAGGACGTGTCGGCGGCAGGAAAGCCGGCGATAAAAAAGCGGCGCGTTCATCGAACGCGCCGCTTTTGCTTTCACGGGTGAGAACCAAAAAAAGTGGCTTGGCTTGCTGTAACGGCTGCTTGAATGTGTTTGCACGAAGGGGTCTAGATCTCGCGTGCAAGCCGCTACGGCTGGCTAATGCCCAACACCCCTCTAGGAGGTGGTCCCCACAATACTCGGTACGACTACTTCGTCAAAATCAGCTTGCCCAGGCGGGTGGCGCGGAGCTGGTAAGTCTCGCCGTTGTGCGCGATGCTCACGTGCGTCTGGCCCTGGAGCAGCGCCTCGCTCTTGACGACGCGCTGGCCGGCATCCGCGCCGGCGGGTTTCGCGGCATTCGCTGGCGTGGTAACCGCCGCCACTTTCGTCCGGCCACCGGTTGCGGTGCCGCCAGTGCGGCGCAGGGTGAGCGTGGAAGAGCGCATAAGTTCGGTCATTCGGTCAGTGATGTTTGGCGATACGATGGAATGAAGTCTAAATGATAACCATTCCCATTTACAACATCTCATTATTGATCGAACAAGCGAAGTCGATAGCCAACGTCAAAATCCAGGCTGGAGCGCCGCGGGGGCGCCCCGCATGACGGCTCAGTGCAGCGGATCGGGATCCTTGCGCCCCTGCGCGTATTCGCGGATCAGCCTGACCGTGTCGATGTCGGACGCGCGATAGGCCTCCTTGACGATCTCCTGGGTCTGGCGTGCGTCCTCGCTGTCGTCGCCGACGGGCAGCGTGGTCCGGTATTCGAAGCGCAGGAACAGTTGCGCCGCTTCCGGCTCTTCGATCGTCATCGTCAGTGAGCCGCCGATCTCGCCGTGCGCGGCGTGGATGTCATAGCGGACCTGCTCGTCCGGCGTGAAGGTCACGCGATCGAGGATCGTCGCGTTGCCGAAGTGCAGCTCGCGCTCGAGCAGGGTGTCCGTGCGCTCGCGCATGACGCAGCGGTCGAGGCCGATCACGAAGAGTTGCGGCTGCTCGGCGCGCAACACGAGGCCTTCCCACAGCTGGGCGCGGGTCAGGGTGGGCAGGGTCGGGTTGCTGGGGTCGTTGATCTGGATCAGGTGTTCGAAATTCAAGGCGGCAGGTTCCTTCTGTCGTACGGCGCCACAGGCGCGAGCAGGTATTGTGACGCAATTCGGATGCGCGGGCGGCGCGTCCCGATGACCGCCGCGCATCAGGCGGGAATGCGCCCCATGCGGCCGCTCTGGAAGTCGACGACCGCCTGGCGGATCTCGTCCTCGGTATTCATCACGAACGGACCGTAGCGGACGATCGGCTCGTTGAGCGGCTGGCCGCCGATCAGCAGCAGATCGAGCGGCGCGTCGCCCGCGGCGAAGGCGACGGTGTCGCCGTCGTCGCCGTAGACGACCATGTGGCGCGCATCGATCGCTTGCCGTTGCGCGCCGTAGAACCCGTCGCCGTCGAACGGGTAGGCGAACATGCGAAAGCCGGCCGGCACAGGATGCTCGACCTCGGCGCCCGGTTGCAGCGTGAAGTGCTGATACAGGATCGGCGTGCGCGTCTCGATATGGGCGCGTACGCCGAACGCTTCGCCCGCGATCACGTTCACGCGCGCTCGACCGTCGGGCGACGTGGCGCTCGGCAGACGCGCCGCGCCGATCTCCTGATAGCGCGGCGCGATCATCTTGTCGCGCCGCGGCAGGTTCACCCACAGCTGGAAGCCGTGCGAGCGGCCGCCCGTGTGCGCGAAGCCGGGATCGGGCATCTCGCTGTGAACGACGCCCGCGCCCGCCGTCATCCATTGCACGTCGCCGGGACCGAGCGTGCCCGCGTGGCCGGCCGAGTCGCGATGGCGGAACCGGCCGTCGAGTACGTAGGTGACGGTCTCGAACCCGCGATGAGGATGATCGGGCGCGCCCTTGGCCTCGCCGGGCGCGTAGTTGACGGGGCCCATTTCATCGAGCAGCAGGAATGGATCGAAGTCCATCAACAGGCGGGTCGGGAATGGACGATGGACGATGAAACCACCGCCTTCGGTCGTGCGCAGCGATGGGTATGTGCGTGTGATGGAACGGCTGGATGACATGGGCAGGCCCTTCGGAATGGGGGGAATCGCTTTATTTTCGATACATGAAGCTATTATATGGAGCGATTTGCAGAGAAAAGCCGGGCGATCCGCAATGGATCGTTCTGGAATTGGAACGATGAGATGACTATCGACGCACACAACCTGAACGACCTGATGTACTTCTCGCAGGTCGTCGAGCATGGCGGCTTTTCCGCCGCGGAGCGCGTGCTCGGTATCTCGAAGTCGCGCCTGTCGCGTCGCCTGACCGAACTGGAGGCGGCGCTCGGCGTGCGTCTGCTGCAGCGTTCGACGCGCAAGCTCGCGCTGACGGAGGCCGGGCAGCTGTTCTATCAGCATTGCCAGGCCATGCTCGCGGAGGCGCAGGCCGCGATGAACGCGGTGCAGCAGCTGCGTACGTCGCCGCGCGGCACGGTGCGCGTGAGCGTGCCGGTGACGGTGTCGCAGACCATGCTGTCGAACCTGCTGCCGGAATTCCTTCATCGTTATCCGGAAGTGCGGATGCAGATTCGCGTGACGAATCGCGTGATCGATCTGTTCGAGGATTCGATCGACGTCGCCTTGCGCGTGCGCTCCGAGCCGCCCTCCAGCGCGAATATCGTCGTGCGTCCGCTGTTTCGCACCGAGCAGATGCTGGTCGGCGCGCCGAGCCTGTTGAGCCAGCATGCGCCGCCGTTGACGCCCGACGATCTGGCTGGTTTCGCGACGCTCGATACGCCGTCGGGTGACGGCCGTCACGTGTTTTCGCTGATCGCGCCCGATGGGACGCGGCATACGCACGAGCATGAGCCGCGCCTCGTCACTGCGGATCTGATGACGATACGCGAGGCGGTGCTCGACGGGGTCGGAATCGCCGCGCTGCCGGAAATGATGTACGGCAACGCGCTGCGCGCGGGGCAGTTGTCGCCGGTGATGCCGGGCTGGACCTTGCCTGCGCCGCAATTATCCGCGGTGTTCGTGTCGCGGCAGGGGATGCCGCCCGCGGTGCGCGCCTTCGTCGACTTCCTGGTCGAGAAGCTCGACAACGAGCATTACGCGCAGCCCGGCTGCCCGGAGCGCGGCGCGAAGGACGGCATGCCGAAGATGCTGCCCACCTGACGGCGATCCTTGTGTGTGCGAAGCATCGGTTTTTTCATTCAAGCGTCGCGCGCGATCGGTAGTTTCAATCGGGGTTTGCTTGAATGCGTGCGCGTGTCGACCTATATTGGAATCCCACTTCGCGAAGGATGCTCTGAGCGAAAACCGGTGGCCGCATATGTTGCGAGCCAGATAGGGCAGAACGCGCAGTCCGTGAGATCACGGCGAGTCGCATTGCGTTGCTCCAGGCGCCAATTGATGCCGCCGAAGAGCCCGCCGCCCGAAGGCGCCCGCGTGCGCATCAAAAAAGGCCTTCATCTGGCGATGAAGGCCTTTTACTTTGTCGAGCGCGTGATGCGTGATGCGTTACTTCGACTTCGGCTCGGTGACGAAGCCCAGCTTCGTGAGGCCGCCGGCCTGCGCGGCCGACATCACTTCCGCCACGTGCTCGTAGGCGACCTTGCGATCCGCGCGCAGATGCAGCTCCGGCTGCGGCGTGGCTTGCGCCGCCTGCGCGATGCGCGTCTGCAGATCTTCCGCGGTGACCGGGTGGTCGTCCCACAGCACGGTGCCGTCGCCTTCGATCGCGACGTTGATGGTCTGCGGCTTCACTTCGACCGGCTGGCTGCTCGCACGCGGCAGATCGATCTTCACCGCGTGGTGCATCGCCGGGATCGTGACCAGGAAAATGATCAGGAGCACCAACATCACGTCGACGAGCGGCGTCATGTTGATCTCGTTCATCAGGCCTTCTTCTTCTTCATCGAAGGTGGAATTCATTGCCATGACGGATCCTCGATCAGTTCGCGCGGGTGGCGAGGCGCAGGCCGTCGCGCTGGGACGACGACGCGAGGCGCGCGCCCGTCACGAAGTACGCGTGCAGGCCGTGCGCGAAGCGGCGCAGCTTGCTCACGATGTCCTTGTTCGCGCGCGTGAGCGCGTTGTAGCCGAGCACGGCGGGGATCGCGACGAACAGGCCGAACGCGGTCATGATCAGCGATTCGCCGACCGGGCCGGCGACCTGATCGATCGAGGTCTGGCCCGTCGCGCCGATCACGAGCAGCGCGTGATAGATGCCCCACACGGTGCCGAACAGGCCGACGAACGGTGCGGTGCTGCCGATCGACGCGAGAATCGCGAGGCCGCTCTGCATCCGCGCGACGCCGTCGTCCATCGTGTCCTTCAGGCAGCGCGTGACCCAGTCGGATACGTCCATGCGGTCGTGCAGGTGCGGCTGGGTCTGGTGGTGGTGGTCCGCGGCTTCCTTGCCCGACAGTGCGAGCGCGAGGAACGGGTTGTCCTGCGGCGTCGACGACGAGACGCCGAGCTTCTGCACGCCGTCATCGAAATCGTCCGAATGCCAGAAGGCTTGTTCGGCGTTGCGGGTCAGGCGCTTCAGGCGGAAGACGTTCCAGCCCTTGATGACGATCACCAACCACGACAGGATGGACATCACGAGCAGCGTGATCGCGATGAAGCGCGTCACGAAGTCACCTTGCGCCCAGACGTGCGCGATACCGTAGCTTTGCATGTGTGTTCCTTTTCTTGAATCTTTTTGGGTGTAGCTTTTTGGATGTAGCGGAAATCAGTCGGTCAGGCTGAAGTCGTAGGGCTGCGTGTACGCGGCGCGCATCGGCTGCCCGTTCTGCAGGTACGGCTGGCACTGCGACGCGCGCACGGCTTCGAGCGCGGCGTCGTCGAGGCGCGGGAAGCCGCTGCTCTGGGCAATCTGCGCGCTTTCGATCTGGCCGCTGACGCCGACCACGAAGCGCACCTTCGCGACGCCGGTTTCGCCGCGGCGCTTCGACAGCGCGGGGTAATTCGCCTTGACGATCTGGCACGACAGCGACGCGCCGCCCTTGGGCGCGGCGATTTCCATCGTCGGCCGCGCGGGCGCCGGAGCCGGTGCGGCCGGCGGCGCGGCGGGGGCCGCCGGGGCCGGCGGCGCGGGTTCGGGCGCGGTGACCGCATTGGGCGAGGGCTCGTGCGTGACCGGCAGCGGCGTGGGCGTCTGCTTGACCACGGGCTTGGGCGTGGGCTTCGGCCGCGGCGTGGGGATGGGTTTCGGTTGCGGCGTCGGCGCGGACTGCACGCCGACCGGTTGGGCAACCGGCGTCGAACTCAGCAGCTGCGCGGTGATCGCTTTCGATTCGAGCGGACGCTCCGGCACGTCGTTGCGCATCAGCAGCGCGCCGGCCAGCAGCAGCGCGTGTCCGGCGAGGACTGCGGCGGTGGCGGTAACGACACGGGGATTCATACGGGAAGCAACCGGCCAGGAGCCGGTCGGTACGGAAGTCGAGGCCTGCATGTTAGCTTGGTAGGGCGGTGGTGCGCGGCCGGCGCACCCGGGATGGCGATCTCATTTGCGGAAAATCAACAGCGAGATACACACAGTCGTCACGAATCCGATCAGCAACTCCATCACAGGCTCCTTTGCAGGTAAGCCGCTGGCTCGCGGGAAAGGCTTGCTGACGGGCGGGTGGAAACAACAATACGACGCGGCTCGCGCCGCGCAACGCGCAATCGTGCCTTCAGGCCGCCTTGCGTTCGTAGAACGTCACGGGAATCGGGTGGGCGTGGTGTTCGACGCCGCAACGGCTCGCGCAGACGCCGTGCTCCGCCATGAGGTCGCGCACGGACTCCTCGCACTTCCCGCAACAGGAGGCGACGCCCAGTTCGAATTGAAGCTCTTCAAAGCTGGCGGCACCCTCGGCGAGGGAGGCGCGAATCTTCCGGTCGGATACCGATTTGCACACGCAGACGATCATGATGGACGTGATAGCTAACGTTAATGCGAATTATTATCATTCTATTCACGAGGCTTGGCAAGGGTGGGGCGGGCTTTTTTGTAACAAAACCAGGTGCTTAGCAGGGTTTCCCGGCAACGGGCGGCACGCATGGCCGCCCGGCGGCCCGTTCAGGCCGGCTGGGCGGAACGGGCGGCCGCGCTCGGCGAAACGATCGACACGGTTTCGACCCCGGTTTCCAGCCCGAGCAGGGCGGCGGCGAGCGTGTGCAGATGCGCGCCGTCGCTGGTGGAGCACAGGCGGGTCGGGCGCGCGACGGCGTCGGCCGGCGCGCGCAGGCCGTGCGCGTCGAGCACGCGGCCCAGCTGGCGCGCGATGGCGTCGCTGGTGTCGACGAGGGTGAGACGATCGCCCGCGAGCGCGCGGATCGTTTCGTCGAGGAACGGGTAGTGGGTGCAGCCGAGCACGAGCGTATCGGCGCCGGCGGCGAGCATCGGTTCGAGATAGGACGCCAGGAGCGCGCGCAGCTCGGGCGAGTTGATGTCGCAGCGCTCGACCGCCTGCACGAGCCCGTGGCCGGGCTGGCACATGAAACGGCAGTCGGCCGCGTGCCGCTCCAGTAGCGCGCGGAACCGCTCGCTGCGCAGCGTGGCCTGGGTGGCGAGCACGCCCGCCACGCGCGAGCGCGATACCTGCGTGGCCGGCTTGATGCCGGGCTCGACGCCGACGAGCGGGATCGGCAATTGCGTGCGCACCGCGGCGATCGATTGCGCGGTGGCGGTGTTGCAGGCGACCACGAGCGCCTTCGCGCCCTGGCCGACCAACCATTCGCCGATGGCCAGCGTGCGCTCGGTGATGAACGCGTCGTCGCGTTCGCCGTAGGGCGCGTGGCGGGAATCGGCAACGTAAACGAATGTTTCGGCGGGCAGCAGCGCGCGCGCGGCGCGCAGGACCGACAGGCCGCCCAGCCCGGAATCGAAGATGCCGATCGGCGCGTGCGCGCGCGCCGCCGGCGCGGCGGCGGGCGGTATATCGGGCAACGGGGACGGGCGGAGCATGCGGGTGCGGCGGGAGAGGGGCGGGGAGTTACTCCGGCGAGCCCATCATCGTCTGCTGATAGTTCTGCAGGCCGACCTTGCCGATCAGATCGATCTGCGTTTCCAGCCAGTCGATATGTTCTTCGGTGTCGTCGAGGATCTTTTCGAAGATCTCGCGCGAGACGTAGTCACGCACCGTTTCGCAATAGGCGATTGCTTCCTTGCAGGTGGCCTGGGAGATCTGTTCGAGCTTCAGGTCGCACTTCAGGATTTCTTCGGTTTCTTCGCCGACGAGCAGCTTGTGCAGGTCTTGAAGATTCGGCAGGCCGTCGAGCATGAACACGCGCTCGATCAGCCAGTCGGCGTGCTTCATCTCGCCGATCGATTCGTCGTATTCATGCTTGCCGAGCTTTTCGAGGCCCCAGTGCTTGTACATGCGCGCATGCAGGAAATACTGGTTGATTGCAGTCAGCTCGTTCTTCAACTGGGCGTTGAGATATTCGATGACTTTCTTATCGCCTTGCATGATGGTTCCTTTTAAATCGTGTGGGGCTCAGACTATCGAAAGATAAACGCTCGCACCCGAAAAGCCAAGCGTAAATCGGTTCGATATCCGAAAGGCCGCGCGTAATGAGAATCAAAAAGGCCGGATTGAAATCCGGCCTGAAAATCATTCTTGTTTACACGCTTGCGACCGGGATTTTGCCGATCTTCGCTTGCCATTCCTTCGGCCCCGTCTGATGCACCGATGTGCCCGACGAATCGACCGCGACCGTCACCGGCATGTCCTGCACGTCGAACTCGTAGATCGCTTCCATGCCGAGGTCTTCGAACGCGAGCACCTTCGCGTGGCGGATCGCCTTCGACACGAGATAGGCGGCGCCGCCCACGGCCATCAGGTAGGCGGCCTGATGCTTCTTGATCGCCTCGATCGCGACCGGGCCGCGCTCGGCCTTGCCGATCATCGAGATCAGCCCGGTCTGCGCGAGCATCATCTCGGTGAACTTGTCCATCCGCGTCGCGGTGGTCGGGCCTGCCGGGCCCACGGCTTCGTCACGCACGGGATCGACCGGGCCGACGTAGTAGATCACGCGGTTCGTGAAGTCGACGGGCAGCGTCTCGCCCTTCGCGAGCATGTCGGCGATGCGCTTGTGCGCGGCGTCGCGGCCCGTGAGCATCTTGCCCGACAGCAGCAGCGTCTGGCCCGGCGTCCAGCTTGCGACCTCGGCGGGCGTCAGCGTGTCGAGGTTCACGCGCTGGCTGGTTTCGGTGTTCGGCTCCCACTGGACCTTCGGCCATGCGTCGAGCGGCGGCGGGTCGAGGCGCGCGACGCCCGAGCCGTCGAGCGTGAAATGCGCGTGACGGGTCGCCGCGCAGTTCGGGATCAGCGCGACGGGCTTCGACGCCGCATGCGTCGGCGCCGCCATGATCTTCACGTCGAGCACGGTCGCGAGACCGCCGAGCCCCTGCGCGCCGATGCCGAGCGCGTTGACCTTCTCGTACAGCTCGATGCGCAGTTCCTCGGCCCAGTCCTTCGGACCGCGCGCGATCACATCCTGGATGTCGATCGGATCCATCAGCGATTCCTTCGCCATCACCATCGCCTTCTCGGCGGTGCCGCCGATGCCGATCCCGAGCATCCCCGGCGGGCACCAGCCCGCGCCCATCGTCGGCACGGTCTTCAGCACCCAGTCGACGATCGAGTCGGACGGATTCAGCATCACGAACTTCGACTTGTTCTCCGAGCCGCCGCCCTTCGCCGCGACCTGCACGTCGACCTTGTCGCCCGGCACGATCTCGTAGTGGATCACGGCCGGCGTGTTGTCCTTCGTGTTCTTGCGGCCGCCTTCGGGCGGGTTCACGATCGACGCGCGCAGCACGTTGTCCGGGTTCAGGTAACCGCGGCGCACGCCCTCGTTGATCATGTCGGTGACGCCCATCGTCGCGCCGTCCCAGCGCACGTCCATGCCGACCTTCACGAAGATCGTCACGATGCCGGTGTCCTGGCAGATCGGGCGACGGCCTTCGGCGCACATGCGGCTGTTGGTGAGGATCTGCGCGATCGCGTCCTTCGCGGCCGGGCTTTCCTCGCGCTCGTACGCGCGGCCGAGCGCCTGGATGTAGTCGAGCGGATGGTAGTAGCTGATGTACTGCAGCGAATCCGCGATGCTCTGGATCAGGTCTTCCTGTTTGATGACGGTCATGGCTGAGACTCTGTGGGGACAGTGGGAATCGGTTGGGCAGCGCCGGTCGTTACGCCGGCTCGCGATGCGCGGCGGGCTGCGCGGGCGCATCGGTATGGAAATGCTCGGTATGGGTGCGCGTCGTCAGGCGGTCGACCCACGCCATCACGAGCGCCGACAGCAGGAACGACACATGGATCAGCACCTGCCACATGATCGCGTGGTTCGTGTGCTGGTCCGGGCTGATGAAGATCTTGAGCAGATGGATCGACGAGATGCTGATCAGCGCCATCGACAGCTTCACCTTCAGCAGGCCCGCGTTCACGTGATCGAGCCATTCGGGCTCGTCGGGATGCCCCTCGATGCCGAGGCGCGACACGAAGGTTTCGTAGCCGCCGACGATCACCATGATCAGCAGGTTCGAGATCATCACCACGTCGATCAGGCTCAGCACCACGAGCATCACGCTCGTTTCGTCGAGCGAGGTCGCGTGCGAGACCAGGTGCCAGACTTCCGTGAGGAACAGGAAGACATAGACCGCCTGCCCGAGGATCAGGCCCAGGTAGAGCGGTACTTGCAGCCAGCGGCTCATGAAGATGAGCGCGGGCAGCGGGCGCATCCGGTGACGGGAGGAACGGGCGTGCGGCGTGGGCGACGGGGCAGACATGGCGCGGGTATCGGGGGTATTTTTGAAAGCGCGTCATTGTAACGCGTCGCCCGGCCGGGCTGCAGCGGCGCCCGTTCGCGACGGCGGGCGCCGCGAAGCGGCTACGAGGACACGGGCGGCGCGCGCCGCGCCCGCACGCTCGCGAGCGCGATGCCCGTGACCACGCAGGCGAGCGCGAAGCCGTGCGCGAGCGTCGGGCGCTCGCCGAGCACCAGGATGCCGTAGAGCGCCGCGGCGATCGGCAGCACCGCGCTGAACACGCCGGCGAGGCTGCCCGGCACGTGGCGGATGCCCTTCATCCACAGCCAGAACGAGAAGATGCTCGCGGACAGCCCGTACCAGACGACCAGCGCCCAGATGCCCGCCGGCACGCTCGCGTAGTCGAAGCGCCAGAGCGCGCTCGCGCCGAGCGGCAGCATCAGCAGCAGGCCGAACAGGTGGGTGTACGCGCAGATGTCGATCGGCGCGAGCGTCTGCGTGAGGCGGCGCGACAGGATCACGTACAGCGATTCGCAGCACACCGCGCCCAGCATCAGCAGGTTGCCGGTGAGCGAGCCCGCCTGCGCGCCGTCGTCGGCCTGCCCGCCGGCGAGATTGATGGTCACGACGCCGACGATCGCGAGCGCGATCGACACCAGCGCGCGGCCGCTCGGCTTCTCGCGCAGGAACAGCCACGCGAACAGCGCGACCACGGCGGGGATCGTGCTCGTGATCACGCCCGCCGCGACCGCGCTCGTGCGCTGCACGCCGTTCAGCATCAGCAGCGTGAACATGAAGGTGCCGAAGAACGCCTGCAGGAACAGGTTCAGCCATTCGCCGCGCTTGACCGTGCGCATCTTGACCGGGCTGAACAGCGGCCACAGCACGGCGATCGCGACCACGAAGCGCAGCGTGGCGAGCAGGGCGACGGGAACGAAGACGACGATGGACTTGCCGATGCCGACGTTGCTGCCGACCAGCAGCATCGACAGGATGAGGAAGAGAGCGTAGCGATTCAAGCTGGAATCCGGACGACGAGTTCAGTTAGCATTGTAGAGTCGCCCGAAAGCCGGCGTAAAGCTTGGGCCGGGCGCCGCCCGCGTAAGTGACGGGTAAGTTGCGGCGCTTATCGTGGCAATCGCCGTGTCGCGCTGCGCGGCCGCGTGGCGTGCTGCGCTGCAGCATCGCGAGCCATGCGGGTCCGGCCGTCGCGCGAGGGTGGAGACAGGCGCGTCACGCGCCAACGAGATGCGGCGCGCACGATCGCGCCGCCATGCAGTCGGTTTCACGTTCACCAAGGGGTTGTCGATGTCTGCGATTGAATCGGTTCTGCACGAACGCCGCCAGTTTGCACCGCCCGCCACCGTCGGGCAGGCGGCGACCATTGCCGGGATGGCGGCCTACCAGGCGCTCGTCGATGAGGCGGCGCGTGACTACGAAGGATTCTGGGCGCGCCTCGCGCGCGAGACGCTCGAATGGCGCAAGCCGTTCAGCAAGGTGCTCGACGAGACGCGCGCGCCGTTCTACAGCTGGTTCGAGGACGGCGAGCTGAACGCGTCGTACAACTGCCTCGACCGCCATGTCGCGGCCGGCAACGGCGAGCGGGTCGCGGTGATCTTCGAGGCCGATGACGGCGCCGTGACACGTGTCACGTACGCCGACCTGCTCGCGCGCGTGAGCCGCTTCGCGAACGCGCTGAAGAAGCGTGGGATCGGCAAGGGCGACCGGGTCGTGATCTACATGCCGATGTCGATCGAGGGGATCGTCGCGATGCAGGCCTGCGCGCGCATCGGCGCGACGCACTCGGTCGTGTTCGGCGGCTTCTCGTCGAAGTCGCTCAACGAGCGGCTCGTCGACGTGGGCGCGAGCGCGCTCATCACCGCCGACGAGCAGATGCGCGGCGGCAAGACGCTGCCGCTCAAGAGCATCGCCGACGAGGCGATCGCGATGGGCGGCTGCGAGAAGGTCAAGAGCGTGATCGTGTACCGCCGCACGGGCGGCAAGGTCGACTGGCACGCCGGGCGCGACCTGTGGATGCACGAGCTGGCGGCGGCCGAGGCCGAGGTGTGCGAGCCGGAATGGGTCGGCGCCGAGCATCCGCTCTTCATCCTGTATACGTCGGGCTCGACCGGCAAGCCGAAGGGCGTGCAGCACAGCACGGGCGGCTACCTGCTGTGGGCGGCCCAGACGATGAAGTGGACCTTCGACTGGAAGCCCGACGACGTCTTCTGGTGCACGGCCGACATCGGCTGGATCACGGGCCACACCTACATCACCTACGGGCCGCTCGCCACCGGCGCGACCCAGGTCGTGTTCGAGGGCGTGCCGACCTATCCGAACGCCGGGCGTTTCTGGAAGATGATCGCCGACCACAGGGTGACGGTGTTCTATACCGCGCCGACCGCGATCCGCTCGCTGATCAAGGCGGCCGAGGCCGACCCGGTCGTGCATCCGAAGAGCTACGACCTGTCGAGCCTGCGCATCATCGGCACGGTGGGCGAGCCGATCAATCCGGAAGCGTGGATGTGGTATCACAAGCACGTGGGCGGCGAGCGCTGCCCGATCGTCGACACCTGGTGGCAGACCGAGACGGGCGGCCACATGATCACGCCGCTGCCGGGCGCGACGCCGACGGTGCCGGGCTCGTGCACGCTGCCGCTGCCGGGCATCATGGCCGCCGTGGTCGACGAGACCGGCCAGGACGTGCCGAACGGGCAGGGCGGGATCCTCGTCGTCAAGCGGCCGTGGCCGTCGATGGCGCGCACCATCTGGGGCGATCCGGAGCGCTTCAAGAAGAGCTATTTCCCCGAGGAGCTCGGCGGGCGGCTGTACCTCGCCGGCGACGGCACGGTGCGCGACAAGGACAGCGGCTACTTCACGATCATGGGCCGCATCGACGACGTGCTGAACGTCTCGGGGCACCGGCTCGGCACGATGGAGATCGAATCGGCGCTGGTGTCGCATCCGCTCGTCGCGGAAGCGGCCGTGGTCGGCCGCCCGGACGATACGACGGGCGAGGCGGTGGTCGCGTTCGTGGTGCTCAAGCGCTCGCGCCCCGAGGGCGAGGAAGGCGTCGCGCTCGCGAAGGAGCTGCGCGACTGGGTCGGCAAGGAAATTGGGCCGATCGCGAAGCCGAAGGACATCCGGTTCGGCGACAACCTGCCCAAGACCCGCTCGGGCAAGATCATGCGCCGGCTGCTGCGCTCGCTCGCGAAGGGCGAGGCGATCACGCAGGACACCTCGACGCTCGAGAATCCGGCCATCCTGGAACAGCTCGCCGAAGTGCGCTGAGCGTTCGCGCGGCTTCGTGCGACCGGCCCCTGCGCGGCAATCCCGATTGCCCGCGCGGGGGCTTTTTGTTACACAAGCGCATGGCCGCCTCGTCCTCCTCCCCCGCGCATCCCGCTGAGCCGCCCGACGTGCCCGCCGCGCTCGCGCGCGCGCATGCGCGCTACTGGCGCTTCAACGTCGGTTTGATCGCGATCCTGATGGCGATCGGCTTCGCGGTGTCGTTCGTGGTTCCGAGCTTCGCGCACGCGCTCGCGCCGCTGCGCTTCGCCGGTTTCAGCCTGCCGTTCTACCTCGGGGCGCAAGGCGCGATCCTGATCTACCTGGCGCTGATCCTCGTGTACATCGTGCTGATGCAGCGCGCCGACCGCGTGCTGCGCCGCGCTTACGACCAGCAGGCAGACCCTGCCGCGCATCCTGGCGGCGGCCGCTGAGCGATGCTGACGAACCGCCTGATCCACGCGTACGCGCTTTATACGGTCGGCTTTCTCGCATTCGTGCTGCTGCTCGCGCGCATCGAGCACGTGACCGGGCCCGGCGTATGGATCGGCTATGTGTTCCTGTTCGTGCCGATCGCGGTGTACGCGGTGATCGGGCTGTTGTCGCGCACCTCGGATCTGGTCGAGTACTACGTGGCGGGGCGGCGCGTGCCGTCCGCGTTCAACGGCATGGCCACCGCGGCGGACTGGCTGTCGGCCGCGTCGTTCATCGGCCTCGCGGGCTCGCTGTACGCAACCGGCTATGACGCGCTCGCCTATCTGATGGGCTGGACGGGCGGCTTCTGCCTCGTCGCGTTCCTGCTCGCGCCGTACGTGCGCAAGCTCGCGCGCTACACGATTCCCGATTTCCTCGGCACGCGGTTCTCGAGCACGGCGATGCGCGGGCTGGCGGCGGGGGCGGCGATCCTGTGCTCGTTCGTGTATCTGGTCGCGCAGATCCAGGGCATCGGCCTGATCGCGACGCGCTTCATCGGCGTCGATTTCTCGATCGGGATCTTTTGCGGGCTGGCCGGGATCCTGGTCTGCTCGTTTCTCGGTGGCATGCGCGCGGTGACCTGGACCCAGGTCGCGCAATACATCATCCTGATCAGCGCGATCCTGATCCCGGTGTCGCTGATCGCGATGAAGCAGGGGCTCGGACCGGCGCCGCAGTTCGATTACGGCCGGCTCATGACACGCGTCGAACAACTCGAGGCGCGCGTGCGCACTTCGCCCGACGAACGTCGCGCGCGCGAGACCTATCGCGCCCGGGCCGTGCAGATCCAGGGCATGCTCGATCGCCTGCCGGCGTCGTACGGCGAGGAAAAGGCGCGGCTGGCCGACGAGCTGGCGGCGCTGCGCCGCCGTAACGGGCCGCTGCGCGAGATCAGCCAGCAGGAGCGCCGGCTCGCGGAATTCCCGCGCGATCCCGACGCGGCGCGGGTGGTGTGGGAGCAGGCGCGCGACGACCTGCTCGTGCGCGCGGCCGACCCGGAGCCGATGGCCGAGCCGTTCCCCGCCGCGAACGACGGCGAGCGCCGTCCGCGCGAGCGCAATTTCCTCGCGCTGCTGCTGTGCCTGTCGCTCGGCACGGCGAGCCTGCCGCATATCCTCACGCGCTACAACACGACGACCTCGGTGGCCTCGGCGCGGCGCTCGGTGGGCTGGACGCTGTTCTTCATCGCGCTGTTCTATCTGACGGTGCCGGTGCTCGCGGTGCTCATCAAGTACGAGATCCTCGCGAACCTGGTCGGGCGGCCGTTCGCGGAACTGCCGGCCTGGGTGACGCAGTGGCATCACCTCGAACCCGATCTGGTCGGCGTGTTCGATCTGCTCCACGACGGCGTCGTGCATTGGGCGGGCATCCAGATGCAGCCCGACATCGTCGTGCTCGCGGCGCCCGAGATCGCGGGGCTGCCGTATGTCGTGTCCGGGTTGATCGCGGCGGGGGCGCTCGCGGCGGCGCTGTCGACCGCGGACGGGCTGTTGCTCACGATCGCCAATGCGTTGTCGCACGACGTCTATTACCACATGGTCGCGCCGGATGCGTCGAGCCAGCGGCGCGTGACCATCTCCAAGGTGTTGCTGCTCGGGGTGGCGCTGTTCGCGTCGTATGTCGCGTCGCTCAATACGGGGAAGATCCTGTTCCTGGTGGGCGCGGCGTTCTCGCTGGCGGCGTCGAGTTTCTTCCCGGTGCTGGTGCTCGGGGTGTTCTGGAAGCGCACGACCACGCGCGGCGCGATCGCCGGCATGGTGACGGGGCTCGCGGTGTGCGTGTATTACATCGTGTCGACCTATCCGTTCTTTACCCAGATCACCGGGTTCGCCGGGCCCAGCTGGTTCGGGATCGAGCCGATCAGCTCGGGCGTGTTCGGCGTGCCGGCGGGGTTCGCGGTCGCGATCGTCGTGAGTCTGTGCGACCGGCCGCCGGATGCGTATACGAACGCGCTCGTGGACTACATCCGGCATCCTTGACGGGGGCTGGTGAAAGGGGCCGGGAGTTTGCTATACTCTCGCTCTTGCTGGAGAGATGGATGAGTGGTTTAAGTCGCACGCCTGGAAAGCGTGTATAGGTTAATCGCCTATCGGGGGTTCGAATCCCCCTCTCTCCGCCAGGACACTAGTAAGAACGGGCCTCTCGGCCCGTTTTTCGTATCTACCCGCCAAAGCACCCACCTAAATCACAAACGTCGTATTTCTGCCACAGGGGGCACGAAATGCCGAGCTACACGCTGACTGCCAGAGTCGTTCTGCACAAAGACGACGAGCGCGCCAAAGAACACTCTCCGGATGCCGAAGAATACGCGACGCTGCATGAGCAGATGTACGCGCGCGGCTATCGGCGCTTTTACGAAAGCATAGACGGTGACAAGTTCAAGCTGCCGCCCGGCGAATATACGATCGATGTGACGGCAGACGACGGCAAAGCCGCTCGGACTGCGGCAATGGACAAAGCAAAGGCCGCCGCCAAAAACGCGACCTCAGTCAGTCGCTTTTCCGTCTACATTACAGGGGGCGGAAATATCCGCGGCTACCATTTGGAGAAGATCTCCGAAGATCCAGACGCGTAGTCGCGTTGCACAGCGTTGCGTCTCGTCCCCTCGCGTTGCTAACACCAAGTCCTGATATGGGATCTCTGTCCCGATTCGGGACCGGCGCTAGCGGCGTTACTCAACCGTTTCAGAAACGTTACCCGCACGATATCGACCCGATATCAAGTCGTCATCGAAGGGGCTCGACGGGATTCATCAAACCCTTCACCAAAGACCGCGTTCGGTGAAGCCTCCCATGCCAGAGCCCGCGTCCCATGGGCCGCCTGCATCTGTCCCGTTGGACAAGCGCTTGCGTCCTTGGTGAAAAGCCCTGCTGCCTGGTACGGAGCGTCCGGCCTGGATTCATTGAGAACGCGTTCGGAACGCGTTCGGAACGCGTTCGATCCGTCCCAACGGCAGCAGGGGCTTGCAAGGGCCTCCAAAGGGGGCGGGTGAGGTTGCGTCGAGGTTATCCTAACTCCTCTACGACCACGCACAGAACGTTCGCGAGGATTCGCGAATGCATGAACAGGTTTCGACGGGGCTGAGCGTTTGTCGAATCAACAATCCCGGTTGTCAAAACGACAACGGCTGATGAATTGGTATCGACTGGGGCGATGCCGAAAACAGATGGTAACTCTTAGAGAAGTACATGCCATGTAACTAGGATCGTCGAAACGGGCTCCAATAGATACATGGCATGTATCTGGAAACGAATCGCCCGTTACATCGCATGTATCTGTTCAAGCTGCCTTAGCTACACGCAATGTAATAGGCGTCTCGACCTTATTGCGACCGACTGTCTTCTTCGTGCGCGCAATCGGCTCAACGGCCAGGTAGGCTCGCCGTGGAAATGCCGCAGCTGACGCATCCAGATCCTCGGTGACATCCAGGTCGCGCCAAGTAAGCGCATACCATGCAGTCCGGTTCGGAAAAGCACCTTTGCGCGATTCCCAGATCAGGCCGTTGTCGATCAACTCGGCCTTGGCTTTCGTGACGGTATTTGGCGAGTTCCAGCCGCGCAGCTTCAACTGGTCCCAGATGCAGCACAGACGGCCATTGTTGCGACCGTTGAATTCTCGACAGAACTCAAGCAGCAAGGCGCGAGCGTACACGCTGAGGTTGATGTAGCCCTGGCTCTCTAAAACGACCATTGGCAGCGCGGCAAACGTCGAGCCGTCGCGTCGTTTTGCATCGGCCTTGAACCGCTTCGACCGGCTCATACGTCGCCCCCTCGAAGCGGAAGTCAGTAGGTTTTATCGTTCGCCGCCGGTCGCGACGAGTACCGCCGCAACTGCCAATCACGGATCTGCACAAGGGCATTCGCCCATTCGGCCGGAGACAGGTTTCGCCAGTCTGGCTCGGGCCTGGGCCAGACGCGTTTCACGCGAAATTGCTCGATGTCATGCCATGCCGGGCTAACAGGATTGGCTCGAGATGCGGGCGTGTATAGCGCCACGAACGCTGGCAGGTTTGCCATCCGAGCCAGCTCGCGAATCACGCCGGTAGGCTTCTCTTGGCCGATGTCTTGGGCGACTTCAACGAGCGCCAGCGGCAACTTGCCGGAATACCCGTACTCGACGAACAAGACGCTATCAAGGTCAGCCATCGTCAATGATTGCGACCGACGACGGCCGAGGAAGCGACCAATGGACCGCGGCCGATGCCAAACACCATAAGCACGATCGCGGATGAGATGTTGTTCTTCTTGCATGGCTCGATTACCGGCTTACTTGGCCGGTACTGATATATTCGCTGACCACCGCGAAAAAGCCCTCTACCATTGTGGCCTCTCGCCAATCACCAGAACGTTGCACGCTTCTGAGCATGTTTCCGGTAATAAAGCTCAGGATGTGCTCATTGAATTCGCCCTCTGGATTGTTTAATAGATCAAGCAGCTCAAACGCATACGCGCGCCCCAACGTATGATGAACGGCGCAATAGTCAGTGTTCGGAGGGACGACGCTCCACCACACCATGTGCCCATTTTCATCTCGGGCGGTGAAAGGAAGATCTTCTGGCGTGCATGGCGCGCTACTCGAGGCAGACCACTTGATGCGCTTGGTCGCCTCACGCATTCCACCGCCATAATCTTTGAATTTAACAATGGCTGCGTTAGTCATGACGCCCCCTTACCTGTTGAAGGAAGGCTGCGCGATCTTTCACATACGACTCGTGAGCATCATGGCGCGCGCGGTTTTGTTCGTGATCTGCCCAATTGCAACCGTGTTCTTCCGCTTCGCAGTTGATCGTGTTCATCAAGTCACCGGCTCGTGCACTGATCGAGTGCATGATTGTCGCGATATCGTCGGTTTTGCTCCAGAAATCAGGGTTCGTCATTGCTGCAAGCGAAATGCTGCAAATCGAGATGATTTCTGACAACCCTTTCTGGGCAATGCAGTCAACGAGCTGCAGCGCGTTCGCGAGCTTGTTTTCGTTTGCCTCGATCACTTCTACCTTAGACATGGCTCACCTCTGAAAAGAGAGTATTCGGAACATACGGTTGTTCGGTCATCAGAATTCGCCTTCATTCGGACGGCGGCCGCGCGGCTTACGGGGCGGCGGGATGAGACTGGGGATTAGTGCTTTGAATGCTTGGAACTTCTCGTCGTCACCGGCAGCGAAATACAGTTTGTAGCGGCGATTCCACGCTGCGCGCCCTTCATCAGACTGCGCGTAAAGCATCTGCCTCAGCTTCTCCGCCTGGAGTTTGAGACAGTCGTCGGGCCAGTTTGAACCGGGCCGTTGCATACGCAGAACCCAGTTGTCACAGTCGATGAAATCTCGGCGAGAACCTTTCGCGCCCTCTGGCCGCTCGCGTCTCAGATGGAATCTGAGGCCATCGGCTACCCAGATAAGATCCCGATACCCGTCCGGCCATTTCGTTCCGGCCGGGATAACGCCTTCGGCTTCGAGTTGCATACGGGTGCCGATGTATTGGGACATCGACATGTCCATCGGGCGCAGGATGATGGTCAGCTCGCCGATGTCGAGCGGACGTGCGGAGGCCTCGGACGACTGTTCCGGAGCGATTTCGTTGGATGCGGAGGAGGTACGGACGAGCGGAAGCTCACCCTTTGCAGAGGTGCTCATAACAAGACTCCTATCACGTTTCTAAGGGCGCCAACGTTGGCGCAATGCCTACAGTACGCCTCTATTCGCAATCGCAAGGAGCGTCGGCAGTTGGGGCGGTGCAGGCTTTCGGCGTCCGCGGATGCGGGCGGTACGGCGCGGCGTCAGCAAAGCCTTTCGCGCCCGATAGTGGACGTCCGACGAGCGATCGGCGATCTCCTTCGCGATACGCGCCGCAAAGCCGTCACGAAACTGCCGAGTGCGCTCGTCGGCGTGCTGCGGCTCATCACATGCGGCTAGCAAGTCGGCCAGTGCGCCATCGCGGTAATCGGCCATGCTGGCGCTCGGGCAGAGCAGCCAACGGCGTGCGGCCTCAGCACCGGCTGCTGCACAGAACGACATGGAAGGCTTGGTGATTTCAGGCTGGTTCATTTCGATCCCCTCTGGTCCGGTTTGAACACGCGTGCACATCGCTGCACTTCGTTGAAACCATAATGAACCACCGTGGTCCTATTGTCAATACCACCGTGGTTCATCATAATCAACCCATGACTCGTGAAGATCCCCAGATGAAATTGCGCCTGCCGGCCGAGCTGAAAGACGTTCTCACCGCTGCTGCGCAAGAAAACAACCGCTCACTCAATGCAGAGGTAGTGAAGCGTCTTGAGGAAAGCGTTACGAACGCCGGTGCAGGGAAGTCGCCAGTGGTCGACGAATACACGCTCGACCTCTTCGCCGATACTGTCGCGGGCAAGGTCGTTCGGGCGCTAGATGAGCGGGAAAAGAAGCGCACAAAGCGCTGATCAACGATGCGCAAAATAGAGCGGATGTCTCCGGCACAATTCTTCGCGTCGACCGTGAAGCCGACCGTCGATGAATTTATGACCGACGTCCAGAACATCCGCAGGGGTCGTCTGGCGGCGATCGTGCTGTATCACATGGCAGACCATGCCGCGCTGGAAGGCTATGACGGCAATGATCGGCAAATAATGAACGCGCGCCTCGACAAGCTTCGTCAGGAACTCGGCGATGCATGTCCGGACTTCACGCTAATCCATGACATTGCTGATGCCTCAAAGCACGCGCGGCTATCGGTTCCGAAGAAGGCAGCTCCTCGGCAAATATCGACGGCGGAGCAATTAACGCGGCCACCTGGGTTCTTTGGCGTTCCGTTTGGAACCGGCGTGTTCAACGAAGCGTCTTGGGTGATAGTGACCTTCGACGACGGCAAAGCGCGGCCGCTCGCCGGGATCGTGCGATCAGTCACGGAGATGTGGGAAAAGAGACTGCGGCTGTGTGCGTCTGAACCTTCGAACAATCCATGAATATCAGCAAAACATTGAATATCGCCAGCGCGGTTTTGGGGTTGGTCGGAACCTTCCTCATGTACCGCGGAACGTTTGGGCTGGTTGCCTCAGGCGCTTATATGAACACCGCGTTGCTGGCCGAGGTGAAGAAAGGCAACGATCGGCGACAACTTCTACAGCGCATCCGGATTGATGCTGCTAACGCTTAGCTTTTTTGTGCAGGGATTCATATCAACTCCATTCGAAGAACGCGCGCCGCTTCAGTGGCGCGCGTTATCTGGTAATCAGGCAATTTCCGCAGTGGAACTGGGAAGGGTGGTGGACACGCCCGCGATGACTGACTTCAGCGCATAGACGTAATTGCGTACCGCGGCGGCAAAGTTCGTGAAATTTGCCTCGCTGAACGCGTGCATCACGCCGCTTACGTCCGGATAGTTGAACGTCGTGGCGCCGCCAGGAAAGCCTTTGCCTGCATTGATGCTTGTCTCGATTGCGATGATGTCCATCTGCGAGAGTTGATCACATGCATATGTCCCATTGAGTGCAGGAGTAGATGTGCTGGAAATAGCAATTCCAGCACTAAACATGGATTGCGCTGACAACAGCAATTCTTGTGCAGCTACTTCCGCAGTAGTGGGTGGTGCGGGGGGGACCAAAGCGCCATCACTTACTGTATAGCCCGGATTTTCGAGGCAAGATTGCCATTGTTGATCCGTGATTTCTATAACCGCAACCCCACTCGGAACCGGACTGTCATCACTGTCATAGAAGGTGATGATCGCACCAGTGGCACCGAACGCAGCAAATTTTTGCCCCATGATTTGTCCTTAATTTCCGATTACGATACATCCAACAGTAATTCCAGATACCCCACTTCCACTAGAATTAACGGCATTAACTAATGCAGCAGTTTTGGATGGCGTATTTATTGCCAATGAATTTGCTGCGCCGCTTGCTGCATAAAAAATCGGAACTGCTGCGAGCACCCCATTCGGAAAAGCGATAGGATATGTCAGCGTCGCACCTCCGCCGCTCGTTGTTCCTATGCACCATTGAATTATTACCCCATTTGGGAGTTTGAAATATCCATTGGCTGCTTGCGACGATGAAAATTGTCCTAAATTGACCGCTTGATTTGCGACCGTTGCGGCAAGTGTAGCTAGTGCAAGTGGAGAACTTGTGTTTGTGGCTTGACCAAGTTGAATCGCATGCTGCGAGGCGGTGGCCGGAGCGACTTGCTGCGCTCCTCCTGCGCACTCCATGAGCACAGCAATCGGGTTGCCGCTATTCACGCCGGGGATGGTCATCCTGACGAGAATGGCGATACCGTTCAGTACAAGCTCGCCACTTTGCAGCGGCTGAAGTCCTAGACCGTAGATCGGAATCGCCGTCAGGCCGTCTGGAGCGTAGGTCGATGCGCCCGTGTTGGCGTGAGCGATCCTGATCTGCTGCACGACGCCATCGACCCATGTTCCGGCGATGAGTGGAGGCGCATTGACTGCTGCATAGGCATTTGCCGCGCCAGTGTCGGCGAGGATTACGCCAGTTTTCGTTGCATTGCGGATGGCCGCAACCAGGTTCGCCTCGAGCGTCGTTGTCGTGCCGTCGTCGGTCGAATTGTTGCCCGAGTAATCCGCGGCGAATTGACCAAGCACGGCGGCCATGATCGAGCTCTGGCGCCATACCTTGTTCAACTTTGCCGAGTTTGCGACGCCTGACTGGAAGCCCGTCTGGCGAGTAGTAGCGTCCGCAACATAGTCCGACTGGGTTTCGACGTTCGCCGCACCGCCAACTGCAAAAGGCAGGAAGTCATTAGACATGGTTTTCCTCCCTGTAATTGGCATCGGTCAGCGGCACATCAAAGCCGCCAGCCGGGTCGTCAAGCGCGATGAGGTCGCGGCCCGCCAGAATCTCGCGAATCGTGCTCACCTGGTAGCGCTGCAGGCCTAAAATGCCAACGGGAGGGGGGAGTGCGCCGTCTGCAATGCGGCGGTTGATTGTCTGCTCAGAGCAGCCCAAGAGTGCGGCCAGAATGCGCCGCGGCAAGTATGCCGAATCGGGCATCAGATCAAAATTCAGCACGGCTGCATCGATGCCCGCTGATGGACTGGTGGTCATAGAAAGCTCGCGCAACAGCTATTCGCGGGCTGAGTGTTTCTTTGTGCGTTTGCTGCCGCTAGTGGTCTAAAGTCTCAGCTTGAGTAGGAGAATCGCTGTTTGAGTTCGTCTGGGAAACGAAGCGTCCGCACGCGTCCGTTTGGCGGGCGTGATGGTGGGTCTTTTGACCGGATAGCTGGAAGCACTGCGCCCCATAAGGATGAACGGCGGAACATCGATCCGCCCACGACGTTCGATGACGACTGATTTTGCGACACGTGTCAGTGTCTACGCGGTGAGGTGCGGTCGTTGGTGACGACCACAGCAACGCGCCGCGTAGGACTCCTCACCGCCGCAGGGGCCGGTGTGCTGGTCGTTCCGCGGACTCAGGAAACCCTGTCTGCCACGTTGAAGCGCGCAAGAAACCATCAAAGCACCATCCAACTAGACTCGCCGTCTGACAAGGGTTTGCGGGCGATTTGTGCTTTGATGGACGGTCCGATTCCATCCACGCTGGATCAACGTAAATGGGCGCTTTCCGTGCGTACCGGCCTGCGTACCGATGGTTTCCAAACGGCCCGAAACCGTGGAAACCATCGTGGAAACTAACCTCGTTTTCCGTGGCTACCATAGTGGCCACCAGTCGTTTCCTTGTTGCTCGATTTGCAACAATCGTTTTTGCGCGCGTCGTGGAATCGGATTCCATCCGCGGGGAAATCGTTAAGAAATGGAAGGAGCGTCGAGCCCTTGCCCGTTGCGGGCAGGGCCTCCAGCGGGTCGGCGCGTTCGGAAACTGCGCGGGTTAACGAAAGCTTTTCAGCATCGCCCGCGCGTCCCTCAACAGCTCGGCAAGCTGTCGGCGCCTCTCGATCCATGCCGCGCCCCTCATGCCGTGCTTCAGGGCGTTCTGAGAGGCTGCTGCCTTGCCGTCCTTAGAGGTCGGCCCCGTCGACCTCTCCCACGGCTTCCAGCGGCTGATTTTCGCGGCCTGCTCGGCCCGTTGCTCCGGTGTCCAGCGTCGCGGCATCTTGCGCCTCCCGTTCGTCGGTTAATAGTTCGTTCGTCGTGGTTACCTTTTCCTCGCTCGCGTGCGCGTGCGTGCCCTGCGTCACCGGCCCGTTGTTGACCTGCTGATTGCCGGCTGCATTGTTCTGCTGTTTGATGAAGGCGACGGCTTTAGGGTTCTTCAGTTCGCCCAGCACGCGTAGGGTCTGGGTGCATTGGGCTTGGGCCTTCAGAGCCATTCGCATCAGGGTCTCGGCTTGGGGAAGGCGCGTCGCGATGTTCAATCCGGCAAGCTGGGCGCACTCGTTGTATATCGAGTTCAGCGACATCGCCTGAGCAATCAGCAAGGCTTCCGGGCCGGTCATATCGCCGTCGACTACCTTCTTCACGGCGGCATGGACCTCCTCGTACATGCTGACCATGTTCGCCGGGCCGTACACCTTCATCGAGTCGGGGATAAAGCTCATACTCGTGTGGGCTGCCATGAACGACGGACGGGTCATCAGATCGGCCGTAATGGCGCCACGTTTCTTTGCCTTTGCAAGCGCTTCTGAACTAACGCTATCGGTAGAATCAGTGCCGGCGTCGGACTGCCCGTTTTTCGTGTGTTTGCTCATTGGCTTTGCCCCGTGATCGCATGAGCGCCGTGCCAGATGATGCTGGCGTTCGTCGCCTGAGGCTGCTTCACCCCCGTATTGGCGATCGCCGCCGTCTTCTGCGGGCTTGCCATGTTTTCCGCCGGCTGAAGCTGCGTCGTTTGGGTTTGGACGATGATTACCTCCCTGCAGTGGATCGTCGCGATTAGACTGTTTTCCGTCTTGGCATCAGTCGTAACGCTGATGGACTGGATGAGCATGTTTGTGTACCTGCGCTTACCGGTCGACAAATCAAACGGCGTGCGGGAAGCCTGCAAGGTGAGCAGGTTCTTGTACACAAACTGGCTGTAGCTGCCGAACTGCAGCGATGTGATTGAACTGAGGCTGCTGTTTGACCAGGCCAGCGTCAACGTGACTTCCGCCGGCTTCTTGTACGCGTGGTCGGAAATCGAAGCGCCTTGCTCGACCGGATGGTCAGTTATAACCACTTCGTCATGATGGCGCTCCTCGAGCGTCACGTAGGCCTGGAACGAGGCGATCGACGAAGTAATCGAACGCTTAGGGCTGAAAAAGGCGCTTACCAGCTCGCCGCCGATTGATGCTGTGATACCGACGCCCGTCTGCAGAAAATTAGTCATCTCATATCCTTTGATGAAATTAGTGCCGGCCGCGGCGTCGGTGGTGACGCCCGCCGGCTGTCGGGGTTTTCTGGAGTGGCGGCACTCACCGACTAATCCGCCTGGACATTCCTAACGCCTTCCCTTGGTTCGCAAGTGCGCGCGCATCATCGTCAGGATCTCGTCGACGTTGATGTGCAGCGGCGTCTTAGCGGCGCGATCAGCGGTGCGTCGCTGGCGCGGAGTGCATTTCTCGCACTTCGGTGCTTTCGGACGTCGCGAGCAGCCGCACGGTTTAGCGTCGGTCGTGAAGGTCATTGCTGCGCCTCCCATGTCGCGGCCGGGTCTTCGCGCAGCGCGGCGCTGTAGCGGTGCCATGCCGAGACTGCAGCGTCCGGCGGCTGAATCTCGAAGCGCATGGCGTTCTGCGCCTCGATCGTCATCGGGACCTCTGCGAATCGTGCGGCGTCGATCGCGGTTGCCAGAGCGATGAACTCAGCGCGGACGTCTTTCAGACGGTCCACCATCGCCGCAACGTCGGCACGCTTCACAGCCATGATGGCGAGCCGCACGGCGCTCTCTGCAGACCTGTATGCTGTGTCGGCCGCCTGCTGCTCCGCCTTCAGGTGGTCGAGCGCGGCGCCGGCTTCCTGATGCGCCCGCTCGGCGTTCGCCACGGCCCGGCTATCAACGCACCGGTACGCCTCAAGGACCGGGCCTCCCGTCTTCAGCATCTCAGCCAGATTTGCGCCGCTCGCCTCGATCTCGTTATCGCGCGCAGCCGTCAGGACGTCGAGCTCAAGCTTGCGGGCATCCACAAACGCCTTGGCCCGCTCTACGACCTGGCCGGCGTGTGCCAGGCAATTAGACGCCTTTCGATGTGCCTCGATCGCCTCCCGTAGAACCTCACGTTCCGCGCCCTGTTCTACCGTCGCCAATGCCTTGGAAATCGCCTGCTCCGCCGCGAATGCAGCCGCAAGGACGGGCGTCCCGGTGTCCGCATTGGCAGACGGCGATGCGTCCATTCGTTCGCTGCGCAGGCCGGGGAATTGGCCGCCGCCGACCATGACCGTCATGAAGGCGTCGGCCTGCGCTGACGTCAAACGCGTGTGGTGCACGGTTCCCGCGTTGTCCACGATTCGGAAAATTGCCGGTTCTTGCATATCAGACCTCCGCCTGCATCTGGTGCAGGGTCACTTGGATGTTGTGATGCTGGAACGTCGCCAGCACGTCCGAGACCATCGACCACGCCAGATGATCAGCAAGGATGCGTCCGCCCACGTCGCGGATCTGCCAGTAAGATTTTTGATTCATTTAGTGCTCCAAAATTTAAACGGTTTGATAAGGCGCTTGAAAACTGAGTGCTTGGTGCGTTCGGCGCCTTCCAGCCGCACGGCACTATCCACGTCCATCCAGAGATGGCATTTCGTCTCGCCGCCGTCGCCATCAGCATCCGCCAAGGCAAGTTGGCCGATCACCCGGACGCGGACGCCCGCCGTGAGTCCATTCATGCATTTGTATGCGTCACCGCGGCGAATGACGAGGCGCACGCGAATCCACTCACCTTTGGCATCCTGCGCGATTAGCTTGGCGCGCAGCGTGAACCCGGTCCGGGCCCGATGTGGCTCGCTCGACAGTGTCCCCTCGATCGCTGCCCACATGCGGACGTCTTGAACATCGCTCATTGCCGGTCCCCCATCGAAACGTCACCATCAGATGGCTTCTCTAGAGGGTCACCGTCTGGCGGTGTAGAGAGAAGCCAGAAAATGGGCTCTATTGCACCGTCTCCCGGTGTAGTAGAAAGGGCCTCTACACCGTCTCCCGGTGCAATAGACGGTCTGCCTACACCGTCACACGGTGTAGGGGCTGCGTTTTCAGATAGGCACTCCGCACAAAGCCGGCGGCTGCTCCCTGGTCGTACCCGTCGAGCTTGTCCAGGTTTAACCACGTCAGTGCGTACCAGCTCGCCCGGTGCGGTCTGTGACCCTTGACGGTCTCGTAGATCAGGCCGGCACTCAGAAGCTCCTGCTTGGCCCGCTGGATCGTGTCGTAGGACGTCCATCCCCTTGGCTTTAGGTGCGCCAAGGTGGCGATCATTCTCCCGTTGTCGTCCCCGTGGTACTGACGCGCCATTTCCAGCAGCAGTCGCGCGGCCGGATGCGACAGCCCCAGATACGCCGGACTGTCCAGCACCATCCAGGGTATCGCCGAGAATCCGCCGTGATCGCGACTGGAAGAACTGTGTCGCTTCGATTTGGCCATACATCACGCGGCCTCCATCAAGTCGACGAGATCCAGCTCGCGGTCGATCAGGCTGTAGCGGGCGACGTTGGCATGCGCGAAGCCGTCGCTGTCTACCGCCGTGACGCGGTGCGAGTAGATGCGATAACCAAGCTGAATAAGCTCTTTGACGCGCTGCGCGGGGTGGCTGATGCCTTTCGCGCGCAGGCTGTAGGTAGTCTGACCATCGGCCTTGAGATATTCGAGCACGCGCTTACATTGCGCAGCGGCCGACATGTCTCTATCATTGGCTTTGGTGGTCTTGCGGGTCGCGCTCTTGCCGGAGTTGCGGCCCTTTTCGTTTGCGTTGGTGGTCATGCGCGCGGCTCCTTATTTGCGGGCCGCGGCGCACGTTGCGATGTACGCGTCGAGTTCGTGTTCCAGGAAAATTGTTGTGCTCGGGCCGATCTTTACCGGCTTGGGGAAGTCGGATTGGTTTTTAGCTTTGGCCCAGAGCGTGGAGAGACCGATACCGAGTTTTTCGGCGGCCTTTGCGGGGCGAAGCGCCCGCGGCGAGACTGCGGCAACTGCTGACATTTAAACCTCGTCTAATCAGGTTTCACCGCATTTCGTTGCGGCTTGTCAGTAGATTATTTTTGCTCGCGCCTCTGTCCTATGATTTGTCCGAGGCTGTCCACGTGTGTCTAAGTGTGTCCAGCCAGCTACATCAGAACCCATATTTTGACTTGTTCCGGGACCAGTATTTCGTGAATGCTTCCCTCTTGTATTTTTTATTTTTGTTCCCATCGTCGTCACTACGATAGTAAATGACATTGTCCGCCGCGGACAGGAACACCCCAGCTTCGTCATTCGCCAGACGTACGAGTTCGTCCCATATGGAATTTTTGTCGACGGAGATTTCGCTCCGCTGCAGATTTGTGATTGCCCTCTTGATGAGGTAGGCAAAGCGGTAAGCACTCGTATCGTTTCCCATCGGTACTGTCTGCCATAGGACGGATGCCATGGCGACTCCGGGCCATGAAACGCCACTGGCCGTGAATGCATCGCGAACGGCAGGGATCGACACCAAGCCCCGTACGATTGCACCGTCATTCATTCCCGACACCGCGACGCCGTTATATTTGCGCACGGGGAAACCAGCCTCGTTGGTCTTCAAAAGGCCCAGCTTCTCGATCTCCTCCTGAGCAAACAGAATTTTTCTATACCGTGCCTCTCCGGATGTGATTCCGTTGCCAGCATCGAGATCGCGCAGGGTGACCCATGCCCAAGCGATCTCCTCGACCGTTGCGCGAGCCCTGGTCAAGATCTCTCCGGCCTTTTTCTTGGCGGCTTCAGTGTCGCCCACGTCCGGCGCTTCGATCGCGTCCGCAATGCGATCAGTTTCGTCTTCATTTCGCATCTGCATCCCTTTACGCAGTCCTTGTTGGGAAACCGCGCCAGCCGGGCAAGGGAACCCGGTTTTCGCCCCGTCGGGCTAGGCACGGTTTGATCAATCAGGCTTGCCGTTGTAGCGGTACCACGGTGCCGCTCTTGAACGGGCGTGAGATAAACTGAGCCCAGTCTTCCATGAGCTGCCGGCGCCGCTCGAGCACGTCGCTGCGCCAGTACGCCATCTCGCTCGAATCGCCCGGTATGTGGGCCAGCGCCACTTCGATCAGTTCGCGCGGATGATTTGTGACGTCGCTCGCCCAGTCCTTGAAGGTGGATCGCATTCCATGCGCGGTGGCTTGGACGCCAAGTCGACGTACGGCCATCAGGGGCGTCATATCACTCAGCACCTTGCCGCGTGGACTCGGAAAGATCAGCCCCTCCTTGTCCGTGCAGGGAAGCGCGCGCAGCAGTTCCATCGCCACAGTCGACAGCGGAACGCGATGTTCCTTCTTTTCCTTCATCCGATCAGCCGGAACGCGCCACACGCCCGAATCGAAGTCGATTTCAGGCCAGCGCGCCCCGCGCGCTTCGCCAGATCGGGAGACAGTCAATATTGCGAATTCGAGGCAGCGGGCGCCAATCCCGTCGACAGCCTTCAACGAGGTTATGAAATCGCCGATTTCGCGATAGGGAATTGCAGCGTGATGCTTCACTGGTTTGACGTCGGCAGGCGCGGCGAGGAGGTGGTCCAGATTGCCGCGCCAGAGAGCCGGATTCTCGCCCGACCGATAGCCCTTCACCCGCGCCCAATCAAGCACATTCTCAATGCGCCCGCGCACTCGCGACGCGGTTTCCGTCTTTATCGTCCAGATCGGCTCGAGCACCTGCAGAACGTGTTCGCGGGTGATGTGCCGGACAAACATCTTGCCGAGAATCGGCTCGGCGTACTGGGACAAGGTATTGCGCCACTGGTCGCCATGCTTGGCGTTCTTCCAGCCGTGCGCGCGGGAATTGATGAACTGCTTGGCCGCCTCAGCAAAGGTGATTTCCGAGGCTTGCGCAGCCTTTAATGCGCTTTCGGCAGCGCGTCGCTCCAGTACGGGATCGACGCCAGAGCTGATTTTGTCGCGCTCCGCTTGCGCTTTTGCGTGCGCGTCTTTCAGCGCGACCGCGGGGTACGGCCCGAGTCCGATCTCCCGGCGTTTGTCGCCAACCTTAACCCGCAAGATCCATGATCGCGATCCAGACTCGGTGACCTGGAGGTAGAGACCCGCAATTTTTCCAACCGGATGCATTCCCGGCTTGGTTATCCGAGACACCGCTAATGCGCCAAGTTCTTTTGCTACTTTTGGCATTTTCTTGTTCCCAGTAAACCCACCATGCTACCCGCCATAAACGCAACGATTGGAGGGTACATCCGAAGGTTTGGGTAGACAAGGTGTTTCTCGGAACCCTTGTTAGAAAAGGGAGGCGAGAAATCTTTAGACGTCTAACGGAATCTAATTATGGCGGACCCTCTCTCCGCCAGAATACCGAAACCCCCGCGAATCGCCGATTTGCGGGGGTTTTGTCTTTCAGGGCGGGCGATGCGTAACGCTTAGCCCCGCCTAACGCCGTCCCGCCGCCACCTGCGCGAGCACCTTCTCCCGAATCGACGGCTTGATGTTCGACTGCGCGAACCGATCCCCGTAATGCGCGACCACCCGCGGGTTCATCACGTGGAACCACAGCGGCGGCACATACGCGAGCAGGATCATCGCCGCATAGCCGACGGGCAGCTGCGGCGCGTCGTCGAAGTGACGCAGCGCCTGATACGAGCGGGTGGGGTTGGCATGGTGATCCGCGTGCCGCTGCAACTGATAGAGAAACAGGTTTGTCACGACATGGTTGCTGTTCCACGAGTGCTGCGGCGCGCATCGCTCGTAGCGCCCGTTCGGCAGTTGCTTGCGGCCGAGCCCGTAGTGCTCGACGTAGTTGACCACCTCGAGCAGCGACGCGCCGTACACCGCCTGGATCAGCAGGAAGGGCACGACGATCGCGCCGCACCACGCGATCGCGACGCCCCACAGCACGGCCGTCATCGCCCACGCCTGCAGTACCTCGTTGCGCCACGACCAGACGCTGTGTCCGCCGCGCGCGAGGCGCTGGCGTTCGAGCCGCCACGCGGAGGCGATGCTGCCCGTCACGGTGCGCGGCAGGAACGCCCAGAATGATTCGCCGTAGCGCGCGCTGGCCGGATCGGCGGGCGTCGCGACGCGCACATGATGGCCGCGATTGTGCTCGACATAGAAATGACCATAGGCGACGGGCGCGAGCGTGATCCTGGCCAGCCAGCGCTCGAAGCGGCTGGTCTTGTGGCCGAGCTCGTGGGCGGTGTTGATCGAGGCGCCGGTCGCCACGCCCAGCGACAGCGCGAAGCCGAGGTAGTCATACCAGGTCAGCGTCTGCGTGACGACCACCCACATCGCGCCCGCGAACACGACGTATTCGACGAAGGTCGCGAGGTACACCACGTAGCGGTAGTAACGCTGCTGCTCGAGCGCGGGCACGATGGCCTCGGGCGGATTGTCCCGGTCGTCGCCGATCAGGATGTCGAGGAGCGGAATCACGCCGAACGCGAATAGCGGCCCGAACCACCAGAAAATATGCCAGCCGGTCGCGAGCGCGAGTTGCGCGGAGGCGATCGGCAGCGTGACGGTCAAGGCGCCGAGCAGCCACCAGTAGCGCTTGCCGTCGGTCCACGGCACGGATGCCGGTGCGGGTGTCGACATGGTCTCCCTCCTTGTTGTGGTTTGGCCGCCTCGCGCGCGCCCCGATGGCCTGATTTATATGTGCTGCGCCCGGGCTTCGCCAAATCCCCGGTTAGGTGTACGACTCCAAACGGGGCGCTGTCCGTCGCGATGCGATGCGGCTCGCCTGGCGCGGCGATTGAAACGCGGCACGGAGGCGACGGTTGGTTCGAGCCCGGAGCGGATGCCGTGCAGCCGGACGGGTGGAGTGGAACGAGGAGGGAGTCGGGTGCTCACGCAACGATCGGGGAGGCTGCCCGCCCTTTGCATCGACAACGCGATCTCCCCACGCGACAATGACCGCCCCTGCCAGAACGTCCGCTTCGAGGTGTCCCGCCGTGTCCAACCCTGATGCTCCCGCCATCGTTTGGTTTCGCGATGATCTGCGCCTGATCGACCAGCCCGCGCTGTATCGCGCGGCGGCGTCCGGTCGTCCGCTCGTGTGCGTGTTCGTCAGCGATCCGGCGGGGGCGGGCCGGTCGCTCGGCGGCGCGGCGCGGTGGTGGCTGCATGGCGCGCTGGCGTCGCTCGATCGCGCGTTGCGCGCGCGCGGCGGTGAACTCGTGCTGCTGCGAGGCGACGAGGCCGCCACCATCGAGGGGCTGGCGGTCGAACTCGGCGCGGGCGCGGTGTATTGGAACCGTCGCTACGCGCTGGGGCATCGCACGCTCGACAGCGGCCTCAAGGCAGCCTTGAAGGCGCGTGGGATCGTCGCGGAGAGCGGCAACGCGGCGCTGCTCAACGAGCCCTGGGAGGTCCTGACCGGTGCAGGCAAGCCCTACCAGGTATTTACCGCGTACTGGCGCGCGGCGCGCGCCGGCCGCGAGGTTGCGCCGCCGCTGCCGGAGCCGGAGTCGCCGAGATTCCTTCCGCTGCCGCCCGCGCTCGCGGCGCGCCGCGCGGCGCTCCCTGAACTGGGCCTGTTGCCAGTCCGCCCGGATTGGTCGGGCGGCCTGCGCGACGCCTGGCGTTGCGGCGAGGACGACGCGCTGGACGTCCTGCGCGAATTCCTGGCTCGGCGCCTGCGCGGCTACACGGATGCCCGCGATCGGCCGGATCAGCCGGCGACGAGCCGACTGTCGCCGTATCTCCGCTTCGGCCAGTTGTCCGCGCGCCAGATCTGGCATGTGGCGCAGGCGGCGGCGCACGAGCAGGGCGCCGCCGCGCTCGCGGATCTCGACAAGTTTTTGAGCGAGCTCGGCTGGCGGGAATTTTGTTACGGCATGTTGTATGCGTTACCGGACTTATCGGTTTGTAATGTCCGCCGCCAGTTCGACGCAATGCCCTGGCGCCGCGATCCGGCGGCGCTGGCGGCGTGGCAGCGCGGCATGACCGGTTATCCGTTGGTCGATGCGGGCATGCGGGAGCTGTGGGCGACGGGCTGGATGCACAACCGGGTGCGGATGGTGGCGGCGTCGTTTCTCGTCAAGCATCTGCTGCTCGACTGGCGTGACGGCGAGGCCTGGTTCTGGGACACGCTGGTCGACGCGGATCCCGCGAGCAACGCGGCGAACTGGCAATGGGTGGCGGGCTGCGGCGCCGACGCCGCGCCATACTTCCGAATCTTCAATCCGGTCCTGCAGGGGCAGAAGTTCGATCCCGACGGCGACTACGTCCGGCGCTGGGTGCCGGCGCTCGCGCGCCTGCCGGCCGGCGTGATCCATGCGCCCTGGCGGGCGCGGCCCGAACAGTTGGCGGCGGCCGGGGTGCGGCTTGGCGCGGATTATCCGCTGCCGATCGTCGAGCACGACGCCGCGCGCGCTCGGGCGCTCGCGGCGCTGGAGCAGGTCACGCGCGGTTGAGTTCGCCCGTGCGGCATTGTGCCCAAACCGATGCAGCGTTGTGCTCGGTTTCCGCTTTAGCATATTTCTTGAGAATATTTTGTAAAAATTCATGCATTTTTGTTTATTCGTCTAGCGGCTAGACTCCCCTCGATATCAGGATCTTGAGAGGGATTTGAAATGGATATGAAGGGTGGATATCCACCGGAGGCCGTTGCTCCGGTCGTATGGATGACAGGCTTGCCCGGCGCAGGCAAGACCACGACCGCGAACGCCTTGCTGAACCTGCTGCTGGCCCGCGGCGTGAAGGCCATCGTGCTGGACGGCGACACCCTGCGCGCCGGCCTGTGCGCCGATCTCGGTTTTTCCGATGCCGACCGCATGGAGAATATCCGCCGCTTCGCGCATATCGCGAAGCTGTTCCAGTACGAAGGCTATCTCGTCATCGTCGCGACCATCTCGCCGCTGCAGGCGCAGCGCGACCTCGCGCGTTCGATCATCGGCAAGGGTTTCTTCGAGACCTTCGTCTCCACGCCGGCAGCCGTGTGCCGAGCACGCGATCCGAAGGGCATGTACGCGCTCGCGGAGCGCGGCAAGCTGCCGCAATTCACGGGCGTGTCGGGCCCGTACGAGGCGCCGGCGGCGCCCGAGATGGTGCTCGATACGTCGGGCTGCGAGGTCGGCGTGTCGATCCTGACCTTGCTTGCGCAACTGGCGAGCGTCGCGGAGCTGCCCGGCCGGCTCTGACGTTTTCCGGCGGCAGGCGCCTGTGCGTGTCTGCCGCGCCGATGCTTGGCGCACCGTTTTACCCGCGCCCTTCCTGCATCCGGCGCGATTCCTTCCGCCTCGTTTCCCGCCGTTCGCCGCGCGACCCGCGCCGTCCTCGTCCGGCGTGCGCGCACGCTCGACTCCCCACGCCTTTCATTGTGCATTTAATTATATTCATTTGTTAAGCAAGGGAATTTCGTCAATTCTTTTCTGATTTCAAAAGCAAGAAAATTGGCAATCTGCTATCGCAGGTAAATTTATCCTTGAGGATTGAATTCTTTCATTTCGTCAAGAATGTTGAGAACGTTTGCGTAATGTCAGCGTGCCCTGAATTGTGCGCGGTATCGTAACGGCCGGCATCATATTGATTTATTTGTGAAATTCGTGGATTGCGGGTTGAATAATCGAGGTCGCTGTTGAGACTGAACTTTACTTATTCATTGCGCCAATGACGGATTCGGGATGGTTGCAATTGATTTCGTCACGGGCTTAATGTTTAATGATTCCTGATTTGAATAGACGGGTTTAATAACCTCAAAAAAAACGGGCGGCCCGGGTTCGTGCGCTCATCTGGGGCGTGGGGGGCGGCAAGTCCGGCACACAGATCCGAAGAGGGCCTACATGATGAACTGGGCAGAGAACGTGCTATCGGGGCTGGATCGCGCACGGTCCGAGGACGATGTATTCGCGAAGGTCGAGGCCGCCGCGGCCGACCTCGGCTTCGAGTACTGCGCGTATGGGCTGCGCGTGCCCTGGCCGCTGTCTCGTCCCCGGATCGTGATGCGCAGCAACTACCCGGAGCCCTGGCAGCGTCGCTACCTTGAAGCGGGCTTTCTCGATATCGATCCGATCGTCGCGCATGGCCGGCGTTCGCAGGCGCCCATCATCTGGAGCGACGAGCTGTTCGCGCCCGCGCATCAGCTGTGGATCGAGGCGCAGTCGTTCGGGTTGCGTTTCGGCTGGGCGCAATCGAACTGCGACGCCTACGGCGTGATGGGCATGCTGGTGATGGTCCGTTCCTCGGCGCCGTTGACGGCCGACGAACTCGAGAGCAAGGAACCGCGCATGCGTTGGCTCGTCAGCACCGCGCATCATGCGCTGGGCCGCAGGATGCTGCCGAAGCTGATGGCGGACCCGGAGCGCGGCTTGACCGAGCGGGAGGTGGAGGTGCTCAAGTGGGCCGCCGACGGCAAGACTTCCGGCGAAATCTCGAAGATTCTCGCGATCTCGGTGGATACCGTGAACTTCCACGTGAAGAACGCGATCGTCAAGTTGAAGACCGCGAACAAGACGGCCGCAGTCGTGCGCGCCGCCATGCTCGGCCTGCTCAGCTGAGCAGGCCGGGGCCCGCGCGCGAGGCGCGGGACACCACGTTCAGTCCTGCGCGGTCGGCTGCGACGTCACGTTGACGGCGGTGGCCGACACATACACCGCATGCACCGTATCGCCCACCTTCAGCGCGCCGAGGTCGAGTTGCGGCGACACTTCGTACGACGCGGTGTTTTGCGGGCCGCGCAGCGTCACGACGCGCGCCTTGCGATCGATGCGCGTCACGGTGGCGAGCAGTTCGACCTGGCGCGTCGTGTCGAAGCCGCTCGGCTTCGGCGTGAGCGAGCGCGTGACCTTGCTTTCGCGGATGTCCGACGCGTCGACCTTGTCGGCCGTGACGAGCAGGGCGTTGCGGGAGAACACGTCGACCCGGTCGCCGACCTTCAGCTTCTCGAAGCCGGGGACTTCCGGCCCGACCACCACGTTCGAGACGAAGTCCTTCGCGCCTTTCAGCGTGAGGGTGCGCGACGCCGCGTCGATGCCGACGATCAGCGCGCGCATGTGGCGGGGCTTGACGTTGTCCACGACGTTTTGCGCGGTCGCGGCGAGTGCCGATTCGCCCGTCGCCGCGGGGGCGGCCGGTTCCTGCGCGGCGGCGGAACCAAGGTGCAGGGCGGACAGGGTAAGGATGGCGGTGCCGACGAACGTCGTTGCTTTCATGGAAATAAGGCCCTCCCGGGATGCCGGATGTGGTTTGAACGAATGATTGCGCAGGGTGCGCAATCGAGATTCTAACGTTCGCGGCGGCCGTGCGCGCGGCCGCGCGGCATGGAGCGGATCTGCATCAAGGCGGGCGGCCGCGCAGCGCGCGTCAGCCGCAGAAGCTCAGGGCGGTGGCGACCGACAGCAGCGCGTCCGGCCGCAGGTACGCGGCGAAGCACAGCGCGACGAGCGCCAGGGCGGCCGCAATGCCGAGCGCGCGACCGGCCGCGCGCAGCGGCTTCATGCGGGCACGCGCGCGGGCGCGGCGCGCGGTGTGCGCGCCACGCGCGCATCGTCGATCGGCAGGTGCAGCAGCGCGGCGACGAGGCCGAGCCCGATCGCGCCGTACCAGAGCGGCAGGTAGGAGCGGGTCGCGTCGAACACGATGCCGCCGAGCCAGACGCCGAGGAAGCCGCCCAGTTGATGGCCGAGAAACACGAGTCCGAACAGCGTGGTGATGTAGCGCACGCCGAACACCTGCGAGACGAGGCCATTGGTCAGCGGCACGGTGCCGAGCCACAGCAGGCCGATCGCGCACGCGAAGACATACAGGCTCGCGGGCGTGAGCGGCAGCGCGACGAACAGCGCGATCACGCCCGCGCGCACCAGGTAGAGCGTGGAGAGCACGTACTTGCGGCGCAGGAAGCCGCCCAGGTAGCCGCATCCATAGGTGCCGGCCACGTTGGCGAGCGCGATCAGCGCGAGCGCGATGCTCGCATGGCGCGCGGTGAAGCCCTGGTCGAACAGGTAGGCGGGAAGATGGGCGCCGATGAAGGCGAGCTGGAAGCCGCACACCACGAAGCCGAGGTTCAACAGCAGGAAGCCGCGATGCGACAGCGCTTCGTGGATGGCGGCGCGCAGCGTCTGGTCGTTGTCGGCGGTCGGCGCGCCCGCGCCCGGCGCATCGTTCAACAGGCCGCCGAGCGGCGCGAGCAGCAGGCAGGCGAGCGCAAGCGCGAGCAGCGCGGTCATCCACCCGAAGCCGCTGATCAATCCCTGCGCGGCGGGCACCATGCAGAACTGGCCGAAGCCGCCGACCGCGCCGGCGACGCCGAGCGCCCAGCTGCGTTCCTCGCCCGGGTAGAGCCGGCTCAGCGCGCCGTAGACGGCGCCGAATGCGGAGCCGGACAGCGCGACGCCGATCAGCCCGCCGCTGGCCAGCGTGAACAGGCCCAGGGTGTTCGCGTATGCCATCAGTGCAAGGCCGAGCGCGTAGCAGATCATGCCGGAGACGATCACGCGCGCCGAGCCGAAGCGATCGGCGATCATGCCCGTGAAGGGTTGCGCGAGGCCCCAGAGCAGGTTCTGCAAGGCGAGCGCGAGCCCGAACGCCTCGCGCGACCAGCCGCGCTCGAGCGTGACGGGCAGCAGGAACAGGCCCTGGACGTGGCGGATGCCGAGCGCGGCGCCCATCACCAGGCCGCCGGCGATCACGAGGCGCCAGCGATGGCGGACAGGGGGCCGGGATGAGGGCATGACAGGCGTCTCCGAGTGGGGGCGGCCCGTCGGAGGGGAGCCGCCGTCGCCATTAGACGCGGCGCGGCGGGGTGTTTCAATCGATTCCTCGGTGCGTTTCGCATGCGTGGCGCGCATGCGAAACACGGCGAGCGGGAAGCAGGCGGGAAGGCGGCCGGATGCGCGGGCGCACGCGCCCGGCGGCGGCGCGCGCGATGGCCCCCGCGAGCCGGAGACGGCGTGTCAGAGGGTGGCTGCGGGCAGCGCTTCCTCCTGCGGCAGCACGTGGCGGCGCACCCGGCGGCGGGGCGCCTCGCGCGGGGCCGGCGCGGGCATGCCGGCGATGCAGCCCTCGACCAGGGTGTGGGTGCCCGTGGCGAGCCGCGGCACGAGCCGCGGCTCGCGCTCGGCGATCAGGATGCTCAGGCCTTCGGCGCGCAGCTCGGCGAGCAGCGCGGCGATCTGTTCCGCATGGGCGTCGGTGAGGCCGAGCGCGGGTTCGTCGAGCAGCATCAGGCGCGGTCGCTGGACGAGTGCGCGCGCGATCGCGAGCAATTGCTGCTCGTGGTCGTCGAGCAGCGCGACGCATTGCGCGGCGCGTGCGCGCAGGCATGCGAAGCGGTCGAGCAGGCAATCGGTGTCGTGACGGATGCGTTCCTGGTCGGCGTCGCGCCAGGCGCCCGCCATCAGCGCGTCGCGAACCGACAGCGCGCGCAGCAGCGAACGTTTCTGCGGGACGTAAGCCACGCCGCGCATGACGATCTCGTGGCTTTTCAGGCCGGCCAGTTCCATGCCGTCGAAACGGATCGAGCCGTCGTAGGCCTTCACGAGGCCCGCGATCGTCATCAGCAGGGTGGTCTTGCCCGCCGAGGTGCGGCCCAGCAGGCCCTCGATCGCGCCGGGCGCGACCACGAGGGAGATGCCATGCAGGATTTCGCGCTTGCCATAGCCGCAGGCGAGCGCTTCGATGCGAAGCAGGGGGACAGTCGGACTCACGCGTGACCTCCGGTCGGATGTCTGGGATGGGCCGGCTCGACAAGGGTGCGCGGTCGAGTTCGCGGTTCCATCGCGACCTATTTCACGCGGGAGGAAAAAGCACCGCAACTACCAGAACTGGTAGCCTGACGCCGGCGGCGTCAGCCGAGCGTGGGCGCGGCCTCGTAGGCGCGGGCCTCGTCGCGGATCCAGTCGCGCACGGCGAGCACGTTGGCGCGCGGGGACGGCTCGGCGGCGTATAGCCAATAGCCGAAATCGCGCTTGAGTTCGGGCGCGCTGCGACCGAGCACCGCGAGCCGTCCGTCGGCGATCAGCGGCCCGACGAGCGCGAGCCGGCCAAGCGCGATGCCCTGGCCGGCGACGGCGGCCAGGATCACCTGATCGTACTGGTTGAAGCGCAGCACGCCCTTGGGCCGCGCGTTCGCGAGGCCGATCGCGGCGAGATGATCGGTCCATTGCAGTTGCGCGTGACGCGGGCCGTCGAATTCGAGCAGCACGTGCGCGCCGAGCGCACGGGCGCTCGACAGCGCCGTGCGGCTGACCGACGGATGCGCGACCGGCACGACGGTTTCGTCGAACAGGCGCAGCGCGCCCGCCGGCGCGCGCTGCGCGGTGCAATAGCGGATGCCGAGGTCGATGCCTTCGGCGCGCAGGTCGAGCGACTTGTCGTTGGCGGCGACGCGCAGGTCGATGTCGGGATGGCGCCGCTGGAACCCGCCGAGCCTCGGCAGCAGCCACAGCGCGGTCACGCCGATGCTGGCGGTGATCGTCACGGGCTGCCGCGCCTGCGGCGCGCGCAGCATCGCCACGGTGTCCTGCAGCTGGCGCAGCGCGGCGTCGGCGGCGTGGAACAGCCGTTCGCCTTCCGGCGTGAACGCGATCGACCGGTAGCCGCGATGCAGCAGCGCGACGCCGAGCTGCGCCTCGAGCGCGTGCACCTGGCGGCTCACGGCCGATTGGGTCAGGCACAGGTCCTGCGCGGCGAGCGTGATGCTCATGCGCCGGCCCACCGCGACGAAGCCGCGCAGCAGATCGAGGGGCGGCAGGCGGACGAGGGGAGTTGACATGCGTGACGCTCATGCGAACGGAGCCCGAAGATTGGTTGAGATATCGTCATGCGTCAAGTGCAATGGCGAGACAGGACAGAATGAGAACGCGGGGGCCGATGCGGCCGCCGGAATCAGGAGAACCCATGGCGATACCGTTTCCCGAGGCCATGCCGCCCGAGCCGTTCGTCGCGATCGCGGCGGACGGCTATCCGGTGCGCGGCTTCATGTGGCGCCATCGCGCGCCGGCTTCGCGGCGACCGGTCACGGTCATCAACTGCGCGACCTCGGTGCGCTGCCGCTACTACTTCCGGTTCGCGGCCTATCTGTTCGGCCAGGGCCGCGACGTGCTCGTCTACGACTATCGCGGCATCGGCGAATCGCGCCCCGCGCGGCTCGCGGGCTTTCATGCGACCTGGCTCGACTGGGGGCGCTTCGATTGCGAGGCGGTGCTGCAGTTCGCGCTGCAGCGCTTTCCCGGCCGGCCGCTCGATCTCGTCGGCCACAGCATCGGCGGCTTCGCGCTCGGCCTCGCGGCCTCGAGCGCGCAGCTGCGCCGCGTGTTCACCGTCGGCGCGCAGTATGCGTACTGGCGCGACACCGCGCCGACGCACCGGTTCGGGATGCTGCTCAAGTGGTATCTCGCGATGCCGGCGCTCGCGCATCTGCTCGGCTACGTGCCCGCGAAGCGGCTCGGCTGGATGGAGGACACGCCCAAGGGCGTGGCGCTGTCGTGGAGCCGCTGCCGGCCGCGCTTCGAGGACACCTACGCGCGCGCGCCGCTGTTCGAGACGCAGGAGACCCGCCGCGAGCTGGTCGCGCGCTTTGCACGCGTGAGTGCGCCGATCCTCGCGGTCGGTCTGGCCGACGACGAGTTCGGCACGGTCGCGGCGATCGAGCGCCTGCTCGCGTATTACGCACGCAGCGAGGTCACGCATGTGCGGATCGCGCCGCAGGAGATCGGTGTGCCGGCGATCGGTCACTTCGCATTCTTTCATTCGTGTTTCGCGGCGACGCTGTGGCCGCTCGCGCTGCATTGGCTGCAGGACGGCGCGCTGCCGGCCGGGGCGCCGGGCGAGGTCGTGCGGCGTCCGGCCGAATCCGCGGCGGGGCGGCGCGCGTAACGGCCGGCGAGACGTGCGCTGGGGGCGGCGAGACGCGCTTCCCGCGCGGGATGTCCGGTGTGCGGGCCGGGGCGCTGGGTCGACGGGAGGCGGGCGCGGCGAGGTCGCCGGCGTCGGTGGGCGGGCCGGCTCGCGGCGGCCTCGACGGAGGGGGGCGCCAGGCGGCGGGATCGCGACGTCGAGCGAGGCCGGCGCGCGAGCTAGGGCAATCGATACTTCGTCCGGCGGCTGCATCCGCTAAGATGCCTTTTTCCATTGCACGCCCTCGCCACCCATGAGCCTGCCCGCCGACCTCGACGCCGTTCTCTCGACCGCTTGCGCGCCCGCCGGCCGGATTGTCGAAGTGCGCGTACCCGATGCGGCGCGGCGCGCGGCCGTACGGGTGCTGCGCATCGATTTCGCGTTCGACACGCCGCTCGACACGCCGGCATTCGACGTGCTGAGCGGCGACGAGCGCGCCCGCGCCCGACGCTTCCTGCGCGCCGAGGACGGCGTGCGCAGCGCGACGACCCGCACGGCGCTGCGCGGCCTGCTCGGCGCGCGGCTCGGCATCGCGCCCGCCGAGGTGCGCCTCGTCACCGATGCGGCCGGCCGGCCCGGGCTCGCGCCCGACCTGGCCGCGTGCGTGCCGGGGTTCGACTTCAACGTTTCGCATTCGGGCCGGCATGCGCTGATCGCGTGGAGCGACACGGCGCGGGTCGGCGTCGATATCGAATGGCATCGCCCGGGCATCGGCTGGGCGTCGCTCGGGCCCGCGGTGTTCGCGGCCGACGACGGCGCGTGGGTCGAGGCGCACCCGGAAGGCGCGCGCGAGGCGGCGTTCTACCGGGTCTGGTCCGCGAAGGAGGCGCTGCTCAAGGCGCTCGGCACCGGCATCGCGGGCGGCCTCACCGCGTTCTCGGTCGTCGATCCCACCTACGACGCGACGCGGCCCGCCGTGCGCGTGGTCGAGCCGGCGTCGCCCGCGCGCGGCGTGGCCGGCTTCGAGGCCGGTTGGCTCGAGGCGCCCGACGGCTACGCGGCCTGCGTCGCCTGGCCGCGCGCGTAACGCGGCGGCGCGGGCCGGCGCGCCCGCCCTTGGCCCGTGCGCTGATTTCCCCCGATCCGGCCCTTCCATGACGGTGGCGCGCACGCCGCGCCGGTGGGCCCCCGGCGTGCTTCCACCCGGTCCTTCGCCTGTCCGCGCGAGATCGATCTAAGGGAAATTCCCGACCTTCGAAAGCGCAAAAACAAGTTGTCTATACAAGCTCGTGACTCTACACTTCAGTCACCCGAACACTTGTATAGACAGGACGCTTTCATGATCACGCTGACCCCAGGCCACCTGACCCTCCCGCAACTGCGCCGGATCGCCCGCGAACAGGTGCGGATCGTGCTCGATCCCGCGAGCCACGCCGCGATCGACCGCTGTGCGCAGGCGGTGGAGGCCATCGCCGCGAAGGGCGAGCCGGCCTACGGCATCAACACGGGGTTCGGCCGGCTCGCGAGCACCCACATCCCGCACGACCAGCTCGAGCTGCTGCAGCGCAATCTGGTGCTGTCGCATGCGGTGGGCGTGGGCGAGCCGATGGCGCTGCCCGTCGTGAGGCTGCTGATGGCGCTCAAGCTGTCGAGCATGGGGCGCGGCCATTCGGGTATCCGCCGCGTCGTGATGGAGGCGCTCGTCACGCTGTTCAACGCCGACGTGCTGCCGCTGATCCCGGTCAAGGGTTCGGTCGGCGCATCGGGCGACCTCGCGCCGCTCGCGCACATGTCGGCCGTGCTGCTCGGCATCGGCGAGGTGTTCATCCGCGGCGAGCGCGCGAGCGCCGTCGACGGGCTGCGCGTCGCGGGTCTCGAACCGCTCACGCTGCAGGCGAAGGAAGGGCTCGCGCTCCTGAACGGCACGCAGGCGTCCACGGCGCTCGCGCTCAACAACCTGTTCGCGATCGAGGACCTGTACCGCACCGGGCTGGTGGCCGGCGCGCTGTCGGTCGACGCGGCGGCGGGCTCCGTGAAGCCGTTCGACGCGCGCATCCACGAACTGCGCGGCCATCGCGGCCAGATCGAGGCGGCGGCCGCGTATCGCGCGCTGCTCGAAGGTTCGGACATCAACCTGTCGCACCGCGATTGCGACAAGGTGCAGGATCCGTACAGCCTGCGCTGCCAGCCTCAGGTGATGGGCGCGTGTCTCGACCAGATGCGCCACGCGGCGTCGGTGCTGCTCATCGAGGCGAACGCGGTGTCGGACAACCCGCTGATCTTCCCGGACACGGGCGAAGTCCTGTCGGGCGGCAATTTCCACGCGGAGCCGGTCGCATTCGCAGCCGACAACCTCGCGCTCGCGGCGGCCGAGATCGGCGCGCTCGCGGAACGCCGCATCGCGCTGCTGATCGACGCGACGCTGTCGGGCCTGCCGCCGTTCCTGGTCAAGGATGGCGGCGTGAATTCCGGCTTCATGATCGCGCACGTGACGGCGGCCGCGCTCGCGTCCGAGAACAAGACGCTCGCGCATCCGGCCTCGGTCGATTCGCTGCCGACCTCGGCGAACCAGGAAGACCACGTGTCGATGGCGACCTTCGCCGCGCGCAAGCTCGCCGACATCGCCGACAACACCCAGTACATCCTGGCGATCGAGCTGCTCGCCGCCGCCCAGGGCGTCGACCTGCGCGCGCCGCGCGAGACGAGCCCCGCGCTCGACCGCGTGATGAAGACGATCCGCGCCGAGGTCGCGCACTACGATCTCGACCACTACTTCGCGCCGGACATCGCCGCGATCGCGCGTCTCGTGCAGGCGGGCGCATTCGCCGCGCACAGCCCGCTGTCGTTCGAATCGGAACAGTGACGCGATGAACACGCCCGCCTATCAGGAAATCAAGGATTTCATCCTCGAACGCATCCACGCCGGCGAATGGGCGGAGGGCGATCAGGTGCCGTCCGAGAATGAGCTGGCGCGCGAGTTCAAGGTCGCGCGGATGACCGTCAATCGCGCACTGCGCGAGCTGACGGCCGAGCAGGTGCTGACCCGGATCCAGGGGGCGGGCACCTTCGTCGCGCGGCCCAAGTACGAATCGACGCTGGTCGCGATCCGCAGCATCTCCGACGAGATCGACGCGCGCGGGCACCGGCACCATGCGCGCGTGCTCGACCTCGTCACGATGAAGGCCGACGAGGCGCTTGCCGACGAGATGCAGGTCGCGCTGCATGCGCGGATCTTCCGCTCGATGGTGCTGCACTACGAGAACGACGAGCCCGTGCAGTTGGAGGAACGCTGGGTCAATCCGGCCGTCGCGGCGGACTACGCGGACCAGGATTTCACGCACGTCACGCCGAACCAGTACCTGATGCGCGCCGCGCCGCTGCAGCGCGTCGAGTACCGGATCGAGGCCGCGACGCCGGACAAGGCGATGCGCGAGCACCTCGAGATGAGCGACACCGAGCCGTGTCTCGTGCTGCATCGCCGAACCTGGTCGCAGGGCGTCGTGGCATCGGTCGTGAATCTGTGGCACCCGGGCAGCCGTTATCGCTTCACCGGACATTTCTGAGAACCGTCTTTTTTTCCCTGCGGGAGCAAGCCGTCATGAATCATCCGAAACACATCGATCCTCGCCTCGATCCCACCCGCGTGATCCGCGCGCCGCGCGGCAACGTCAAGACCTGCAAGAGCTGGCTGACGGAAGCGGCCTACCGGATGATTCAGAACAATCTCGATCCAGAGGTCGCCGAGCATCCGCATGCGCTCGTCGTGTACGGCGGCATCGGCCGCGCGGCGCGCAACTGGGATTGCTACGACCAGATCCTCGCGTCGCTGAAGGACCTGAACGACGACGAGACGCTGCTCGTGCAGTCGGGCAAGCCGGTCGGCGTGTTCCGCACGCATGCCGACGCGCCGCGCGTGCTGCTCGCGAACTCGAACCTGGTGCCGCACTGGGCCAACTGGGAGCACTTCAACGAGCTGGACCGCAAGGGCCTCATGATGTACGGCCAGATGACGGCCGGCAGCTGGATCTACATCGGCAGCCAGGGCATCGTGCAGGGCACGTACGAAACCTTCTTCGCGGTCGCGAACCAGCATTTCAACGGCGACCCGAGCGGCCGCTGGATCCTGACGGGCGGCCTCGGCGGAATGGGCGGCGCGCAGCCGCTCGCCGCGACGATGGCGGGCTTCTCGATGATCGCCGTCGAATGCGACGAGTCGCGCATCGATTTCCGCATGAAGACCCGCTATGTCGACAAGAAGGCGCGCACGCTCGACGAAGCGCTCGCGATCGTCGAGGACGCGAAGCGCGCCGGCAAGCCGGTGTCGGTCGGCCTGCTCGGCAACGCGGCCGACGTGTTCGCCGAATGCGTCGCGCGCGGCATCACGCCCGATTGCGTGACCGACCAGACGAGCGCGCACGATCCGGTGCACGGCTATCTGCCGCAGGGCTGGACCGTCGACCAGTGGCGCGAGAGCCAGAAGGTCGATCCGGGCTGCATCGTCCATGCGGCGAAGACCTCGATGGCCGCGCAGGTGCGCGCGATGCTCACGCTGCAGCAGCGCGGCGCGGCGACCCTCGACTACGGCAACAACATCCGCCAGATGGCGCTCGAGATGGGGGTCGAGAACGCGTTCGACTTCCCGGGCTTCGTGCCGGCCTATATCCGTCCGCTGTTCTGCGAAGGCAAGGGGCCGTTCCGCTGGGTGGCGCTGTCGGGGGATCCGGAAGACATCTACAAGACCGACGCGAAGGTCAAGGAACTGATCCCGGACGATCCGCACCTGCACAACTGGCTCGACATGGCGCGCGAACGCATTGCGTTCCAGGGCCTGCCCGCGCGGATCTGCTGGGTTGGCGTGAAGGACCGCTATCGTCTCGGCCTCGCGTTCAACGAGATGGTCAAGTCGGGCGAGCTGAAGGCGCCCGTCGTGATCGGCCGCGACCACCTCGACACCGGCTCGGTCGCGAGCCCGAACCGCGAGACCGAATCGATGAAGGACGGCTCCGACGCCGTCAGCGATTGGCCGCTGCTGAATGCGCTGCTCAATACGGCGGGCGGCGCGACCTGGGTGTCGCTGCATCATGGCGGCGGGGTGGGCATGGGCTTCTCGCAGCATTCGGGCGTGGTGATCGTCTGCGATGGCACCGACGCCGCGGCGCGGCGCGTCGAGCGCGTGCTGTTCAACGATCCCGCGACGGGCGTGATGCGCCACGCGGACGCCGGCTACGAACTCGCGCAGGAGACCGCGCGCGAAGCCGGTCTCAAGCTGCCGATGCTCGGCCGCTGAGCGCATGGCTGCCACGTCCTCTACGACGCTGATCCGCGCGGAGGCGCTGGTCGCGACGCCGTGGAAGAACGGCGGCGGCGTGACGCGCGAGATCGCGGCGGGCGGGCCGGACGGCCGGCCCGCGGCCGCGGCCGCGGCATCGGCCGCCGCCACAACCTTCGACGCGTTCAGCTGGCGCGTGAGCGTCGCGGACGTCGCGCAGCCGGGGCCGTTCTCGCGCTTCGACGGCGTGGATCGCACGCTGGTGCTGCTGTCGGGCGCGGGCATGACGCTCGTGGAGGAGGGCGGCGCGCGCCACGTGCTCGCGCGGCCGCTCGACCGGCTCGCGTTCGCCGGCGAAATGGCGCTGCGGGCCGAACTGCACGACGGGCCGACCCGCGATTTCAACCTGATGGTGCGGCGCGAGCTGGCGCGCGGCGACGTGGCGATCTGGTGCGGCGGGGCGCGCGAGCGGCTCGACGCCGACACCGTGCTGCTGTTCTGCGTCGCGGGCGAGCTGGCCGTCGCGCTCGACGGCGGCGCCGAGTCGTACACGCTGTATCCGTTCGATACGCTGCGGATCGACGCTCCGGCGGCGGACGCGTCCTGCGCGGTCCGCGGCGAGGGCACGCTGCTCGCGGTCCGCGTGACGCGCGTGAATCCAACTGCAACCGCACGACCGCATGAAACCGATTCTCTGGCATAACCTGAAGCTGTGCCCGCAGGGCGACCCCGACGACACGATCGACGACGCGGCGCTCGCCGTCCAGGGCGACGGCACGATTGCCTGGCTCGGGCCGCGCGCGGCGCTGCCCGACGGCTATGCGCACTGGCCGCACGAAGACCTCGGCGGCGCCTGGGTCACGCCCGGCCTGGTCGACTGCCATACCCACCTGATCTATGGCGGGCAGCGCGCCGACGAATTCGCGCTGCGGCTCGCGGGCGCGAGCTACGAGGAAGTCGCGCGGCGCGGCGGCGGCATCGTCTCGACGGTGCGCGCCACGCGCGAGGCCGACGAGGCGCAGCTGTTCGCGCAGGCCGCCGCGCGCCTGCAACCGCTGCTGTCCGAGGGCGTCACGGCGATCGAGATCAAGTCCGGCTACGGGCTCGACCTCGCGAGCGAGCGCAAGATGCTGCGCGTCGCGCGGCAGCTGGGCGAACGCTTTCCCGTCGCCGTCTACACCACGTTCCTCGGCGCGCATGCGCTGCCGCCCGAGTACGCGGGGCGCGCCGACGCGTATATCGACGAGGTGTGCGAACGGATGCTGCCGGCGCTCGCGGACGAAGGGCTCGTCGATGCGGTCGACGTGTTCTGCGAGCGGATCGGCTTCTCGCTCGCGCAGAGCGAGCGCGTCTTCGAAGCGGCCGCCCGGCGCGGGCTGCCCGTCAAGATGCATGCGGAGCAGCTGTCGAACGGCGGCGGCACCGCGCTGGCCGCGCGTTACCGCGCGCTGTCGGCCGATCACCTCGAATTCCTCGACGAGGCCGGCGTCGAGGCCATGAAGGCCGCGGGCACCGTCGCGGTGCTGCTGCCGGGCGCGTACTACTTCATTCGCGAGACGCAATTGCCGCCGCTCGACCTGTTGCGCAAGCACCGGGTGCCGATCGCGCTCGCGACCGACCACAACCCGGGCACCTCGCCGCTGACCTCGCTGCTGCTGACGCTCAATCTCGCCTGCACGCTGTTCCGCATGACGGTGCCGGAGGTGCTGCTGGGCGTCACGCGCCATGCGGCCGCGGCGCTGGGCCAGGGCGCGCGGCACGGGCAACTCGCCGCGGGCCGCCAGGCCGACTTCGCGGTGTGGCCGGTGGCGAGCCTCGCCGAGCTGGCCTACTGGTTCGGCCGGCCCTTGTGCGAACGCGTCGTGAAGGGCGGCGTCACCGTCTACCAGCGGTCCGCCGCGTGACCCGACAGGAATGATCATGAGCGATTCGATGCTGTTCGCCGCCGATGCCTATCTGCCGGAGGGCTGGCGGCGCAATGTCCTGCTGCGCTGGGACGAGACCGGCACGCTGCGCGAGGTGCGGCCCGATGCGACGGCGCCCGCCGGCGTCGCGCGCGCGCACGGCCCGCTGCTGCCCGGCATGCCGAACCTGCATTCGCACGCATTCCAGCGTGCGATGGCGGGCCTGACCGAATATCGCGCGAATCCGTCCGATACGTTCTGGAGCTGGCGCGACCTGATGTACCGCTTCGCGCTGCGGCTCACGCCCGATGCGCTCGCGGCGATCGCGCGCTGGCTGTACGTCGAGATGCTCAAGTGCGGCTATACGTCGGTGTGCGAGTTCCACTACGTACACCACGCCCCCGACGGCGCTCGCTATGCGCGGCCCGCGGAACTCGCGCTGCGGGTGGTCGGGGCCGCGGGCGACGCGGGCATCGGCATCACCATGCTGCCCGTCGCGTACACCTACAGCGGGTTCGGCGCGCGGCCGCCGCGCGACGACCAGCGCCGCTTCATCAACACGTCCGAGGCCTTGCTCGCGCTGCTCGACGGCCTGCGCCGCGACGCGCCCGAGCATGCGGGCCTGCGCTACGGCGTCGCGCCGCATTCGCTGCGCGCGGTGTCGGAGGCGGGGCTGCGCACGCTGCTCGACGGCTTGCCCGGCGATGCGCCGGTCCATATCCACATCGCCGAGCAGACCGCGGAAGTCGACGATTGCGTGGCGGCCTACGGCGCGCGGCCGGTGCAGTGGCTGCTCGACCGCTTCGGCGTCGACGCGCGCTGGTGCCTCGTGCACGCGACCCATCTCGATGCGGCCGAGACCGCCGCGCTCGCGCGCTCCGGCGCGGTCGCCGGCCTGTGCCCGACCACCGAGGCGAACCTGGGCGACGGCCTGTTCCCGGCCGTCGACTATCTCGCGCAGGGCGGCGTGATCGGCATCGGCTCGGACAGCCATGCGGCCGTCGACTGGCGTTCGGAATTGCGGCTCTTCGAGTACGGGCAGCGGCTCGCGCGGCGCGAGCGCAACGTGCTGGCCGATTCGGCGCATACTCATGTGGCCGATCGGCTGTACGCGGCCTCGTTGCACGGCGGGGCGCTCGCGAGCGGCCGCGCGGTGGGTGCGCTGCGCGTCGGCGCGCGCGCCGACTGGCTCGTGCTGGACCCCGATCATCCCGCGATCGCCGAGCATGGCCGCGAGACCTGGCTGTCGGGCGTGGTGTTCGCCGAGCATGGCGATACGCCGGTATTCGATGTCTATACGGGCGGCGCGCAGGTCGTGAGCGCGCGTCGCCACCGCGACGAGGGGCGCGCCTACGCGGCCTATCGCGCGGCGCTCGCCGAGCTGCTGCGCTGACGTCGCAACCGGGGCCGCGGGGCCCCGGTTTTCCATTCAAGAGGTTGACGATCATGAGTTCCGCATCCCATCCACCGGTTTTCTCGTTGCAGCGCGGCAGCCTGCCGATGCTGATCTCGATTCCGCATGCGGGCACGGCCGTGCCCGACGAGATCGCCGCGACCATGACCCCGGTCGCGCGGCACGTCGACGATTGCGACTGGCACCTGGAGCGGCTGTACGGCTTCGCGAAGACGCTGGGCGCGTCGGTGCTGGTGCCGGCGCACGCGCGCTACGTGGTCGACCTGAACCGGCCGCCCGACGACGAGAATCTCTATCCGGGCCAGGACACCACGGGGCTCGTGCCCGTCGACACGTTCGACAAGACGCCGTTGTACCCGGACGGCGCGGTTCCGGATGCGGCCGAGGTCGCGCGTCGGCGCGCGCTGTACTGGCAGCCTTATCACGACGCGCTCGCCGAAGAACTGGCGCGCCTGAAGGCCGTGCACGGGCGGGTGCTGCTGTGGGAGGCGCACTCGATCCGCTCGCACGTGCCGCGCTTCTTCGACGGCCGGCTGACGGACTTCAATTTCGGCACGTCGAACGGCGCGAGCGCCGTGACAGGGCTTGCCGAGACGCTGGCCGAGGTGGTCCGCGCGCACGGCGGCTACACGTCGGTCGCGAACGGCCGCTTCAAGGGCGGCTACATCACGCGCCACTACGGCGCGCCGGAAACCGGCGTCCAGGCGGTCCAGCTCGAACTCGTGCAGGACACCTACATGGAAGAGGCGCGGCCCTACGCGTACGACGAAGCGAAGGCCGCGCGCATCACGCCGATCCTCGAAGCGCTCGTCACCACCGCGCTCGCGCGGCACTGAGGTCGCGTCCGGTCGACGGCGCGCCGGCGGCTGTCGAGCCGCGCGGCGCGCCTCGCCTCATCGCAGCCGGATCAGCGTCGACTTCAGTTCGGTGTATTTCTCGAGCGCGTGCAGCGACTTGTCGCGGCCGTTGCCCGACTGCTTGTAGCCGCCGAACGGGAAATTCATGTCGCCGCCCTCGTCATAGCAGTTCACCCACACGGTGCCCGCGCGCAGCCGCCGCGACACCTCGTGCGCCGTCGTCAGGTCCGCGGTCCACACCGCGGCCGCGAGACCATAGTCGCTGTCGTTCGCGATGCGGATCGCGTCGTCCAACGTATCGAACACGATCATCGACAGCACCGGCCCGAAGATCTCCTCGCGCGCGATCCGCGCATCGGCGTCCGGCACCTCGAACACCGTCGGTTCCACGTAGAAGCCGCCGCTGTCCTGCCTGACCCGCGCACCGCCCGCGAGCAGCGTCGCTTCCGCGCGGCCCGCCTCGATGTAGCCGAGCACGCGTTCGAGCTGGGTCGCATCGACGATCGCGCCCATCGAGGTCGCGGGATCGAGCGGATTGCCGGGCGTGTAGGCGCGCGCCGCATCGAGCAGGCGCGCGACGAACGCGTCGCGGATGTCGCGATGCACGAGCAGCCGCGAGCCGGCCGTGCACATCTCGCCCATGTTGTAGAAGATCGCGCCCGCCGCCGCGCGCGCCGCGCGGTCGAGATCCGGACAGTCGGGCAGCACGATGTTCGGCGACTTGCCGCCCAGTTCGAGCCACACGCGCTTCAGGTTCGATTGCCCCGCGTATTGCATGATCAGCTTGCCGACCGCGGTCGAGCCCGTGAACGCGAGGCAGTCGACGTCGCGATGCAGCGCGAGCAGCTTGCCGGGTTCGCCGCCGCCCGGCACCACGTTGAACACGCCGGCCGGGATGCCCGCCTCGTGCGCGAGCTGCGCGATCCGCAGCGCGGTCAACGGCGATTTCTCCGACGGCTTCAGCACGACGCTGTTGCCCGCCGCGAGCGCGGGCGCGAACTTCCACGCGGCCATCAGCAGCGGGAAATTCCACGGCACCACCGCGGCCACCACGCCGACCGGCTCCCGCGTGACGAGCCCGACGAGGTGATGGTCGGCCGGCGCGACCTCGCCGCCGAGCTTGTCGATCGCCTCCGCGTACCACTCGATGCAATAGATCGCGCCGGGCACGTCGACGGTGGTGGTGTCGCCGATCGGCTTGCCCGCGTCGAGCGTTTCGAGCAACGCGAGCTGATCCTGATGCGCGCGCAGCAGGGCGGCCCAGCGCAGCAGCACGGCCTTGCGTTCGCGCGGATTGAGCCCGGCCCAGACGCCGGCCTCGAAGGCGCGGCGCGCGGCGGCCACGGCGGCGTCGACGTCGGCCGCGCCGCTGTCGGCGATCGTCGCGAGCGCGCGGCCGTCGATCGGGCTCACGCAGTCGAAGCGGCGGCCCGAGGCCGCGTCGCGATAGGCGCCGTCGATGAAGGCGCGTCCTTCGAACCTCAGCGATGCGGCCAGATCCTGCCAGTATGCGAGTGTCTTGCTCATCGGTATGCCTCGTGGTTGGGGCGCGCGGCGCGGACGGCCCGCGCGCCGTGATGCCCGGGCGCGTCGCTCAGAAGGTCGGCGGCGAATTGGCCGACACGATCTCGCAGCGGTGCTCCGCGCTCGGATTGCGGAAACGGTGGGGCAGGCGGCTCTCGAAGTAGTAACTGTCGCCCGGATCGAGCCGCCAGGTGGTGCCGGCGACCGTCAGCTCGATCGCGCCGCTGACGACCACGCCGCCTTCGTGGCCTGCGTGCTGCAGCATGTCGGGGCCGGTGTCGGCGAGCGGCTCGTAGACCTCGCGCATGATGCCGATCGTGCGGTCGCGGTTCGCCGCGCCGGCGAGATAGAGGCGGATCGCATCGTTGCCGAGGTTCGGCATCTCGTCGCGACGCGACACGATCGCGCGGCTCTCTTCGATCTCGAACGTGAAGAATTCGGCGAGGCTCATCGGGATGCATTCGAGCAGCTTCTTCAGCGAGCCCACCGACGGACTCACGCGATTCTGCTCGATCAGCGAGATCGTGCCGTTCGTGACGCCCGCGCGCTTCGCGAGTTCGCGCTGCGACAGGCCGTGCTTTTTTCGAATGTATTGCAGACGCGTGGCGACTTCGACGGACATCGTGCGACCCCGGATATGACCCGCATGGAAAGAGACGTTTCGGACCCCGCATAAAGGAAAACGCGTGCACCGCAGCATTTCCGTCGGCATCCGAATTGTCGAATATTTTAAGCAGTCGTGACGCGCCGCCTTTAGGGGAAAACACTGAGCGGGTATTTTTGAAACGGAATTGACGGCATTTTTGAATCAGTTAAGCTGGATGTCAGCAAGTCGTCATGTCGATGTTGAGGCCCGTCAAAACGCCATCCCGCACCTGGGCGATGGCAAGGCTTCCCGGCAGCGACGGCGCGCCGACGGGCCGGTCCACGGTGCCAGGCTGTTCGCACCGCATGCCGGGACGTTCAATACTTTAAACAGCCAGACGAGTGTGATCGTGAGAGTCCAAGGCCCCTTGGTCAGATGGGATCGAAGTCGGCAGGCGGATCTTCCGCATGCCGCCGAGCCCTGCGACGACGGCAGCTGCGGCAAGCATCTCGCTAGCCCAAGCCTGTCTATCTACGCCATCCTGTCCCGCCGCTGCGTGCGCCGCTACAACGTCGTGGCCGCCCGCGCCTTCATTGCCGTGCACTGCGACGACGTCGCGTCGCTGTTGCCCTAGCGCCTCTCTCCGCCCGCCGTCCGATCCGCCGTTCCCGCCGTGCCCATGCGCATGCATGGGGCCGGGCCGTGTGCGTCGCGCTCGCGCGTCGTTCGCGGCGCGAGCGGGTTGGGAGCGTCGCGCGGCGCACCGCTTTCCAGACCGAATCGCGATGGCGCGCGGCGGGCGTTCGCCCGCGCGCCGCGCCGTCCCCTTGATCGCAACGGAGAAAGCGCGTCAGCGCGCGGCCGTTGCTTCCGTCAAACCGGAGGAGTCCTCATGACTGATCGAACCGGCCGGCCCGTGGTCGGGGTGTGCGCCGACCGCATGGTGATCGGCCCGCACCCCGTCCACAAGGCGGGCGAGAAGTACCTCACGGCCGTCGTCGAGGGTGCGCAGGCGCTCGCGATCGTGCTGCCGGCGCTCGGCGAGCGGCAACCCGCGCACGCGTTGCTCGCGCTGGTCGACGGGCTGCTGTTCACCGGCAACTATTCGAATGTCGAGCCGGCGCGCTACGGCGGCGGCGCGAGCGAGCCGGGCACGCTGCACGATCCCGAGCGCGACGCGACCGCCTTGCCGCTGCTGCGCGCGGCGCTCGACGCCGGGGTGCCGGTGCTCGCGATCTGCCGCGGCCTGCAGGAGCTGAACGTCGCGCTGGGCGGCACGCTGCATCAGCAGGTGCATGCGGTGGACGGCTACGCCGATCACCGTGAAGACCGGGACGAACCGCTCGACGCGCAATACGGTCCCGCGCACACGATCCGGCTCACGCCGGGCGGGCTGTTGCAGCGCATCGCGGGCGGCGCGGCCGAGGCGCGGGTCAATTCGCTGCACGGGCAGGGCCTCGCGCGTCTCGGCGCGGGCCTCGCGGTCGATGCGCGGGCCCCCGACGGTCTCGTCGAGGCGGTCAGCATGCCCGCTGCGCGCGGCTTCGTGCTCGGCGTGCAATGGCACCCGGAGTGGCAGTTCGCGGGCAATCCGCTGTCCCGGGAAATCTTCGCGGCGTTCGGCGCGGCATGCCGCGCCCGAATGCGCTCGACGGCCGCGCAGGCCGTGGGCACCACGGCGCGCGCGTAAGCCGTCGACGCCAATTCAAAGAGGCTGATCATGCAAGACATAGACGACTTTCTGAAACAGCATCGCATCACCGAAGTGGAAGCCATCATCCCCGACATGGCGGGGCGCGCGCGCGGCAAGATCATCCCGCGCAACAAGTTCGAGACCGGCGAGGCGATGCGCCTGCCGCAGGCCGTGATGGTGCAGACCGTCACCGGCGAGTATCCGGAGGACGGCTCGCTGACCGGCGTGACCGATCCCGACATGGTGTGCGTGCCCGACCCTGCGACGATCTGCCTGATCCCGTGGGCCGTCGACCCGACCGCGCAGGTGATCCACGACTGCGTGCATTTCGACGGCACGCCGGTCGAGATCTCGCCGCGCTACGTGCTGCGCCGCGTGCTCGACCTGTACAAGGCGAAGGGCTGGAAGCCGGTGGTCGCGCCGGAGCTGGAGTTCTATCTGGTCGACATGAACAAGGACCCCGACCTGCCGCTGCGCCCGCCGATCGGCCGCACGGGCCGCGCGGAGACCGGCCGGCAGTCGTATTCGATCGAGGCCGTCAACGAATTCGACCCGCTGTTCGAGGATATCTACGAGTACTGCGAAATGCAGGGGCTCGACATCGACACGCTGATCCACGAGGTCGGCGCCGCGCAGATGGAGATCAATTTCCTGCACGGCGATCCGCTGAGCCTCGCCGACCAGGTGTTCCTGTTCAAGCGCACGGTGCGCGAGGCGGCGCTGCGCCACAACATGTACGCGACCTTCATGGCGAAGCCGATGGAGGACGAGCCGGGGTCCGCGATGCACATCCACCAGAGCATCGTCGACGCCGAGACCGGGCGCAACCTGTTCACGGGCGAAGACGGCCAGCCGACCCGGATGTTCCATCACTTCCTCGCGGGCCTGCAGAAGTACACGCCGGCGCTGATGCCGATCTTCGCGCCGTACATCAATTCGTACCGCCGCCTGTCGCGCTTCATGGCCGCGCCGATCAACGTGCAGTGGGGCTACGACAACCGCACGGTGGGCTTCCGGATCCCGCATGCGAGCCCGGCCGCGCGGCGCATCGAGAACCGCATCCCGGGCGTCGACTGCAATCCCTACATCGCGCTCGCGGGAACGCTCGCGGCCGGCTATCTCGGCGTGTCGCAGGGGCTCACGCCGACCGAGCCGATCTCGACCGACGGCTACAACCTGCCGTACCAGCTGCCGCGCAACCTGGAGGAGGGGCTCACGCTGATGAGCGCGTGCGCGCCGCTCGCCGAGCTGCTGGGCGAGAAATTCATGAAGGCCTATGTCGCCCTGAAGGAAACCGAATACGAGGCGTACTTCCGCGTGATCAGCTCGTGGGAGCGCCGGCACTTGCTGCTGCATGTTTGAGCGGGCCCGGCCCGGGCATCGCAACCAGGACCAGGAGAAGGACATGACATCGAGAGTGGGCGAATTCGCCTATGTGCAACCGTATCAGGCGCAGGCCGCGCCGGCCGCGCAGGCGGTCCGGCAACGCAGCACCGCGCAGTACCAGGCGCTCGACGCCGCGCATCACCTGCATCCGTTCTCGGACATGGGCGCGCTGAACCGCGCCGGCAGCCGCGTGATCGTGAAGGCGGAAGGGGTGTATCTGTGGGATTCGGACGGCAACCGGATCATCGACGGCATGGCGGGCCTCTGGTGCGTGAACGTCGGCTACGGCCGCGAGGAGCTGATCGAGGCCGGCAGCCGCCAGCTGCGCGAGCTGCCGTTCTACAACACCTTCTTCAAGACCACGCATCCGCCCGTGATCGAGCTGTCGGCGCTGCTCGCCGAGCTGACGCCCGCGCCGTTCAAGCACTTCTTCTATTGCAACAGCGGCTCGGAAGGCAACGACACGGTGCTGCGCATCGTGCATCAGTACTGGCGCACCCAGAACCAGCCGACGCGCAAGTACGTGATCGCGCGCCGCAACGGCTACCACGGCTCGACGATCGCGGGCGCCACGCTGGGCGGCATGGACTACATGCACGAGCAGATGCCGTCGCGGGTCGAACACATCGTCCATCTGGACCAGCCGTACTTCTTCGGCGAGGCGCCGGCGGGCATGACGCCCGAGGCGTTCGGCCTGGAGCGGGCGCGCCAGCTCGAGGCGAAGATCCTCGAACTGGGCCCGGACCAGGTCGCGGCCTTCATTGGCGAGCCGTTCCAGGGCGCGGGCGGGGTGATCTTCCCGCCGTCGACGTACTGGCCGGAGATCGAGCGGATCTGCCGCAAGTACGACGTGCTGCTCGTCGCCGACGAAGTGATCGGCGGCTTCGGGCGCACCGGCGAATGGTTCGCGCACCAGCATTTCGGTTTTTCGCCGGACCTGATGACGCTCGCCAAGGGCCTGACGAGCGGCTACGTGCCGATGGGCGCGGTCGCGCTGCACGAGCGCATCGCGCAGGCGCTGATCACGCACGGCGAGTTCAATCACGGGCTGACCTATTCCGGCCATCCGGTCGCGGCGGCGGTGGCGGTCGCGAACCTGAAGGTGCTGCGCGACGGCGGCGTGGTCGAGCGCGTGAAGCGCGAGATCGGCCCGTACTTCCAGCAGCGGCTGCGCGACACGTTCGAGGGGCATCCGCTCATCGGCGAGATCGCGGGGACGGGGCTCGTCGCCGGCTTGCAGCTCGCCGCGTCGCGCGAGACGCGCGAGCGCTTCACGAACGGCGGCGAGGTCGGCACGATCTGCCGCGACCACTGCTTCAACGGCCAGCTGATCATGCGCGCAACGGGCGACCGGATGCTGCTGTCGCCGCCGCTCGTGGTGTCGACCGAGGAGGTCGACGAGATCGTCGCGAAGGCGAAGCGCGCGATCGATGCGACGGCTGCCCAACTGGGGATTTCGTAATGGCGAAGGCCTCCCGCGCGGCGCGCGTCGCGCGGGCGGCCTGCAACGACAGGATCTCGACATGACCGCACATCACTTCAGGCGCGGCGCGCTGGCAGGCGTCGCGCTGCTGGCAGCGCTGGCGGCGCTGGCGGCGCCCGGCGCAGGCGCCGCCGAGAAGCAGCTGAATCTGTACAACTGGTCCGACTACATCGCGAAGGGCACGATCCCGGGCTTCGAGCAGGACACCGGCGTCAAGGTCCGCTACGACAACTACGACAGCGACGACACCCTGCAGGCGAAGATGCTGTCGGGCAGCACCGGCTACGACGTGGTCGTGCCGACCTCCAACACGATGGCCAAACAGATCGAGGCGGGCGTCTACCAGAAGCTCGACAAGTCGAAGCTGCCCAATCTGGTCAACCTCGATCCCACGCTGATGAAGATGCTGGCCGACGTCGATCCCGATAATCAGTACGGCGTACCCTGGGCGTTCGGCACGACCGGCATCGGCTACAACGCGGATGCGGTGCGCAAGGCGCTCGGGCCGGCCGCGCCCGTCGACAGCTGGGCGCTGGTGCTCGATCCCGCCTACCTGTCGAAGCTCAAGGGCTGCGGCGTATCGTTCCTCGACCAGGCGTCCGACGTGTTCGCCGCGACGCTGCAGTACATGGGCCGCAACCCGAACAGCAACGACCCGGCCGACTACCGCGCCGCCTACGAGGTGCTCAGGAAGGTGCGGCCGTACATCACGCAGTTCAGCTCGTCGGGCTACATCAACGACCTCGTCAACCAGGACGTGTGCGTCGTGCTCGGCTGGTCGGGCGACGTCGGCATCGCGAAGCGTCGCGCGAAGGAGGCGAAGCGGCCTTACGAGATCCATTTCGCGAACGCGAAGGAGGGCGGCATTCTGTGGTTCGACGTGATGGTGGTGCCGAAGGATGCGCCCCATCCGCAGGCCGCGCTGCAATGGATCAACTACGTGTCGGACCCGAAGGTGAACGCGGCGATCACGAACGCGGTGTTCTATCCGTCGGCCAATCGCGCGGCGCGCCGCTTCGTGACGCCCGCGATCGCGCAGGATCCGGCGACCTATCCGAGCGATGCGGAGCTGGCGCGGATGTCGCTCCAGAAGCCGCTGCCGATCGTGATCGTGAAGCTCGAGAACCGGCTGTGGTCGCAGTTGAAGGCCGGACGTTGACATGATGCGCGCGGCCCGGGCGTCGCTCGACGCCCGTCGTCGCACCGTTTTCCACGCGCGCCGGCCGGGCGCAGAAACCCGCCGGCCGCGCGCTTTCCGCTTGCGCGAGATTGCCCGCGAACGCCCCGCGCTTTGCGCGGACGCGTTCGCGCCCGCGATTCGTCACCGGAGGAGATGCGATGAACCCAAGCCAGGTCTTACCCGACACCGCGCGCCGCGCGTCGCCCGATGCGCCGTCCGCGCCGGCGGCCGCATTCGTGCGGATCGAGCAGGTCGTGAAGAAGTTCGGCGACAGCGTCGCCGTCGACAACGTGAGTCTCACGATCGAGAAGAACGAACTGTTCGCGCTGCTCGGCAGCTCGGGCTGCGGCAAGTCGACGCTGCTGCGCATGCTCGCGGGCTTCGAGACCGTGACCTCGGGGCGGATCCTCGTCGACGGCGAGGACCTGGCGGCGCTGCCGCCGTACAAGCGTCCGGTGAACATGATGTTCCAGTCGTATGCGCTGTTCCCGCACATGACGGTCGAGGCGAATGTCGCGTTCGGCCTCAAGCAGGAAGGCGTGCCGAAGGCCGAACTGAGGGAGCGCGTGCGCGACGCGCTCGAACTCGTGCAGATGAGCCGCTACGCGGGCCGCAAGCCGCACCAGCTGTCGGGCGGCCAGCAGCAGCGGGTCGCGCTCGCGCGCTCGCTCGTCAAGCGGCCCAAGCTGCTGCTGCTCGACGAGCCGATGTCGGCGCTCGACAAGAAGATCCGCCAGAAGACCCAGCTCGAACTCGTGAACATCATCGAGAAAGTCGACGTGACCTGCGTGATGGTCACGCACGACCAGGAGGAGGCGATGACGATGGCGCATCGCCTCGCGGTGATGAGCGAGGGCAAGATCGTGCAGACCGGTTCGCCGAGCGAGGTCTACGAGTATCCGAACAGCCGCTTCTCGGCCGAGTTCATCGGCTCGACGAACCTGTTCGAGGGCGTGGTCGTCGAGGACGAGCCCGACTATATCTTCGTCGAGAGCGACGCGCTCGACGCGCGCATCCACGTCAGCCACGGCGTCACCGGGCCGCTCGGCATGCCGGTCGGGATTTCGGTGCGGCCCGAGCATATCGCGCTGTCGCGCGAACAGCCGGACTCGCCGCACAACTGGGCGCGCGGCGTCGTGGCCGACATCGCGTACCTCGGCAGCTATTCGCTGTATCACGTGCGCCTGCCGAGCGGCAAGATGGTGATGTCGAACGTGTCCAGCGCGCAGATCGCGCAGGCCGGACTGCCCGATTACGACGAGACCGTGTTCGTCTCCTGGCTGCCCGCGAGCGGCGTGGTGCTGACCCAATGAAAACGCTCCCATCCTCCCCCGCACGCGGCCTGTCGTCCGGCCGTTCGTTCGTGATCGGCGTGCCGTTCCTGTGGCTCGCGCTGCTCTTCGCGGTACCGTTCGTGCTGGTGCTGAAGATCAGCTTCGCGGATCTGCGCATCGGCATCCCGCCCTATACCGAACTCGTCGCGCTCAAGGACGGCGCGCTGAACCTGACGCTGCAGTTCAGCCACTATGCGTTCCTGATCGAGGACAGCCTGTACGTCGCGACCTACATCAGTTCGCTGAAGATGGCCGCGGTGACGACCGTGTTCTGCCTGCTGATCGGCTATCCGATGGCGTACTGCATCGCGCGCACGAACCCGGCCACGCGCAACCTGCTGATGATGGCGGTCATGCTGCCGTTCTGGACGTCGTTCCTGATCCGCGTGTACGCGTGGATCGGCATCCTGAAGAACAACGGGCTCCTGAACAACTTCCTGTTGTCGACGGGGCTCATCAGCACGCCGATCGAGCTGTACAGAACCAATGCCGGGGTGTACATCGGCATGGTTTATTCCTACCTGCCGTTCCTCGTGATGCCGCTCTACGCGCATCTCGTGAAGATGGACCTGCGCCTGCTCGAAGCGGCCTACGACCTCGGCGCGAAGCCGTGGAAGGCGTTCGTGCGGATCACGCTGCCGCTGTCGAAGAACGGCATCATCGCGGGCTGCCTGCTGGTGTTCATCCCGGCCGTCGGCGAGTACGTGATCCCCGAGCTGCTCGGCGGCGCGGACACCTTGATGATCGGCCGCGTGATGTGGAATGAGTTTTTCAACAACATGGACTGGCCGATGGCGTCCGCCGTGACGGTCGCGATGGTGCTGCTGCTGCTGGTGCCGATGGCGGTGTTCCAGTACTACCAGGTCAAGGAACAGGGGAGCGCGCGATGATCAAGTCGAACAAGGCGATCACGGTGGCCGTGCTGACGGCCGGCTTCCTGTTCCTGTACATCCCGATCATCAGCCTCGTCGTGTACTCGTTCAACGAATCGAAGCTCGTGACCGTCTGGTCCGGCTTCTCGCTGAAGTGGTATGCGGCGCTGCTGAAGGACGACGAACTGCTCGGCGCGGCGTGGCTGTCGCTGAAGATCGCGTTGCTGACCGCCTGCACCTCGGTCGCGATGGGTACCTGGGCCGGGTTCGTGCTCGCGCGCTTCGGGCGCTTTCGCGGCTTCACGTTGTTCAGCGGGATGATCAACGCGCCGCTCGTGATTCCCGAGGTGATCCAGGGCATTTCGCTGCTGTTGCTGTTCGTCGCGATGGAGCAGCTGATCGGCTGGCCGACCGGGCGCGGCATGCTCACGATCTGGATCGGCCACATGATGCTGTGCGTGTCGTATGTCGCGATCGTCGTGCAGTCGCGCGTGCGCGAACTCGACCGCGCGCTCGAGGAGGCGGCGCTCGATCTCGGCGCGACGCCCGTCAAGGTGTTCTTCGTGATCACGCTGCCGCTGATCGCGCAGGCGCTGCTGGCCGGCTGGCTGCTGTCGTTCACGCTGTCGATCGACGATCTCGTGCTGTCGGCGTTCCTGTCCGGGCCCGGCTCGACCACGCTGCCGCTGCTGGTGTTCTCGCGCGTCCGGCTCGGGCTGAACCCCGAGATGAATGCGCTCGCGACGCTGTTCATCGTGCTCGTGACGATCGGCGTGATCGGCATCAACATGCTGATGCTGTCGCGCGAGCGGCGGCGCGCGCGCGACCTGCGCGCCGCGCTCGCCGCGGCCTCGGGCGAGCCGCCGGCCGCCGGCGCGGGCGCGTCGCCCGCGGGCGGTCGCTTCGGCGTGCGCGGTTCCGCGTCCACCATTTGAACGGAGACCGCGATGCTCAGCTTCGTCAAGCAGGCCCACGTGCCGTCCTACTATGCGGCGAGCGTCAACGACACGACCCGGCATCCGCCGCTCGACGCGGCGATCCGCGCCGACGTGTGCGTGATCGGCGGCGGGCTCACGGGCCTGACGGCCGCGTTGAATCTGGCCGAGCGCGGCTATCGGGTGGCGCTGCTGGAAGCGTCGCGGGTCGGATGGGCGGCGAGCGGGCGCAACGGCGGCCAGCTGATCGGCGGCTACGCATGCGAGATCGACACCTTCGCGGCGCACCTGCCGGCCGAGGACGTGAAGCGGATCTGGGCGATGGGGCGCGAGGCGGTCGAACTCGTCAAGGCGCGGATCGAACGGCATGCGATCGACTGCGACCTGCGGCTCGGCTACCTGACCGCCGCGAACAAGCCGCGCGACGTGCGCGCGCTGCGCGCCTGGCGCGACGAGGCGGCCGCGCGCTACGACGATCACGCGTTCCGGTACGTCGAGCGGCAGGACCTGCCGCGCTACGTCGATTCGGCGCGCTATCTCGGCGGCCTGTTCGATGCGGCGAGCGGCCACCTGCATCCGCTCAACTACACGCTCGGGCTCGCGCGGGCGGCGCGCGAGGCGGGCGTGTCGATCTTCGAGGAGAGCGGCGCGACGTCGTTCGCGAAGACCGGAGCCGGCTACCGGGTGGCGGCCGGCCCCGGCAGCGTCGACGCGCGCTGCGTGGTGCTCGCCTGCAACGCCTACCTGGGGCGGCTCGCGCCCGCGCTCGCGCGCAAGATCATGCCGGTCGGCACCTACATGATCGCGACCGAGCCGCTGGGCGAGGCGCGCGCCCGCGCGCTGATGCCGGCCGGCGCGGCGATCTGCGACAGCGCGTTCGTGCTCGACTACTTCCGCCTGTCGCGGGACCACCGGCTGTTGTGGGGCGGCAAGGTCAGCTATTCGACCTGGCCGCCGCGCCGCCTCGCGCAGGCGATGCGCGCCGACATGCTGAAGACCTTCCCGATGCTCGCCGACGCGCGGGTCGATTACGCGTGGGGCGGGTTCGTCGACATCACGATGAACCGCGCGCCGCATTTCGGCCGGCTCGAACCGGACGTGTATTTCGCGCAGGGTTTTTCCGGGCACGGGGTCAATGTGACGGCGCTCGCGGGCACGCTGATCGCGGAGGCGATCGATGCGCAGGCGGGCCGCTTCGATCTGTTCGGCGCGATCCGTCACCGCGATTTCCCGGGCGGCGCGCGCTGGCGGACGCCCGCGCTGATGCTCGCGATGGCGTGGTATCGGATCCGGGATGCACTATAACGTTGGGAGGAGCCGGGTGACCTTCACCAAATTTAACAGTGGCGACGGTCGGGCGGCGCTATGGTGTGGCAAACCCGCGGCGCCGGATGCGGGCGCCGCGTCCCCATTCTGATGAAGGAGGCAGCGATGATCCGGAACTGGCGAGTGCTTTGCGTGGTGGGCGGTGTGGTGCTGGGGGCCGCAGGCTGCGCGACGCAGCAGGGGACGCCGTATCAGGACATGTCGGCTTCGATACCGACGCTCGATGCCGACCACGGCCGGCTGTATTTCTTCCGCGAGACCGGCGTGCTGGGCGCGGCGAGCGGCTCGCAGGTGCGGGTGAACGACCAGCCGGTCGGGACGATGCCGATGGGGGCGTTCTTCTATGTCGACGAGCCGGCCGGCGAGTACACGATCACGACGTCGAGCGCACGCGACACGCCGCTCACGGTGAAGCTCGCCGGCGGCGATACGCGCTACGTGCGGCTGAGCGTGCCGTACTCGGTGGTGGCGGGGCCGTTGATGCCGACGCTGGAGCAGTCGGAGCAGGCGCAGCAGGTGGTGCGGACGCTCAGGTATGTCGGGGCGCCGGTGGCGGCGGCGGGGAAGGAGGCGGCGTCGCAGTGAGGGCGGCCGCGGATGGCGAGCGGCCGGGCCGGGCGCGCCGGCGGCTCGGATGAAGAGGCGCGGAGCCGGGGCGGCTTGCCGGTGACGCGTTCGGCGTGCGCCGCCTCGACGGCCTGGGCCGGCCCGGTTTCCCGCTGCGTTCCGGCGCGCGATCGGTCGGCGGTTCTCTTTGGCCCGGCCGCGCCTTACGGCAGCGGCGGCCAGGGCGGCGCGGCGAACGAGCCGGCTGCATGGCGCGTGCCCTGCGCTTGTCACCGGCGGCAGCCGAGGGATTGGCCCGGCAGTAGCAAAGTATGTCGCTGGCAGGGGTATGAACTTGCTTCTGTCGGCACGAGATCCTGCCGGGCTTGCTCGGGCCAGGGCCCAGATCCTCGCCCTGCACCCGGATTGCAGGATTGAACTGCTCAGCGTGGACATGCGTTTTCCGAATCAGGTACACGAAGCAGTCGCGAAAGCCCTGTCCGGCACGATGCGGATCACCATGGTGGTAAGTTCGGCCGGGGTCTTCAAGAGGGGGGGGCGGCCCTTGCCGGCGAGGATGTCATCTCCATGGTGGACATCAACCTCACCAGCGCGCTGGTTGTCACCAATCTCGTGGCGAACCGCATGCGGCTCGACGGTGGCGGACAGATTTTCCTGCTCTCCCCGATGGCCGGGATGGAGAGCATGCCGAAGCTTGGGGTCTATGCGGCGACCAAGGCCGCGTTGATCAGCTACGCGCAGGCTCTGCACAAGGAGTTGTTGTCCTTCGACGTGCGCGTGACCTGCCTGTGCTCCTGTGTGGTCAATACCGGCATGACCAATGACGGCCGCATCCCGAACGAGGCGAAGATCCAGGTCGAGGATGTCGTGGCGACGATCGATTTCGTTCTGAGCTTGCCCGCAGCCGTCACGCTTCCGCAGGTTGAAATTCGGTGCAAGGTCATCGAGATGGAGACGTTCGCCGTCGGCGCGGGCACGCAGGGCGCCCCCAAGGGCAACTGATAGATCAAACAGCACCTGCACACGTTTGCCCAGTGGCGGAGACGCTTACTGGAAGCGTAACTTGCAACGTCGGTACCAAAGGTATCGACGCTTCCCCCGATTGCAGGAGGCGCGACGACCGATTGCAGCTGCCTTATGAGCTTTGACTGGCTGTTGGCCGTTTTTTGAGCTTGAATAGACGCATGATTGTCTGGAGTGGTGGCGGGCGCCCCGTTACCCAATGGGGGCTGTTCATACATGGCATCGGCTGGCGTTTTCGCGAATCAAGACGCATAGGTGGTCGATGTCGTGCGTCGCATGAGAGGGCCATGCCAGGAGAGTCGCACAATGAATGAAACAATAAAGCCGGAACCTCCGTTGGATGAAATGGCAAGCGACGGGCAGATCCCGGGCCAGACGGCGCCAACCCCCGTGGTCCTGCTGGTCGACGACGAACCGAACGTTCTGTCCGCACTCAAGCGTGTTCTAAGAGTCGCTCGATACGACGTGCGAACGGCGGAGAGTGGGGAGGCGGCGCTCGATCTACTGACCTCGACGGAGGTCGATCTGATCGTATCGGACATGCGCATGCCACATATGAACGGCTCGGACTTTCTGGCACGCTGCCGCACGATGTGGCCCGAGACGATGCGAATCCTGCTGACTGGCTACTCGGAGATCGATTCCGTTGTGCGAGCCGTGAACGAGGGTGGGATCTATCGCTATTTGAATAAACCTTGGGATGACCAGGATCTGCTTTTGACGATCGGGCAGGCCCTCGAACAGCGCCGTTTGCGCGCCGAAGCGATGCGTCTCGCGGCACTTACGCAGACGCAAAACGAAACGCTACGCCGATTCAATGACGAATTGGAGCGGCAGGTCCGGGCGCGTACCGAGGAGATCGGCCAGACTGTGATGTTTCTCGAAGCCGCCCAACGGGACCTGAAGAGCAATTTCACCGCAATGGCGCAGGTCTGCGCAAATATGGTCGAACTGCGGTGCGGCAGCGGCGGCGGACAAGCGATGCGGATCGGGGAGATCGCGAAACATCTCGCCTCGTCGTTGGAGATGAGCGCGCTGCAGACACAGGAGGTGTATTTCGCCGGCCTGTTGCATGGCATAGGCAAATTGTCGTTGCCCGACGCGCTATTGCACAAGCCGATCGCGAAGATGTCGACGGAAGAACGTCACCTGTTCCACCAGCACCCGTTGCGCGCCCAGATGGTTCTGACACCTGTGGATCAATTGCATCAGGTCGCGTCGATCATCGGGCACCAATTTGAGCGCTTCAATGGCCGGGGGATACCGGATGGCCTCGTGGGAAACGACATTCCGCTGGGCTCGCGCATCATCGCGGTGGCGCGGGATTTCGACGGGCTGTGTCACGGCGATATCGGCGTGCAGCATACCCGCGATCAAGCACTGGACGCACTTCGATCTCAGGCGGGCATCCGTTACGACCCGCAGGTCGTTGGTCGCTTGATCACCTTGATGAAAAATCCGGTGATTTCCGGCATGGCTGCATCGATATCGGAGGTCTCGGCAGCCGGATTGGTCGAGGGAATGCGGCTTGCCGATGATCTGCGCACGCGCCGGGGCGTGCTGCTGATGGCCAAGGGTAGCGCGATGTCGGCCCATCAGATCGAACTGATCCGCCGTTTCGAGGCGCACGAGGATTCGCCGTTCAAGATCCTGATCCAGGCATCGCGCGGGGCAGCGGACGGCTTCTCGAGAATTGCCGGTCAGCCCGGCTGAGGCGGGTGGGGGCTATTGGATACCGTCTTCGTGGCGGTCGATCGCCGGGCGTGGCGACCTTGTGTCACTCTGACTCGGACTACGATCATGCAAGGTACGTACAACCATTGGCTGGTTCTGCTGTCATTCGGCATTGCGACGCTGGCGTCGTATGCAACGCTCGATTTGACGGCCTTTATCTCGCTGCTCAAGCAACCGAAGTTGCGGCGCGTATGGCTGAGCGGCGGCGCCGCGGCCATGGGAACGGGTATCTGGTCGATGCACTTCGTCGGCATGCTGGCGTTCTCGCTGCCGATTCCGCTCGGCTATAACCTCGCCGAGACCGGCGTGTCGCTCCTGCTTGCCGTACTCGCGTCGTACTTCGCGCTGAGCGTTGTGACGCGCGAATTGTTGACCTGGGGCCGCCTGTGCGTCGGCGGAGCATCGATGGGCGGCGGTATCGCCGGCATGCACTACACCGGGATGGCGGCGATGCACATGCAGCCGGCAATCGCGTACGACCCGGTCCTGTTTGCCGCGTCGCTCATGATCGCGGTCGGGGCCTCCACGGCGGCACTGTGGATCGCGCAGACCCTGCGCGCGCAGCATACAAGACATGCGACCGTGCGAAGGATCGGCGCTGCGATGGTCATGGGCGTGGCGATCGGCGGCATGCACTACACAGCGATGGCGGCGGCCAACTTCGGTCCGGACGCGATATGCGGCGCGGCCAACGGCATCGATGCGCCGTGGTTGGCAACGACGATTGCGCTGTTTACGCTGGCGCTCCTGGTGGTAACGCTGCTGGTTTCCCGTTTCGACGCGCGGGCGACCTTCCTTCGGGGGATGGCGGATACGCTGGAGGAACTCGTAAAGCAGCGAACCTCGGAACTGGAAGGCGCGCTGAAACGTTACGAGCGGACGACCCGGATGCTGCAACAGACCCGCGAAAAGATGGAGCGCGAGATCGAGGAGCGCAAGTCGGCGCAGGCGAGACTCGAGCAGGAGAAGGACGAACAGCGTCGGCTGATGAGCGAGCTGGCGGATACGCACGTCCAGTTGCTGCAATCCGACAAGCTCGCTTCGATCGGCCAACTGGCCGCGGGCGTCGCGCACGAAATCAACAATCCGATCGGCTTCGTCAACTCGAATCTGAACACGCTGCGTGGCTGGGTACGCGACCTGCTCGGCGTGGTGACGGCTCATGAGACGCTCATGTCCAGTCTGGATTCCGCTACGCGCGACACACTCCTGAATGCCTGGAAAAGCGCCGATATCGACTTCGTTCGGGACGAGATCATCACCTTGATCGACGAGTCGATCGACGGCACCACGCGTGTTCGCCGCATCGTGCAGGATCTACGCGATTTTTCGCGTCCTGGCAGCGGCGATTGGAGCATGGTCGATATCCATGCCGGCATCGAAAGTACGTTGAACGTCGTTCATAACGAGATCAAGTACAAGGCGGACGTGGTTCGCGATTTCGGCGACTTGCCGTTGATCGAATGCCTGCCGTCGCAATTGAATCAGGTGTTCATGAACCTTTTCGTCAACGCGGCGCAGGCTATTGTCGGGCGCGGTGTTATCTCGGTTCGGACGACCTTGGAGGGCGACCAGGTGGCGATTGCGATTTCCGATACCGGGAGTGGCATGTCGCAAGACGTACAGCGCCGGATTTTCGATCCGTTCTTTACGACCAAGCCGATCGGCGAAGGCACCGGTCTCGGACTGTCGGTGTCGCATGGGATCGTGGAGCGTCATAAGGGCACCATCGACGTCGAGAGCGAACCCGGGCGAGGCACAACCTTCACCGTGCATTTGCCCGTCAGGCAGCGGGTTGCCAGCACTGCCGCCACCGCGCTGAATGACAAAACCTGAGTGCCGGAAGGGCGTGCGGGTCGGAAGTGCCGATCTGGCGGGTCACCCCTCACCCTTTTTCCTATGGGGCGAGGCCTCCTGAGTGTATCGCTGCGCGAGGTCGTCAAACGTGTTGTGCTCCGCTTCCGTTCTACCGACAAAGGTTCCTCGATCCATTTCAGACTCGATGCGGCGCGTCCAGGCTTCGGCTATAGCCTTTGTGTCAAACCTGCGTGTTGGGGGCGGCGCGTCGACGAATGAGCGCGCGCCCATCGTTTCCCCGCTTCAAGATTGATGCCACTGGATGCTCCAGACAGTCGTTGATCGTTGTCTGGGCCAATTTCGCGGCGCCCTCAAAGGGTGTTCGGCGAGGTTTGCGCGCAAAGAAAAAGGCCCTCAGCTTTCGCTTGAGGGCCTTTTATCTTTCGGGCTTCACACACCGATGAATCCTTGGTGGGCGGTACTGGGATCGAACCAGTGACCCCTGCCGTGTGAAGGCAGTGCTCTACCGCTGAGCTAACCGCCCAAAGAGCCTTGAATTATGTCAGAGTTGGCCAACTTCGTAAAGCACTTTCTGAAACTAATTCATCGCGGCGGGTTCTGACCGCACCGTGGCGCAACCAGAAGCGGGATTCTACAATCAATCCGTCACTTTTATCCAGCAGTATTTTCAATCACGCAGCAGAAGGGCGGGGATGCCGCGAAGCCGCGCATGCCGTCACGCTTCCCGCGCGAGCCCTCCGATCGCTTCCCGCACATACCCCGCGAACCGTTCCACGACCGGCTCCACATCATCCGCGCGGCGCAGCTGCAAGGTCTGCGACGCGAATCCCGTGTCTAGCAGCGACACGAAACACACGCGCTCGCCGCGCGCCTTCCGCAGCGCATGCGGCGCGAGCGCGACCCCCATCCCGAATTCGACCATCGACAGCACCGTCTGCCACAGCCGCGCCTCATGCCGGATCAACGGGCTGAATTCCGCCTGCACGCACTGCGCGATGATCAGGTCGTGATAATGCGGCGCGACGTCGCGCGGAAACAGGATGAACGGCTCGGCCGCGAGCGCCGAGAGCGCGAGCCGCGCCTCGCCCGCGAGCGGATGACCGGCCGGCAGGCAGCACTCGAACGGCTCCGAATAGATCGTCTCGGCCGCGATGTCAGTGGGGAAGCTCCCCCAGTGCGCGTAGCCGAGATCGATCTGCGCGCGCCGGATCGCGTCGACCTGTTCATGCGTGTTCATTTCCTTCAGCACGATCTCGACGCCTGGATGATCCGCGCCGAAGCGCGCCACCGCCTGCGGCAGGCCGCGGTACAGCATCGAATTGACGAAGCCGATCCGCAGCCGCCCGCCGAGCCCGGACGCCGAACGCACCGTCAGCCGCGCGGCTTCCCCGGCCTGCAGCAACAACCGGCGCGCCTCGCCGAGCAGCACCTCGCCCGCATTGGTCAGCGCGACCCGCTTGCTGGTCCGCACGAGCAGCGCGACACCCAGCTCCTCCTCGAACTTGCGGATGTCGAAGCTCAGCGCCGGCTGCGAGATGAAAAGCCGCTTCGCCGCGCGGCCGAAATGCAGTTCCTCGGCCACCGCCACGAAGTAGCGCAACTGCTTGAGTTCCATGCCGCCTCCGCCTGCTTGCATCGATCAGGATTATTTATCGTACCGGATAAATCCTGTATTGGACGTTTATCGATGGTGTTCCTAAGCTGGCCGGACAAGGAGGCGACACCATGCACGAGAACACCGAAGCGTTCGCCGCGGGCGCGAACAACATCCCCGACAGCCGCGGCGTCAATTTCTTCACGACCGACCACGACCTGGCCGCGCTGCTGCGCCTGTACCTCGACGACGCGGGCTATCGCCGCCTCGAACCGACGTTGCATGCGCTGGGTCGGCGGGCGTCGGACGAGCTCGATCGCTGGGCCGGGAGCGCGGATCGCCATCCGCCCGAATTGCAGCACCGCACGCGGCGCGGCGAACCGCTGCAGCGCATCGACAAGCATCCCGACTACGTCGCGCTCGAGCGCGTCGCGTTTGCCGAACTGGGGCTCGCGTCGATGAGCCACCGCGACGATGCGCCGCCGCCGCTCGTCAAGTACGCGCTGACCTTCCTGTTCGTGCAGGCCGAGTTCGGCCTGTGCTGTCCGGTGAGCATGACGGATTCGCTGACCCGCACGCTGCGCCGCTACGGTGCGCCGGAGTTGGTCGAGCGTTTCCTGCCGCGGCTCGCGTCGCGCGATTTCGACACGCTGTACCAGGGCGCGATGTTCATGACCGAGCAGGCGGCGGGCTCGGACGTCGCCCGCATCGAGACGCGCGCGGTGCGCGAAACCGGCGCGGACGGCGCGACGGCGTGGCGGCTGTACGGCGACAAGTGGTTCTGCTCGAACGCCGATGCCGATCTCGCGATGGTGCTCGCGCGTCCCGACGGCGCGCCGTCGGGCCTCAAGGGGCTCGCCCTGTTTCTGCTGCCGAAGGCCTTGCCGGACGGCGCGCGCAATCACTACCGCATCGTCCGCCTGAAGGACAAGCTCGGCAGCCGCTCGATGGCGAGCGGCGAGATCACGCTCGACGGCGCATACGCCTACCTGATCGGCGAGGTCGGGCGCGGCTTCCACCAGATGGCGGACATGATCAACATGTCGCGCCTGTCGAACGGCGTGCGCGCGGCGGGCCTGATGCGGCGCGCGCTGACCGAGGCGCTGCACATCGCACGGCACCGCGAGGCGTTCGGCCGCAAGCTGATCGAGATGCCGCTGATGCAGCGGCAGTTGCTGAAGATGCTCGTGCCCGCCGAGCAGGCGCGCTCGCTGTTCATCCAGATCGCGCTGCTGCTGCCGCGCGCGGACGCGGGCGACGAGCAGGCGGCACGCTGCGTGCGCATTCTCACGCCGCTGATCAAGTTCCGCGCGTGCCGCGACGCGCGCCGCGTCGCGGGCGATGCGATGGAGGTGCGCGGCGGGACCGGCTACATCGAGGAGTGGAGCGACGCGCGGGTGCTGCGCGACGCGCATCTCGGGTCGATCTGGGAAGGCACGAGCAATATCGTCGCGCTCGACATTGCCCGCGCGGTCACGCGCGAGCAGGCGCTCGAACCGCTGCGCGCGCACCTGGCGCGGCTGCTCGCGGACGCGGGCCTGCCACCCGCGAGCGAGGTCGCGCTGGAACGGGCCCTGGCGCGCGCATGCGAACTGATGGCGCGCGTGGCGACGCAGGGCGACGATGCGCGCGTGCGCGCCGCCGGGTCGGCGCTGTACCACGCGACGACGGCGATCCTGCTGGCGCACGAAGGGGCGCGGCTCGCGCCTGACTATCGGCGGCTCGCGCTCGCGCACCTGGTGCTGCGTCACAAGCTGTCGCCGCTCGATCCGCTGGCGCCGCGCGACGGCGCGGCCGACGCGGAGGCCGGCGCGCTCCTGCTGGGCGACCGGCCGGTGCCGCTGGACGCGGCGCTGCGCCTTCTCGACGACGCACAGGTGAACGCATGAGTTCCGCGCACCTGCCGCCCGGCGCGCTGGCGGGGCTGAAGGTGGTCGACCTGAGCCGCGTGCTCGGCGGCCCGTACTGCACGCAGGCGCTGGCCGACCACGGCGCCGACGTGATCAAGCTCGAACCGCCGGGCGGCGACGAGACGCGCGGCTGGGGGCCGCCGTTCCTCGACGACGCAGCGTGGTACTTCATGGGCGTGAACCGCAACAAGCGCGGGATCGCGGTCGATCTGTCGCAGGAGGCGGGGCGCGCGATCCTGTGGCGCCTGCTGGACGACGCCGACGTGCTGGTCGAGAACTTCAAGCCCGGCACGCTCGCGCGCTGGGGCATGGACTACGCACGCGATCTGCGGCCGCGGCTGCCGCGGCTGATCCATTGCGCGATCACGGGCTTCGGTCCGGACGGTCCGCTCGGCGGCTTGCCCGGCTACGACGCGGTGATCCAGGCGATGGCGGGCCTGATGAGCGTGAACGGCGAGCGTGACGGCCCGGCGACGCGCATCGGCTTGCCGATCGTCGACATGGTCACGGGGCTCAATGCGCTCGCGGGCATCCTGCTCGCGCTCGCGGAGCGTGCGCAGAGCGGCATGGGGCAATCGATCGACATCGCGCTGTACGACTGCGGCGTGTCCCTGCTGCATCCGCATCTGCCGAACCATTTCGGCTCGGGCGCCGTGCCGGCGCGCAGCGGCAATGCGCATCCGAACATCGCGCCGTACGACAGCTATCGCACCGCGACCGAGCCGCTGTTTCTCGCGGTCGGCAACGATCGCCAGTTCGCGCGCCTGTGCGCGCATCTCGGCGCGGCGGCGCTCGCGGACGATCCGCGCTTCGTCGACAACGCGCGCCGCTGCGCGCATCGCGTGGAACTGAAGGCGGCGCTCGAAGCGAGGCTGGCCGGGCAGCCGTGCGATGCGCTGGCGCGCGCGCTGATGGCGGAAGGGGTGCCGTGCGGCCCCGTGCGAACCGTCGATGCGGTCGCGCGCGATCCGCATACGCTGCATCGCGGGCTGCTGGTGGAACTGGGCCGTTATCGCGGCACGGCGTCGCCGATCCGGCTGTCGCGCACGCCCGCGACCTACCGCGATGCGCCGCCCGCGCTCGGTCGCGACACGCGCACGGTGCTCGACGGGCTCGGCATCGACGCCGCGACCCAGCGGCGCCTGTTCGACGCGGGCGTGCTGAAGGAGTCGGCCGTCGATCCATGACGGCGCCGCCGGCCGGCGGCGAACCGGCCCCCCCGGCAAGGCGCGCACCAGTCGCGCCACGCCCCCAGCAACCAGGAGACAAGCATGAACCCTCAGCACGAACCCCGCGCGCCGGGCAATTCCCCGCGCCGGGCCGCGATCGCCGCCTTCGTCGGCACGACCATCGAGTGGTACGACTTCTACATCTACGGCACGGCCGCGGCGCTCGTGTTCGGCAAGGTGTTCTTCTCGCCGCAGATGGCGCCGGGCGTCGCGACGCTGCTCGCGTTCGTCACGTTCTGGGCGGGTTTCGTCGCGCGGCCGATCGGCGGGATCGTGTTCGGCCACCTGGGCGACCGGGTCGGCCGCCGGCAGGCGCTCGTGATCACGCTGGTGATGATGGGGCTCGCGACGACCGCGATCGGCCTGTTGCCCGGCTACGACCGCATCGGCGCGTGGGCGCCCGTGTGTCTCGTGCTGCTGCGCGTGCTGCAGGGGATCGCGGTCGGCGGCGAGTGGGGCGGGGCGGTGCTGATCGCGAGCGAGAACGCGCCGCGCCACAAGAGCATTCTCTACGCGGCGTTCGCGCAGCAGGGTTCGCCCGCCGGCAACCTGCTGGCGACGGGCGCGTTCTTCGCGCTGAGCATGCTGCCGACGCCCATCTTCGTCGGCTGGGGCTGGCGCATCCCGTTCCTGCTGTCGGCGGTGCTGGTGATCGTCGGCATGGTGATCCGCCTCAAGCTCGTCGAATCGGCCGACATGCAGCGCGTGCTCAAGCGCAACCGCACGGTGAAGCTGCCGCTCGCCGAGGTGCTGCGGCACCACTGGCCGACCGTGCTGCTCGCGGCGGGCGCGCTGCCGGTGATTCACGTCACCTACTTCCGCAGCACCTTCGCGCTGTCCTGGGCAACCAAGGAGCTCGGCTATGCGCAGAGCACCTTCCTCGGCATGCTGGCGATCTCGATCATCGTGCAGTTCTGCGTGCAGCCGATCGGCGCGTGGCTCGTGTCGCGGGTCGACATGCGGCGCGCGATGTGCGCGATCCTGATTCCCGAGTGCGTGCTGATGCCCGTGATGTTCCACGCGATCGAAACCCGTTCCTATGCGATCGCGCTCGCGGGCATGGTGCTCTCGACGATTCCGTCGGCGATGTACTACGCGGCGGTGGGCGGCATGCTCGCCAGGGTGTTCCCGGTCAACGTGCGCTATACGGGGCTGTCGCTGTCCTACCAGCTGTGCTCGCTGCTGATCGGCGGCGGCACGCCGGTGCTCGCGCAGGCGCTGCTCAACGCGACGGGCGGCATCGGCGCGGTCGCGCTCGTGTCGGCGCTCTATGCGCTCGTGTCGCTCGCCTGCATGCTGGCGCTGCTCGCGCGCACCGGCCATCGCGCGAACGAACTGTCCACGGTGGAGCGGGCGGACGAGCTGGAACTGGAGCGGGAGCGGGAGCGGGAGCGGGAGCGGGAGCGGGAGCGGGAGCGGGAGCGGGAGCGGGAGGCGGCGCGGCCGCAGGGCACGGCCGGCGGGGCCAAGGGGCTGGAAGCCGGCTGAGCCGCCCGCCTGGGCGGGCCGCGGCGAGGGGGCGGGCAAGCGCGCGCGTCGCGCGCGGCCCGCCGGATCGGTCAGGCCTGGGGCGGCGGCACGAAGCCGGACGCCTGGTCCGCGCCATCGCCGAAGAAATACTTCTCGGTCTGCTTCATCAGGTACTGGCGCGCGCGCGGGTCGGCCATGTTCAGGCGGTTCTCGTTGATCAGCATGGTCTGCTGCTTGAGCCAGCCCTGCCAGGCTTCCTTCGAGACGCTTTCATAAAGGCGCTTGCCGAGTTCGCCGGGCAGCGGCGGGAAATCGAGTCCCTCGGCTTCCTTGCCGAGCTTCGCGCATTGAATCATACGGGCCATCGTGTACTTCTCCTGTAATCGGACTGGGGGAGGGCGGGCGCTCGGCGCCGCTCAGAGCTGCTTCATCAGCACGAGCGACTTGCGCTGCCAGTTATAGAGTTTGCGGCGGTCTTCCGGCAGGTCGTCGACCGTGGCCTTGACGAAGCCGCGCTTGAGGAACCAGTGTTCGGTGCGGGTCGTCAGCACGAAGATGTGCGTGAGGCCGCGCGCGCGGGCGCGCTGCTCGACCCGCTTGAGAAGCCGCTCGCCGTCGCCCGAACCCTGCGCCTCGGGCGCGACGGTCAGGCAGGCCATCTCGCCGATCTTCTCGAGCGGATACGGATACAGCGCCGCGCAGCCGAACAGCACGCCATCGTGCTCGATCACCGAGAAGTGATCGATGTCGCGCTCGATCTGGTGGCGGCCGCGCCGCACCAGCGTGCCGTCCGTCTCCAGCGGCTCGATCAGGGTCAGGATGCCGCCGACGTCGTCCGGCGTCGCTTCGCGCAGGCTTTCGAGGTTCTCGTACGAGATCATCGTGCCCACGCCGTCGTGCAGGAACAGCTCCAGCAGCATGCTGCCGTCGAGCGCCTGCGGAATCAGGTGCGCCCGGGTCACGCCGCCGCGGCACGCGCGGATCGAATGGCGCAGGAAGAACGCGTCGTCGCCCTGCAGGTCGCCGGAGTCGAGCAGGTCGGCCGCCGCGTCGAGCGACATTTCGCGGACCAGCTCGCCCGTCTCGTCGACGATGCCGGGCGTCTCGGTCAGGAAGATGATCTTGTCGGCGCGCAGCGCGATCGCCGCCGCCGAGGCGACATCCTCCATCGACAGGTTGAACGCCTCGCCGGTCGGCGAGAAGCCGAGCGGCGACAGCAGCACCAGCTTGCGGCTCGCGAGCGAATGGCGGATCGACTCGGCGTCGATCTTGCGGACGATGCCGGTGTGCGCGAAGTCGACGCCGTCGAGGATCCCGACCGGGCGCGCGGTCACGAAGTTGCCGGACACCACGCTGATGTGCGCGTGCGCCATCGGCGTGTTCGGCAGGCCCTGGCTGATCGCCGCCTCGATGTCGAGACGCACTTCGCCGGCCGCTTCCTTCGCGGATTCGAGCGCGCGCGCGTCGGTGATGCGCAGGCCGTGCGAGAACGCCGACTCGACCCCGTGCAGGCTCAGCTGCTCCTCGACCTGCGGCCGCGAGCCGTGCACCAGCACGATCTGGATTCCCATCGCCTGCAGCAGCGCGATGTCGGACACCAGGGCGTTGAGGAGGCCCTGCTGCACGACTTCGCCGCCGAAACCGACCACGAACGTGCTGTTGCGGAACCTGTGGATATAGGGCGCGACGGAGCGCATCCAGTCGACGAACTGGGCGTGGCCGGCGGCGTCGTCGACGCCTGACTGGGCGGTGGGGAGGTCGGTTTGGGAATTCATGGGCGGGATTATAATGCGCCCCCATGTCGAATGTACCCAAAAGCCCCGCACAAAAGCGGGCAGATGCGCAGGCGGAGCCGCGCCCCGACGGCGCGCCGGCGCCGCGTGCGCGGCAGCCGCGCCCGCAGCCTCCTTCCGGTCAGACGCCGCGCGCCGCCCAGGCTCCGCGCGCGGCCCGTCCGAAGGCCGCGCCGAACCCGGTGCCGCCCATCACGTTTCCCGAGAGCCTGCCGGTTTCCGGCAAGCGCGACGAGATCGCGCAGGCGATCGCCGCCCACCAGGTCGTGATCGTCTGCGGCGAGACCGGCTCGGGCAAGACCACGCAGTTGCCGAAGATCTGCCTCGCGCTCGGCCGCGGCCTCGGCGCGGGCGGCGGCGGCCTGATCGGCCACACCCAGCCGCGCCGGCTCGCCGCGTCGTCCACCGGGCGGCGCATCGCCGAGGAGCTGGGCACGCCGTTCGGCGAGGTGGTCGGCTACAAGGTGCGCTTCACCGACAATCTCGCGCCGGGTGCGTCCGTCAAGCTCATGACCGACGGCATCCTGCTCGCCGAGACCCAGACCGATCCGCTGCTCAAGGCCTACGACACGCTGATCATCGACGAGGCGCACGAACGCAGCCTGAACATCGACTTCCTGCTGGGCTACCTGCGGCAGATCCTGCCCAGGCGGCCGGACCTGAAGCTGATCGTCACTTCGGCGACCATCGACGCCGACCGCTTCGCGCGCCATTTCGGCAGCGACGCGCGGCCCGCGCCGGTGATCGAGGTGAGCGGCCGCCTGTACCCGGTCGAGATGCGCTACCGGCCGATCGCGGAGGATCGCCCGGCCGCCGTGCGCCATGCCGAGGGCGCGGCGTCCGGCCGCGACCGCGTGAAGAGCGCGCGCGAGGCCGAGCGCGACCTGATGGACGGGATCGTCGACGCGGTCGACGAGCTGTGCCGCGAAGGCCCCGGCGACGTGCTGGTGTTCCTGCCCGGCGAGCGCGAGATCCGCGACGCGGCCGAGGCGCTGCGCAAGCACCACCCGCCGCACACCGAGATCCTGCCGCTGTTCGCGCGGCTGTCGGCGGCGGAGCAGGAGCGCGTGTTCAAGGCCTCGAACGCGCGCCGGATCGTGCTCGCGACCAACGTCGCCGAGACCTCGCTGACGGTGCCGGGGATCCGCTACGTGGTCGACACCGGCCTCGCGCGGGTCAAGCGTTATTCGTACCGGAACAAGGTCGAGCAGCTGCAGATCGAGTCGATTTCGCAGGCCGCCGCGAACCAGCGCGCGGGCCGTTGCGGCCGGGTGGCCGACGGCGTCTGCGTTCGCCTCTATGAAGAGAGCGATTTCCAGGCGCGGCAGCGCTTCACGGATCCGGAGATCCTGCGTTCGTCGCTGGCGGCCGTGATCCTGCGGATGAAGTCGCTGCATCTGTCGGCGATCGAGTCGTTTCCGTTCATCGAGCCGCCGCCCGGCCGCGCGATCGCCGACGGCTACCAGCTGCTCAACGAGCTGGGCGCGGTCGACGACGACAACGCGCTGACGCCGCTCGGCCGCGAGCTGGCGCGCCTGCCGCTCGACCCGCGGGTCGGCCGGATGATCCTGGCCGCGCGCGACCAGCAGGCGCTGCGCGAGGTGCTGGTGATCGCGAGCGCGCTGTCGGTGCAGGATCCGCGCGACCGGCCGATCGAGGCGCAGGAGCAGGCCGACCAGGCGCACCGGCGCTTCGCGGACGAGCGCTCCGAGTTCCTGCAGTGGCTGCGGATCTGGGCGTGGTTCGAGGAGGCGGTGGCGCACAAGAAGTCGAACCGCCAGCTGATCGACGCATGCCGCCAGAATTTCCTGTCGCACGTGCGGCTGCGCGAGTGGCGCGACGTCCATTCGCAGCTCCTGACCGTGGTGCGCGAGCACGGCTGGCGCCTGAACGAGACCGAGGCGACCTTCGAGCAGATCCACCTCGCGCTGCTGACGGGCCTGCTCGGCAATCTCGGGCTGAAGGCGGACGACGAGCCGCACTACCTCGGCGCGCGCGGCATCAAGTTCTTCCTGTGGCCGGGTTCGGCGCTCGTCAAGAAGGCGGGGCGCTGGGTGATGGCGGCGGAACTGGTCGAGACGAGCCGCCTGTACGCGCGCTGCATCGCGAAGATCGAACCGGAGTGGGTCGAGAAGGTCGGCGCGCACCTGCTGAAGAAATCGCTGTCCGAGCCGCACTGGGAGAAACGGCCCGCGCAGGTGAGCGCGTTCGAGCGCGCGACGCTGTACGGGCTCACGATCTATCACCGGCGGCGGGTTGCGTTCGGCCGCCAGGATCCGGCCCGCGCGCGCGAGCTGTTCATCCGCGGCGCGCTCGTCGACGGCGAGTTCGACACCAAGCTCGCGTTCTTCGCGCACAACCGCAAGCTGCTCGCCGACATCGAGCAGCTCGAGCACAAGTCGCGCCGCCAGGACGTGCTGGTCGACGACGCGCTGATCCAGGCGTTCTACGACCAGGCGATCCCGGAGGGCATCCACACGGGCGCGGCGTTCGAGCGCTGGTATCGCGACGAGGTGAAGAAGAGCGGCCAGCCCGAGGACAGGCTGCGCCTGCTGTACCTGTCGCGCGACGACCTGATGCGCCACGAGGCGGCGGGCGTGACGACCGACCTGTTCCCGAAGCGGGCGACCATGGCCGGCGTCGAGATGACGCTCGGCTATCACTTCGAGCCGGGCTCGCCGCGCGACGGCGTGACGCTCGCGGTGCCGCTGTTCGCGCTGAACCAGGTCGACGCGCGCCGCGCCGAATGGCTGGTGCCGGGCATGCTGAAGGAGAAGGTGCAGCTGCTGCTCAAGTCGCTGCCGCAGAAGCTGCGCCGCCACTGCGTGCCGCTGCCCGAGTATGCGGCGGGTTTCGTCGAGCGCACGGCCGGCGCGCGCTTCGGCGCGGGCGGGCTGGTCGAGGTGCTGATCGCCGACGTGCGCGAGCAGACCCAGATCGCGATGAAGAGCGGCGACTTCAAGCTGGAGACGCTGCCCGCGCACCTGTTCATGAACTTCAAGGTGATCGACGAGCACGGCCGCCAGCTCGCGATGGGCCGCAATCTCGCGCAGCTGCGCGCCGAGCTGGGCGCGCAGGCGCAGCAGCATTTCCAGAAGATCGCGGCGAGCGCGACGCTCGCGCCGGCGGGCGAGGCGACGGCCGACGACGCGCCTGCGCCGGGCGCGCGGCCCGCGCGTGCGGCGCCGGGCAAGCCGACGGGGCCGCAGACCGCGCCGGCGGGCGGCGCGGCGACGCCCGGCGCGCCGGGCGCCGAGGCGGGTGCGACCGCACTTTACGAAAACCTGACGACCTGGAACTTCGGCAAGCTGCCCGAGCTGCTGGAGATCCGGCGGCGCGGCCAGACCTTGTTCGGTTATCCGGCGCTCGTCGATCGCGGCGCGCACTGCGATGTCGAGGTGTTCGATTCGCCGGAGGAGGCGGCGCGCATCCATCGCGCGGGGCTGCGGCGGTTGTTCTGGCTGCAGCTGCGCGAACCGATCAAGTTCCTGGAGAAGAACCTGCCGGGGCTGCGCGAGATGGCGATGCACTATATGGCGCTCGGCACCCAGGAGGCGCTGCGCGACCAGTTGATCGAGACCGCGCTCGACCGCGCCTGCCTGCAGGAGCCGCTGCCGGACGACGACGCGAGCTTCCATGCGCGCCGCGACGAGGGGCGCAGCCGCCTGAACCTGCTCGCGCAGGAGATCGCGCGCCTCGTCGGGCAGATCCTCGCCGAATACGCGGGGCTCGCGAAGAAGCTCGCACAGGCCAAGGCGTTCGGGGCGCCGCACGCGGACATGCAGGCGCAGCTCGGCGCGCTGATCGGCAAGCGCTTCGTGATCGACACGCCGTATCCTCAGCTCGCGCATTTCCCGCGCTACCTGAAGGGCATCGCGCTGCGGATCGACAAGCTGAAGGCCGATCCGGCCCGCGACGCGCGCCAGATGACCGACCTGCAGCCGCTCGCGCAGCACTACCAGCGCGCGGTGTCGCAGCGCGGCGGCGTCGCGGACGCGCGGCTCGCGGAGTTCCGCTGGCTGCTCGAGGAACTGCGTGTTTCTCTGTTCGCGCAGGAACTGCGCACGCCGATGCCGGTCTCTGTGAAGCGTCTGCACAAGGTCTGGGAATCGATGCAGCGTTGATGCAACCGGGGGCAGGGCGCCGCGCGTCAACCGGGCGGCGCCCCCGGACGTTCTACAATGACGGTTGTTCCACGACGTGAGTCTTCATGCGTACTCTTTTTTCCCTCGGCCGCGCGTGCGCGCTGGCCGCAGCAGTCCTGGCGCCCGTCGCCGCCTTCGCGAACAACGTGATCGTCCTGAATTCGGCCGAAGCGACGTTGTCCCTCATTGACCAGAACACACGCCAGGTGATCGGCACGATGCCGACCGGCAAGGAGCCGCATCACCTGATGGCGACGCCCGACAACGGCTCGCTGATCGTCGCGAATTCGGTTTCGAACAGCCTGATGTTCCTCGATCCGAAGACGGGCAAGCTGCAGCGCACCGTCGAGGGGATCGACGATCCGTACCAGCTCGGCTTCTCGCCCGATCGCAAGTGGTTCGTCGCGGCCGGGCTGCGGCTCGACCGGGTGGACATCTACAGCTACGACGGGCGCGACGTGAAGCTCGCGAAGCGCGTGCCGCTCGAGGTGATGCCGAGCCACCTGGCGTTCACGAAGGACAGCAAGACCGTGCTGGTGTCGCTGCAGGTGTCGGGCGAGCTGGCCGCGATCGACCTGGCCACGCAGACCGTCAAGTGGAAGATGAAGGTCGGCAAGGTGCCGGCCGGCCTGTGGATGACCCCGGGCGACAAGTACGTGCTGATCGGCATGACGGGCGCGGATTACGTCGCGGTGGTCGACTGGCGCAACCAGAAGGTCGTGAAGACGATCCCGACCGGCAAGGGCGCGCACAACTTCCGCTCGCTCGCCGACGGCACCCACGTCGCGGTCACGAACCGCGTGGCGAACACCATCAGCATCATCGACGAGAACACGCTGACCAATGTCGGCGACATCACGGGCCTCCTGCCGGGGCCGGACGACATGGAGCTGTCCGCCGACCGCAAGTCGCTGTGGGTCACGTTCCGCTTCGCGAAGAAGGTCGGGATCATCGACCTCGCGACCCGCAAGCTGGTGCAGACGATTCCCGTGGGGCGCTCCCCGCACGGCATCTACTTCTTCGATCGCGCGCCCGTGACGGCGCCGAACGGCGCCTGATGCACGCGGAGGGCGCAGCATGTTGCATATGATCGCCGCCGCGCTGGACGGCTTCGTGTCGAACCTGCAGACCTGGCTGTACGTCGACGTCGTGCAGCCGCTGATGTATCGCTTCGACCTGATGGACTACGACGAGGACACCTACGACGCGCTCTACTGGGTGATCGTCGGCGCGCTGCAGGTGGTCGTGATGTACGTGCTGCTGCGCCCGCTCGAGGCCTGGCGGCCGATCGAGGCCTGGCGCAACCGCAAGGAGGCGCGGGTCGACATCCTCTACACGCTGATCGCGAAGCTCGGGATCTTCAGCCTGTTCTTCTTCTTCGCGATGCAGCCGCTGTTCGACAACTTCCAGGCCTGGCTGCGCCTGAAGGGCGTCGCGAACTACAACCTCGATGCGCTGTGGCCGGGCGTCACCTCGCAGCCGATCGTGTCGTTCGCGATCTACCTGATCGTGCTCGACTTCGCCGGCTACTGGTATCACCGCTGGCAGCATCGCTTCGGCGTGTGGTGGGAACTGCACGCGGTGCATCACAGCCAGCGGCAGATGTCGCTGTGGGCCGACGATCGCAACCACTTGCTCGACGACGTGATCCAGGCGTGCTTCTTCGCGGTGATCGCGCTCGTGATCGGCGTGCCGCCGTCGCAGTACGTCGTGCTGACCGCGCTCACCAACTTCGCGCAGAGCATCCAGCACACCAACGCGAAGCTGCCGTTCGGCCGGCTCGGCGAGCGCCTGCTCGTGAGCCCGATCTTCCACCGGCGTCACCACGCGGTCGGCTACGGCCACGAGGGCACCAAGTACGGCTGCAACTTCGGCGTGCTGTTCCCGTGGTGGGACATGCTGTTCGGCACCGCGTCGTGGAACCGCACGGTCGAGCCGACCGGCATCCGCGCGCAGTACGAGGGCGTGTCGTACGGCGACGGCTTCTGGTCGCAGCACGGCCTCGCGTTCGTGCGCATCGCGAAGCGGCTCGCGCCGAAGAAGCGCGCGGCGTCCGCCTGACCCGCGCGGCGCGCGCCGGCCCCGCGCCGCTGCGCGCGGCAATCCCCGCCGCACCGCACGGCCTTTGGCGCGCGGGCGCGGCGTGGTTTATCCTTTCTGCGCATGTCCCGATTTCCCCTTTCTGACAGGCCCGCATGAACGACCTGCTGCGCTCTTTCGGCCGGGCGCTCGCGAGTGCGCTGCACCCGCGGATGCTCTGGCTCACCTTCATGCCGTTTATCGTCGCCGCGGTGTTCTGGGGCGTCGTGCTGTGGTTCGCTTGGCAGCCGCTGATCGACGGCGCCCGCGCGGTGCTCGACGGCTTCGCGCTCACCGCGCTGCTGTACCGGTTGTTCAATGCGATCGGCGCGCCGCAGCTGCAGGCGGTGGTCGCGCCGTTCGTGGTCGTCGCGGCGACGATTCCGCTGATCGTGCTGACGGTGCTGACCTTGATCGCGACGCTGTCGATGCCGGTCGTCGTCACCCACCTGTCGAAGCGGCAGTTCGCGGCGCTCGAGATGAAGCGGGGCGGCACCTGGTACGGCAGCGTGTTCAATTCGGTGGGGGCCGCGCTCGCAAGCCTCGTGCTCCTGATCGTCACCTTGCCGCTGTGGCTGATTCCGCCGTTCTTCGCGCTGCTGCCGCCCGTGATCTGGGGCTGGCTCACCTATCGCGTGATGACCTACGACGCGCTCGCGCTGCACGCGAGCAGCGACGAGCGGCGCGCGCTGCTGCGCCGCCATCGCTGGCCGCTGATCGGCATCGGCGTCGCGAGCGGGCTGCTCGGCACCGTGCCGACGTTCATCTGGGTGTCGTCGATCTGGATGATGGTGCTGTTTCCGTTCGTCGCGGCGGCGATGATCTGGGTGTACGCGTTCATCCTGGTGTTTTCCGCGCTGTGGTTCGGCTTCTACTGCCTGCGCGCGCTGCAGGACCAGCGCGCGCAGGCCGCCGCCGGACCTTCCCTTTCGACCTGACGAGGCACGCATGACCATCGGCATCATCATCATCGGCGACGAAATCCTGTCCGGTCGCCGCCATGACAAGCACCTGGCGAAGCTCATCGAACTGCTCGCCGCGCGCGGGCTTGCGCTGGGCTGGGCCGAATACGTCGGCGACGATCCGGCGCGCATCACCGCGACGCTGCGCCGCGCGTTCGAGGCGGGCGACCTCGTGTTCTCGACGGGCGGCATCGGCGCGACCCCGGACGATCACACGCGCCAGTGCGCGGCCGCCGCGCTCGACGTGCCGCTGGAGCTGCATCCGGAGGCGCGGGTGCTGATCGAGGCGCGGATCCGCGAGATGCACGCCGATGCGGCGACGCCGCCCGATTTCGACTCGGCGGAGAACCAGCATCGTCTGAACATGGGCGTGTTTCCGCGCGGCGCGTCGATCATTCCGAACGGCTACAACCGGATTCCGGGTTTTTCGGTGGGCGAGGTGCATTTCGTGCCGGGCTTCCCGGTGATGGCGTGGCCGATGATCGAATGGGTGCTCGACACGAAGTACGCGCACCTGCATCACGCCACCCCGCATGCGGAGCGTTCGCTGTACGTGTTCGAGCTGCCCGAGTCGACGCTGACGCCGCTGATGGAGCGGATCGAACGGGATTTTCCCGGCGTGCGCGTGTTCAGCCTGCCGAGCGTCGGCGATGCGGAGCGCGGCGGCATCTACGCGCGCCGGCACATCGACCTGGGCGTGAAAGGGGAGCCCGAGGCGGTGGCGGCCGCCTATGTGAAGCTGCGCGAAGGCGTGCACCAGCTGGGCGGCGACATCGTCGAGCCGGAACCGCCGGTGGCCGGCTGAACGCCGGCGCAGGGCGGCCGGCCGCCCCGGATGCGAGACGGGCCGCCCCAGGGCGGCCCGTTCATCATGGCGTCATCGCCTGGACGGACGATGAGGCGCCGCGCATGTCATGCGCCGATCCAAGGCAGCTTGTGGTAGCACCAGCCCTCGACCGTCTTCCGATGTCCCTGGCCGTCTTTCGCGCCCTCGAAGCCCTCCAGCAGGTCGAAGGCCTTGACGAAGCCCGCCTGCGCGGCGGCGACCGCGGCCAGCTTCGAACGCGCCGCGCTGCGGCACAGGAACAGCACCGGCGTCTCCGGCGTGACCGCCGCCTGCAGCTGCGCGAGGAATTCCGGGTTCGGCACGCCGCCCGGATAGCGCGTCCATTCGAGGTGCACGTACTGGCCGTCGCCGATGAGCGGGCGGCCGACCCAATCCAGTTCCGCGCGCGTGCGCACGTCGACGAGGCGGGCGCCCGGTTCGAGCTGCAGCAGCTCGAACGCCTCGGCGGGCGACAGCGCGCCCGCGTAATTCAGCTGGTTCGCCGTGCGGCGCTGCTCGGCACGCGCATACAGCTGTTCAAGCGTACTCATGGCGGGAGGTCTCCTGCGAGTCAAAAAAGCATTCTAGCGCGTCGCGCCGTGCGCGATGCCCGGCGTCCGTCCGGACCGGCCGGATGCCCGAATCTCACCAAGATGGTGCAAAATAGCGCGTTGGCACCAAATCGGGGCTCGCCATGGAAGGGGGTCGATGGCGCGCACCGGATGGGTGCGCCGAATGGGCGGCCCGTCGGCCGCAAGCCCCGAAAGCGCGCGCCGCGCCCCTTGTCCGGACGCGGGCCGGCACGCGTCGCGCCGATCTGGCGCATGCATGGCACGGAAGCTGCTATACAAGTTCCAGTCGAATCGGTTGTACGCGGCACATCGCACGCTGCGCCGAGCAGCTCGCTTAACGAGGCGGTCCCAGTCCGCCGAATTTGTTCAATCAGGAGAAGAGGTTATGAGTAAAACCGTCGCCGACGTCATGCAGCTCGTGAAGGACGAGGACGTCAAGTTTGTCGATTTCCGCTTCACCGATACGCGCGGCAAGGAACAGCACGTGTCGGTGCCGGTGTCGGCGTTTGACGAAGACAAGTTCGAAAGCGGTCATGCGTTCGACGGCTCGTCGATCGCCGGCTGGAAGGGCATCGAAGCGTCGGACATGCTGCTCATGCCGGATCCGAACGCGGCGTTCGTCGACCCGTTCTACGAGGAATCGACGCTCGTGCTGACCTGCGACGTGGTCGAGCCGGCGGACGGCAAGGGCTACGAGCGCGATCCGCGTTCGCTCGCGAAGCGCGCGGAAGCCTACCTGAAGAGCACGGGCATCGGCGACACCGCGTACTTCGGTCCGGAGCCGGAATTCTTCATCTTCGATTCGGTGCAGTGGAATACCGACATGTCGGGCTGCTTCGTGAAGATCAATTCGGAAGAAGCGCCGTGGTCGTCGGGCAAGGAATTCGAAGGCGGCAACACCGGCCACCGTCCGGGCGTGAAGGGCGGCTATTTCCCGGTCGCGCCGGTCGATGCGTTCCAGGACATGCGTTCGGAAATGTGTCTGCTGCTCGAACAGATCGGCATCCCGGTCGAGGTGCACCACCACGAGGTGGCGGGCCAGGGCCAGAACGAGATCGGCACGAAGTTCTCGACGCTGGTCGAGCGCGCCGACTGGACGCAATGGTCGAAGTACATCATCCATAACGTCGCGCACTCGTACGGCAAGACGGCGACCTTCATGCCGAAGCCCGTCGTCGGCGACAACGGCTCGGGCATGCACGTGCACCAGTCGATCTGGAAGGACGGCCAGAACCTGTTCGCGGGCAACGGCTACGCCGGCCTGTCGGAACTCGCGCTGTTCTACATCGGCGGGATCATCAAGCACGCGCGCGCGCTGAACGCGATCACGAACCCGACGACCAACTCGTACAAGCGCCTCGTGCCGCACTTCGAGGCGCCCGTGAAGCTCGCGTACTCCGCGCGCAACCGCTCGGCGTCGATCCGCATTCCGCACGTGTCGAACCCGAAGGGCCGCCGCATCGAGACGCGCTTCCCGGACCCGATGGCGAACCCGTACCTGTGCTTCACGGCGCTGATGATGGCGGGTCTCGACGGCATCCAGAACAAGATCCATCCGGGCGAAGCCGCCGACAAGAACCTGTACGACCTGCCGCCGGAAGAGGATGCCAAGATCCCGACCGTGTGCGCAGGCCTCGACCAGGCGCTCGAGGCGCTCGACAAGGATCGCGAGTTCCTGACGCGCGGCGGTGTGTTCACGGACGCCATGATCGATGCGTACCTGGGCCTCAAGGAACAGGAGCTGGCGAAGTTCCGCATGACGACGCACCCGATCGAGTTCGAGATGTACTACTCGCTGTAAGCGGCGATGGCGCTTCGTCACCTCAGCGCACGAAGCGCCGCGTCGCCGGCGCGTGTCCGCGGCACGGTTCCACGGGCGCGCGCCGCGGCTTGACAAGGGGACGGCGTCCAGCCGTCCCTTTTTTGTTCGCCGGCCAGGACATAATTTTTGACACGGCATCCAAGCAAGATGGTTCTGAAGAATCTGATCAAGGCCCGGGCCGGCCAGCCGGAGCGTCTGTCGGACGACGACCGGCTGGTGCGCTCCGGGCTCCTGACGGGACTGGAAGCGCTGCCGACCGTCGTGCTGGTGCTCGACCGCCGCACGCTGCGGATCGCGTTCGCGAATCCGTCGGCCGAGGCGATGCTCGACATCTCGCGGCGGCAGCTCGCGCAGAAGCCGTGGGGCGAGATTTTTCCGAACGCGGGCGAGCTGGCGACCACCATCACCGCGATCGGCGAGGAGCGTTTTCACGCGACCCACCTCGACACCGTGCTCGATCGGCCGGGGCGCGAGCCGCTGCACGTGCATGCGATCGTCGGCTTCCTGGAGGGCGCGCAGGACTACGTGCTCGTCGAGCTGTTCGAGAACGAACGGCAGTCGCGCACCGACCGCGAGGAACGGATCCACGACCTCACGGCGGTCAACAAGCAGCTGATCCGCAATCTCGCGCATGAGATCAAGAATCCGCTCGGCGGCATCCGCGGCGCGGCGCAGCTGCTCGAATTCGAGCTGAGCGAGCGCGAGCGCGGCGAGCTGCGCGAGTACACGCAGGTCATCATCAAGGAATCGGACCGGCTGCAGACGCTGGTCGACCGGCTGCTGGAGCCGCACCGACATCCGCACATCGTCGGCGATGTGAACATCCACGAGGTGTGCGAGCGGGTGCGCGCGGTGATGCTCGCGGAATTCCCGCGCGGGCTCACGATCGAGCGCGACTACGACGTCAGCGTGCCCGACTTGCGCGGCGACAAGGAGCAACTGATCCAGGCGCTGCTGAACATCGTGCGCAACGCGGCGCAGGCGCTGCGCGAGCGGATCGCGCAGGGCGACGCGCGCATCGAGCTGCGCACCCGCGTCGCGCGCAAGGTGACGATCGCGAAGCGCCTGTACCGGCTCGCGCTGGACCTGCGCGTGATCGACAACGGCCCGGGGATTCCCGAGGACATCCGCGACCGGGTGTTCTATCCGCTCGTGTCCGGGCGCGAGGACGGCAGCGGGCTCGGGCTCACGCTCGCGCAGACCTTCGTTCAGCAGCACGACGGCGTGATCGAGGCGGAGAGCCGCCCGGGGCGCACCGAATTTCAGATTCTGCTGCCGCTCGACCATTGAGCGGCGGCCCAGATTCCCCCATCCTTTTGACCGACCTATGAAGCCGATCTGGATAGTAGACGACGACCAATCGATCCGCTGGGTGCTCGAAAAGGCGCTTGCGCGGGAGAGCTTCGCGACGCGCAGCTTCGCCAACGTGCGCGACGCGCTGCATGCGTTCGACCAGGAAACGCCGCAGGTGCTGGTGTCCGACATCCGGATGCCGGGCGGCTCCGGGCTCGAACTGCTGCAGGCGGTGCGCGAGCGGCTGCCGGCGCTGCCGGTGATCATCATGACCGCGTTCTCGGACCTCGACAGCGCGGTGGCGGCGTTCCAGGGCGGCGCGTTCGAGTATCTGGCGAAACCGTTCGACGTCGACAAGGCGGTCGAGCTGATCCGGCGCGCGGTCGAGGAGAGCCTGCGCGCGGGCGTGCCCGACGACGATCGGCCCGCCGAGGCGCCCGAGATGCTGGGCCAGGCGCCCGCGATGCAGGACATGTTCCGCGCGATCGGCCGGCTGTCGCATTCGGCCGCGACCGTGCTGATCACGGGCGAGTCGGGCACCGGCAAGGAGCTGGTCGCACGCGCGCTGCATCGGCACAGCCCGCGCGCGAGCGGGCCGTTCATCGCGCTCAACACCGCGGCGATCCCGAAGGATCTGCTCGAATCCGAACTGTTCGGCCACGAGCGCGGCGCGTTCACGGGCGCGCAGACGACGCGCCAGGGCCGTTTCGAGCAGGCGGAGAACGGCACGCTGTTCCTCGACGAAATCGGCGACATGCCGTTCGATCTGCAGACGCGTCTGTTGCGCGTGCTGTCGGACGGCCAGTTCTACCGGGTCGGCGGACACAATCCCTTGCGCGCAAACGTGCGCGTGATCGCCGCGACCCACCAGAATCTCGAGGCGCGGGTGCGGCAGGGCCTGTTCCGCGAGGATCTCTACCATCGGCTCAACGTGATCCGCCTGCGCTTGCCGGCGCTGCGCGAGCGCAGCGAGGACATCCCGCTGCTGATGCGTCACTTCCTGCAGAAGAGCGCGCGTGATCTCGGCGTCGAGCCGAAGCGCGTGTCGGACGAGGCGCTGCTCCACCTGAGTTCGCTGCCGTTCCCGGGCAACGTGCGGCAGCTCGAGAATCTCGCGAACTGGCTGACCGTGATGGCGCCCGCGCAGACGGTCGAGATCAAGGACCTGCCGCCCGATTTGATGCCGGTGTACGCGTCCGGCGACGGGTTCGCGATGTCCGGCGCGGGCGCCCCCGCGCTGGCGACGCCGGGCGCGCCCGCGCACGGCGAGTTGCCCGGCGCGGCGCACGCGATGGTCGTGGGGGATGCGTCCGTGAACGGCGCGGCGCCGGGCCATCCGGTATGGGAGCATGGCCTGCGCACCGAGGTGGCGCGCCTGTTGCGCGAGAACTCGGCCGATGTGATGGATGCGCTCGCGCGTCGCTTCGAGGCCGCGGTGATCCGCGAGGCGCTCGACTTCACGCGCGGACGCAAGGTCGAGGCCGCCGAGCGGCTCGGCATCGGCCGCAACACCATCACGCGCAAGATCCAGGAGCTGCGTCTCGAATCGTGAGACGCGACGGCCGCACGGAGCCGGGCATAATCGGGGTTTGACGCAACCCGATACCACGATGTCCGCTTCCTCCGTGTGGCCGGCGACGCCCGACCCCTTCCTGTTCCTCGAAGACCTCGACAGCCCGCGCGCCCGCGAATGGGTCGACGCGCAGAATGCGCGCACCCGCGCGGCGTGGCGCGACGGCGCGGCATGGCGCGCGCTGGCCGACCGCCTCGCGCGCGCCTATCTGCCGCGCGACGCGCCGGTGATTCCGGAGCGCTGGCAGTCGTGGGCCTATGACCTGCTGCAGGACGACCGCCATCCGAAAGGCGTGTGGCGGCGCGCGCCGTGGGCGGACTGGCGCGCCGGCGCGCCCGTGTGGGAGACGCTGCTCGACATCGATGCGCTGGGCGAGGAAGAGGGCGAGCCGTGGGTGTTCGAGGGGCACGCGATCCTGTATCCCGACGGCGACCGCGCGCTGCTGTCGTTGTCGCCGGGCGGCTCGGATGCGGTCGTCGTGCGCGAGTTCGATCTGACGCAGCGCCGTTTCGTGGCCGACGGCTTCACGATCGACACCCCGGGCCATCACACGCTCGACTGGATCAATCGCGATACGGTTTACGCGAGCTGGGATCGCGGCGACGCGTCGCTCACGCGCTCCGGCTATCCGTTCGAGGTGCGGCGCTGGGCCCGCGGCGCGGCGCTCGCGCAGGCGCCCGTGGTGTTCCGCGGCGAGTACGAGGACATCTCGGCCGGCGCGAGCTTCGATCCGGTCGACGCGCGGCACGTGGCATGGCGCAGCGTCGATTTCTTCGACGTGCATACCTATCGGCTCGACGCCGACGGCGCGTGGGCGCGCTACGACGTGCCGTCGCACGTCGGGATCGGCCATTGGCGCGGCTGGCTCGTGTTCGAGCCGCGTCTCGACTGGACCTGCGGCGGCGTGCGCCATCCGGGCGGCGCGCTGCTCGCGATCCGCGAGGACGCGTTCCTCGCGGGCGCGCGCGACTGCTTCACGCTGTTCTCGCCGAGCGCATCGACCTCGGCCTGCACCTGGACCGCGACGCGCCACTACCTGCTCGCGAGCTGGCTCGACGACGTCGACAGCCGCACCGAGCTGTGGCAGCCGCTGTGCGACGACGCGGGCGGCTGGTCGTGGCGATCGCGGCCGTTCGACGGCCCGGCGGGCGCGCAGATCGGCGTCGAGCCGATCGAGTCGCTGCTGAACGACGAAGTTTATGTCGACATCGACACCTATCTGAATCCGCCCGAATGCTGGCTTGCCGATCTCGCGGACGATGCGCCCGCGCGGCGCGTGCTGCTCGACCGGCCGCCCGTGCAATTCGACGCGGCCGGGCTCGTGGTGCGGCGCGCGCATGCGCGCTCGCGCGACGGCACGCCGGTGCCGTATACGCTGATCGGCCCGCGCGACGCGCTGGAGGGCGCGGCGCGCACCGCGCGGCCGTGTCTCCTGGCCGGCTACGGCGGCTTCGCGCTGCCGAATCTCGCGGCCTACAGCGACGGTCTCGGGATCGGCTGGCTCGAGCAGGGCGGCGTTGCGGTGTTCGCGCACATCCGGGGCGGCGGCGAGTTCGGTCCGGACTGGCATCTCGACGCGCAGCGCGAGCACCGTCAATGCGCGTTCGACGATTTCATCGCGATCGCCGAGCAACTGATCGCGGACGGCGTGACGACGGCCGCGCAGCTCGGCATCGAGGGCGGCAGCAACGGCGGGCTGCTGGTGGGGGCCTGCATGGTGCAGCGGCCCGAGCTGTTCGGCGCGGTGCTGTGCCAGGTGCCGCTGCTCGACATGCAGCGCTATCCGCTGCTGCACGCGGGGTCGGCGTGGCTCGACGAGTATGGCGACCCGGACGATCCGGACGAGGCGGCCGCGCTTGCCGCGTACTCGCCGTATCACCGGGTCGCGGCGGGCGTCGCGTATCCGCCGCTGCTGCTCACGACCTCGACGCGCGACGACCGCGTGCATCCGGCGCACGCGCGCAAGATGGCCGCGCGCATGCGGGCGCAGGGGCACGAGCGGGTGTGGTACTGGGAGAACACCGACGGCGGGCACGGCAGCGCCGACGATCTCGCGCGGGCGGAGGACAACGCGGCCGAGTTCGGCTTCCTGTGGGCGCAGCTGGGGCCCGCCGCGCCGCGCGTCTGACGCGGCGCGCGGGCGCGCACTTACTCGACGAGCGCGAACACGGGGGTGTGGTCGGACGGCTGTTCCCAGGTGCGCGGCACGCGATCGATCTCGCACGCGGTGCAGGTCGCGGCCAGCGCCGGCGACAGCAGGATGTGGTCGATCCGCAGCCCCGCGTTGCGGCGGAACCCGAACATCCGGTAGTCCCACCAGCTGAAGCTCTTGTCCGGCTGCTCGAAGCGCCGGAATGCATCGACGAAGCCCTGTTCGAGGAGCTTCGCGAAATGTGCGCGCTCCTGCGGCGACACGAGATTCTGGCCTTCCCACTTGGCCGGGTCGTGCACGTCGCGATCCTCGGGGGCGATGTTGTAGTCGCCCAGCAGCGCGAGTTTCGGATGGCGCTGCAGTTCGCCGGCGAGCCAGGTCTGCAGCGCATCGAGCCATTGCAGCTTGTAGACGAACTTGTCGGAGTCGAGTGCCTGGCCGTTCGGGAAGTAGGCGGAGATGATGCGCACGCCGCCGACCGTGACGGCGATCACGCGCTGCTGCGGATCCTCGAAGCCGGGGATGTTGCGCACGACGTCGGATTCGTCGAACGGCAGCGAATCGCGCGCGATGATCGCGACGCCGTTGTAGGTCTTCTGGCCGGCGAACCAGCTGCGATAACCGGCGGCTTCCAGTTCCTCGCGCGGGTATTTCTCGTCGGGCAGCTTCAGTTCCTGCAGGCACAGCACGTCGGTCTGGCTTTGCGCGAGCCAGTCGAGCACGTGCTGCTTGCGTACGTTCAGGGAGTTGACGTTCCAGGTGGCGATTTTCACGATATTCGATTCCTTGCCGGAGAGAGCGTGGCGCGCGACGTGGATCGGCAGCCGCATCGAGGCTGTCGCGCCGCGCACGGCTGCGACGCCGGCGGACGTGGCGCCGCGCGCAATCCACGAGCGTTGACGAGCCGCAGTGTACCAGCGCGTCGCGCGGCGGGCGGCGGTTCCGTCCGCGCGGGACGGGTAGGGCCGGCGGGGATCTGCGTCGCGATCATGCATGCTGCTTTCGTTCGTGGGGGAGAAGGGATTCGAGCGAGGCGCGGTGGTCGGCCGTGAGCGTGCGGTCATGTTTTCATGGCACGTCGATGAAAATTTGATGTTTCCGCTTAAAAGAGGTATAGTCTTGTTTCTCTGACGCGGGGTGGAGCAGTCTGGCAGCTCGTCGGGCTCATAACCCGAAGGTCACAGGTTCAAATCCTGTCCCCGCAACCAAGCTTTGAAGCCCTGATTTCTTCTGGAAATCAGGGCTTTTTGCTTTTCCCGGGCGCAGTCGTGCCGGTGCCGGGTGCACGCGATGCATGACGCGCAAGGTATTTGACGCCGGACTGAAATCAACATATAATCTTTTTCTCTGACGCGGGGTGGAGCAGTCTGGCAGCTCGTCGGGCTCATAACCCGAAGGTCACAGGTTCAAATCCTGTCCCCGCAACCAAGCTTCGAAGCCCTGATTTCTTCTGGAAATCAGGGCTTTTTGCTTTTCTCGATGTCCGGACCGCTGTCGGCGCAGGCTCGGATCGCCTCAACGGCTGGATCGAATTCCGCATGAAGCGCATCCGGCCGCTCGGGCCGCGTTCTCGCCCTCGGGCCGGCCCAACGTGCGCGGCCCAAGCCGATCGGCGCTCATGAAGCCAACGCTATCGCGCCTCGACGTAATCCAGGGGGAGTGCGGTGGTTTGCTTGATGACCTCCATCGAGAACGCGGAACTCACATCCCTCAGCTCGACGCTCTTGATCATCCGCTTGTAGACACTGTCATACCCGGCGATGTCGGGCACGACGACCTTGAGCAGGTAGTCGATCTCGCCGCTCATCCGATGGATCTCGACGATTTCGGGAATCTCGCGCACCGCCGCGATGAACTGGTTCGTCCAGGCGTCGCCGTGCTGGTTCGAGCGCACGGTGACGAAGGCCGTCAGCCCGAGATTCAGCCTGGTCGGTTCGCACAGCACGACCTGCCGGCAAATGACCCCATCCTCCCGCAATTTCTGCAGCCGACGCCAGCAGGGTGTCGGCGACAGGTTGACGGCTTTCGCCAGATCATTGAGCCCGATCGTCGCGTCGTCCTGAAGCAGCGCGAGCAGTTGAACATCACGTTTGTCCATGACACCCAAAAACTAGAAAATATTTCTAATAATACCTGTCAGGTCGATAATTTTTGGAAACAAATGCTGCGCGCGGAACAGTAACCTTGCAGGCACAGAGGATTACTTTGATCGAGTTCATGAGCGCACCCAACACCCTGCATTACTTCGACTACGCCGCCACCACCCCGGCCGATCCTCGGGTCATCGCGGCGATGTTCGAATGTCTCGGCGCCGATGGCGTGTTCGGCAATCCGGCTTCGAGTTCGCATGCCGCAGGCATCGCGGCGCGCGAGAAGGTCGAGCATGCGCGGCAGCAAGTCGCGGATCTGATCGGCGCCGACGCGCGGGAAATCGTCTGGACGTCCGGTGCGACCGAATCGAACAATCTCGCGCTGAAGGGTTACGCCGAGATGGCCACGGCGCGCCGGCATCTGGTCACGAGCCGGATCGAGCACAAGGCGATTCTCGATACGATGGCCAGCCTCGAGAAACGCGGCATGACGGTCACGTATCTGAGCCCGTCGAGCCGCGGCGAACTGACCGTCGACGAGGTCGCCCGGGCGGTCGGTCCTCAAACCGGCCTGGTTTCCCTGATGCTCGTCAACAACGAGATCGGCACGCTGACCGACATCGCCGCGATCGCTGCCGTCGTCCATGCGGCGGGCGCGCTCCTGCACGTCGACGCGGCCCAGGCGCTCGGCAAGACCCCGATCGATGTCAAGGCGCTCGGGATCGATCTCATGTCCCTGTCCGCGCACAAGGTCTACGGACCGAAAGGCATCGGTGCGTTGTACGTCGGCAGCGGGGTCGGCGAGCGCATCGCATCGCAGATGCATGGCGGCGGTCATGAGTTCGGCCTGCGCTCGGGCACGCTTGCCACGCACCAGATCGTCGGGATGGGCGTGGCGTGCGAGCTGGCCGCGGAAAGGATGGCCGGCGACAGCGAACGGATTGCCGGATTGAGCGCGTACCTGCTCGATGCCGTGCTGGCGCTCGGCGACATCACGCAGAATGCACGCGATGCCCGCCGCATCCCCCACACGCTGAGCCTGACCATCGGCCTGCCCGGTTTCCAGGCGGCCATGCTCGGCGAGAACCTGGCCGTGTCGTCGACGTCGGCGTGCAACTCGGCGGCGGGCAAGCCTTCGCATGTGCTGACCGCGATCGGTCTCGATGCGAACGCGGCCGGCCGCACCGTGCGTCTCAGCTTCGGCCGCTATACCTCCTGGGAGGACGTCGACCATGCCATCGCGTGCTTTCAACGCGCGCTGGCCGTCTGCCGCTCGAAGGTCGTGGCAACGCGAATCTCTCCGGAATTCTCGATCTCGCCTCAATTGATGCCCGGCGACCTCGAAGCCGTTCGCAACCAGGGTTTCAAGAGCATCATCTGCAACCGGCCGGACGGCGAGGCGCCGGAGCAGCCGAGCTTTGCCGAGATCGCCGCGACCGCCGGCCGGCTTGGCATCGAGGTGCGCTATCTCCCGGTCGTGGGGGACAAGATCGGCGCAGATGAGCTTGCGTCGTTTGCCGCGTGCATCGAGAGCCTGCCCGCGCCCGTGCTGGCTTATTGCCGCACGGGCAATCGATCCGGCATGCTCTGGAACATGTCGGAGCCGCGTCGGAAATGAGGGCCGAGCGAGCAAATCCCGATCATGGGCGTTCGATGGGCGCTGCGCCGGCCATCCTGGTCGAAGGCTTCTTCGACCAGGCAACCAGCACCGTCAGCTACCTCGTGCTCGATACGTCGACCCGCGATTGTGCGCTGATCGACAGCGTGCTCGACTATGACCCGAAGTCCGGACGGACGCGCACCGAAAGCGCCGACCGACTGATCACGCGCGTGGCCGAACTGGGCGGGACAGTCCGTTGGCTGCTGGAAACGCATGTGCATGCGGATCATCTTTCGGCGGCGCAGTACTTGAAGTCGCGCGTGGGCGGCTCGATTGCGATCGGCGTCCACGTGCAGCGCGTGCAGGATGTGTTCGGCCGCTTGTTCAACACCCGGCACGATCGCTTGGCGGACGGCTGCCCGTTCGACCGGCTGCTCGACGACGGCGATACCCTGCCGCTCGGCACCTTGTCGATTCGCGCCATCCATACGCCGGGCCATACCCCTGCCTGCCTGACTTACTTCTGTGACGCGGGCGGCGAACGCGTGGCGTTTGTCGGCGACACGCTGTTCATGCCCGACTACGGCACGGCGCGCTGTGATTTTCCAGGCGGCAATGCGCGCACGCTGTACAGCTCGATCGAGCGGGTACTGGACCTCCCGCCCGACACGCGCCTCTACACCTGCCACGACTACCAGCCCGGCGGGCGCGCGGTCGCATACATGAGCACGGTCGCGGAGCAGAAGCGTGCGAACGTCCATGTGCGCGACGGCGTGACCGAAGAAGGGTTCATTGCGATGCGCAACGCGCGCGACGCGACCCTCGACATGCCGGTGCTGATGCTGCCGTCGGTGCAGGTCAACATGTACGCGGGACGATTGCCCGACCCCGAAGGCAATGGCGTGCGCTATCTGAAGATTCCGCTCGACGCGATCTGAAACGCCGCGAAACCTGGATAAACGATGTTGATCGCTTTGATACTCGGCGGCGTGGTCGGCGCCGTGCTCGGCTTGACCGGCGCGGGAGGGGGCATTCTCGCCGTTCCGGTCCTCGTGGTCGGCATGGGCCTGCACATGCAGCAAGCGGCGCCGGTGGCGCTCGTCGCGGTGGCGGGCAGCGCGGCGATTGGAGCCCTGGAGGGATTTCGCCGCGGCCTGGTGCGCTATCGGGCGGCGTTCTTGATGACAGCGACCGGCATACCGCTCACGTCGCTTGGCGTCAAGCTGGCGCATAGCCTGCCGCAACGGGTGCTGCTCACGCTGTTCGCGCTGACGATGGGGGTCGTCGCGGTTCGCTTGCTGCGGCAGGCGCTCGGGGAAAGACGCGGCGTGACGCGCGCGTCATCTCTGTGCGTGGGGCGTGTGAATCAGGAGACCGGGCGCTTGATATGGTCCTGGCAGACTGCACTGGCGCTGGCCTCGACGGGGGCGATGACGGGTTTGATGACCGGGCTGCTCGGCGTCGGCGGCGGCTTCGTGATCGTTCCCATGCTTCGCAAATTCACCCATGTGCCGATGCACGGCATCGTCGCGACCTCGCTCACGGTGATCGCGTTCGTGGGCACCGGGGCGATGCTGGTGGCGCTGTTCGCGGGCGTGCGCGCGCCGCTCGAGCTGACCCTGTGGTTCAGCGCGACGACGGCGCTCGGCATGGCGGGCGGACGCTGGGCGTCCCGCTTTCTGTCGGCGCTCCATGTGCAGATCGCATTTGGTTCGGTGCTCGTGTGCGTTGCGCTCGGTTTGCTCGTGAAGGCGGGACTCGGCGTCTGACCGCCGGGAGCCAGTGTGACGCGCATCGCGCGAGACACGGCCGCATCGCGCTCGCGCGATGTTCATGCATGCGGGAGGACGGCGTCGAGCACCGTGGGTTTCGCCGTACCGGCGCGCGTCCCCGCCACTCAGCCCCGAAGACGTGACCGTCGGCCCGTGGACACGATCCGGTCGGCGTCGGGGCTGAGACCTTTCCTTATGTTGTTTCGCTCCTTTCAATAATCCTGCTTGCCATTCCATTGGCACGTCCCATAGAATTAATGATAATAATTATCATTACGGGGTGGCGCCTGCACGTCGATGCAGCGCCGGGGAGTGCATGGGCGTTATCGAAAGTCATCTGCAGCGGGATGTCCGGCTGCTCTACAGCGATCATCACGGCTGGTTGCGCGGCTGGCTGAGGAAGCGGCTCGGCAATGCGAGCGACGCGGCCGATCTCGCGCACGACACCTATCTGCGCGTGCTGGCGTCCGGCCGCGCGCCGCAGCCCGAGGATTCGCGGCGCTTCCTCACCCAGATCGCCAACGGCCTCGTCGTCGACATGTACCGGCGTCGGCGCATCGAGACGGCCTACCTCGACGCGATCCGCCTGTTGCCCGAACCCGAGGCGCCGTCGCCCGAAACCCGGGCCCTCGTTCTGGAAACCCTGTGCGAGATCGACGCGATGCTCGATCGCCTGTCCGCCAACACGCGCGACGCCTTGCTCATGTGCAAGCTCGAAGGGCTGACCTATGCCGAGATCGCGACCCGGCTGTGCGTCTCGACCTCGTCGGTCGAGAAGTACGTGGCGTGCGCGCTGCGCGCCTGCTATGCCGCGTTGTACGGCGAGGCCGCATGAGCCTGTGCGACGAACCCGCGCAGCCGGGCGCGATCGCGGACGCGATTGTCGAACAGGCCAGCAACTGGCTCGCGCGGCTCTGGTCGGGCGAGGCGAGCGACGACGAACTGGCGCGCTGCGCCGCGTGGCGCGCCGCCCATCCCGATCATGAGCGCGCGTGGCGCCGGCTCGGCGGCATCGAGGCGAAGCTGCTGAGCGTGCCCGCCGTCGCGCGGGCCGCGCTGCAGCCGGGCGGCGAGCGCCGGTCCGCGCCGCGTCGCCGCCGCGTGCTGCGCGCGCTCGGTCTGGCGGTCACCGCCGGCGGCGCGTTCCAGGCGATGCGCGGCACCCGCGCGTGGCAGGTCGCGGCCGCCGACCAGGCGACCGGCGTCGGCGAAATCAAGGCCGTGACGCTCGCGGACGGCACGCGTTTCTGGCTCGACACCGCGAGCGCCGTCGATGTGCGCTTCGACGCGCGCGAACGGCGCGTGGTGCTGCTGCGCGGCGCGGTCTGCATCACGACCGCGCACGACGCGGCGGGGCGGCCGTTTCGCATCGAGACCCGGCAGGGCGTGGTGCGTGCGCTCGGCACGCGCTTCGTCGTGCGCGACGACGGCGACGCGACGCGGGTCGACGTCTTCGAAGGCGCGGTGGAGATCCGGACGGCCGCCGCGCCGATGCGCGCGATGCGCCTGGCCGCCGGCCAGTCGTCGTCATTCTCGGTCACCGCGGTCGGCGCGCCGCTGCCCGCCGACGAGCAGGCGGCCGCCTGGACCCGACGGCTGTTGATCGCCGAACACATGCCGGTCGACGCCTTCGTCGCGGCGCTCGCCCGCTATCGGCCGGGCATCGTGCGATGCGATCCGGCGCTGGCGGCTGCGCGCGTATCCGGCGTGTTCTCGCTCGTCGATACCGACCGCGCGCTCGCCAGCCTGCAGGCGGCATTGCCGGTCGCGGTCGTCTACCGCACCCGCTACTGGGTCAGCATCGTGCCGCGCTGAGGCCGTCACGCTCGCGCGCGCAAACAATTTTCGTCATCGATTGAGGGTTTCGTCGGCTCGTTCGGAATACATGACGAACCTCGTCATTCTTCGAACCTGAAAGGACTCGCCATGGCGTTCCGCCGATCCACTTCCCGTTCCGTTCCCACCGCCGCGCGCGCTGGGGCCCGCGCTCGTCGCGGCGCTCGCGCTGAGCGCGCCGCTCGGTGCGCAAGCGAGCCCCGACGATCCGCCCGCGCGGGTCGAGACCGACGAGCGCCGCGCGTACGCGCTCGCGGCCGGCCCGCTCGACGTCGTGCTGAACCGCTTCGCCGCGCAGGCCGGCGTCGAGCTGGCGGCCGACGCATCGCTCATGCACGGGCGGACGAGCAGCGGCCTCAAGGGTCGCGTGAGCGTGACCCAGGGCTTCGCGCAGCTGCTGGCGCCGCACGGCCTCGAAGCCGAGCGCGGCGCGGGCGGCGCGTACGTGGTGAAGCGTCGCGCGCACACGGCGGGCGATGCGGCGGCCGGCACGCTGCCGACCATCGTCGTGAGCGGCCAGGTCGACCACCTGCCGGAGGTCTACGATGGCGGACAGGTCGCGCGCGGCGGCCGGCTCGGGATGCTCGGCAACGCGGACTTCATGGAGACGCCGTTCAGCACCGCGAGCTATACGTCGAAGCTGATCGAGGACCAGCAGGCGGGCACGGTGGCCGCCGTGCTGGAAAACGATCCGTCGGTGCGCTTCACGACCTCGACCGGACATATCTACGAGAACTACAGCATTCGCGGCTTCAACGTGAATTCCGACGATCTCTCGTTCAACGGCATGTTCGGGCTGGCGCCCAACGGCCACGCTCCGACCGAATTCCTCGAGCGCGTCGAGGTGCTGAAGGGGCCGAACGCGTTGCTGAACGGCATGTCGCCGAATGGCAGCGTGGGCGGCGCGATCAACCTCGTGCCGAAGCGGGCGGGCGACAAGCCGCTCGCGCGGCTCACCACCGACTATCAATCCGACAGCCAGTTCGGCGTGCACGCGGATGTCGGCCGGCGTTTCGGCGACCGCAACCAGGTCGGCTTGCGCGTGAACGGCGTGTTCCGCGACGGGCACACCACGATGGACGACCAGAGCAAGAAGCGCGAGCTTGGCTCGCTCGCATTCGACTTCCGCGGCGAACGCTTCCGCTTCTCGCTCGATGCCTATACCGACACCGAGCGATTCGACGGCGGCAGCCCGTGGATGGCGTCGTTTGCGACGCAGGTCGTGTCGCCGCCCGGCGCGGGTGTCAACCTGCTGCGCGGCGCGTGGGGCAAGACGTTCAACCAGGCCGTCGTCGGCCGCGCCGAGGTCGACATCACCGATCGCCTGACCGCGTTCGCGGGCGTGGGCGGGCGGAGCTACAGCTACTCGGGCTTTCTCAACGGGACGCGGGCGGGCGGGGTGAAGCCGGATGGCAGCTATCGCGGCATGACCTACAACCAGAACGGCTACAACGACACGGTATCGGCCGAGGTCGGCGTGCGCGGCCGCTTCCGCACGGGGCCGGTCAAGCACGAGGTGACGGTGAGCGGGTCGTCGCTGCAGATCGACTCGGGCACCGTCAACAAGGCGAGCGCGCCATATGCGTCGAACATCTACGCGCCGGTCGATCCCGTGCTCGCCCCTTCTCCGGGCGACGCGCCGCGCACCGCCGAGACGACGCTGACGGGCGTCGCGCTCGCCGACACGCTGTCGTTCCTCGGCGATCGCGTGCGGCTGACGGCCGGCGTTCGCCACCAGCGCGTGAAGGCGAAGACCTACGACGGCGCGACCGGCAAGCAGACCGCCAACTACAACGAGACCGCGCTGACGCCGGCCTTCGGCCTGCTCGTGAAGCCGTTCGGCCCGGACATCTCGCTGTACGCGAACTACATCGAGGGCCTGTCGCAGGGCGATACGGTCGGCGATCCCGCCGCGAAGAACTTCGGGCAGATGTTCGTGCCGTACAAGAGCCGCCAGGTCGAGGTGGGCGCGAAATGGGACACGGGCGAGTTCGCGAACACGCTGAGCTTTTTCCAGATCACCAAGCCCGGCATGTTGCGCGATGCCGCGACCAACACCTACAACGCGGACGGCGAGCAGCGCAACCGGGGCATCGAGTGGAACGTGTTCGGTCAGATCGTGCCGCGCGTGCGGGTGCTGGGCGGCGTCGCCTACACGCAGGCGATCCTCACGCACACGGCGGGGCGCACGTATGACGGCAACACCGCGTTCGGCGTGCCGAAGTGGACGGCCAATCTCGGCCTCGAATGGGACGCGCCGTGGGTCGCGGGGCTGACCCTGAGCGGCCGGGCGGTCGCGACGAGCGCGCAGTTCGTCAACTCGGCGAACACCCAGCGGATTCCGGGCTGGACCCGCTTCGATCTCGGCGCGCGCTATGCGACGCGCATCGCCGGCAAGGACGTGGTGCTGCGCGGCGGCGTCGAGAACGTCGCGAACCGGGTGTTCTGGGCCGGCTCGTTCAACGACGGCTTCGTCACGCAGAACGCGCCGCGCACCTTCAAGGTGTCGGCGAGCCTCGACTTCTGAGGACGCGGCCGATGAATCAACGCAACCCGATCCGCGCGCGGGCGCTTGCCTGCGCGTGGCTGTGCGGCGCGTGGCTGACGGGGGCGGGGGCGGCCTGCGCCGCGCCCACGTCCGCGCCGGTCGCGGCAACGAACCTCGGTCCGGCCGGCGAGCTGAGCGGCGAGGGGGAGCACGTGCTGCAACTCGACGAAGGCGCCTTCATCCAGGGCCGCCTCGACGGCGCGATGGCGAACCTAGACCTGCTCGACAGCGAGGGGCGCGCGTTGCGCCGGCTGCTGACCGATGATGCGCAAGGGCGCACCTTCATGTTCGTCGCGCCCGCGACCGGCCGTTACAGGCTGCGCGCGACGCCGGCGGCCGCCGCGTCGGCGTTGGCCGCCGCGCCGCGCTGCCGGATCACGCTCGACGCCGTCGTGCCGCGCGCGCACCAGCGTCGTCCGACGCCGGCGCTCGCGAGCCCGCGGCTCGCGGCGCTCGCGCGCGGCGTGCAGGCGGGCGGCGGCACCGACGCGTTCTGGCGCGAGATGGCCGAGCGCGGCACGCCGCTCGTCGAGGCCGCGCCCGCCGAGCCGGCGCGCACCGATGCGAGCCTCGCGCGCGGCGCGACGCCGGCGGACGAGCCCGTGCGGCTCGTCACGTTCCTGTGGCGCGGCGCGCGCGACAACGTGCGCGTGCTCGGCAGCCCGTCCGGCGAGCACGACGCGCTTGCGCGGCTGGCCGGCAGCGATGTCTGGTACCGCAGCTACGTGGTGCCCGCGAGCACGCGGCTCAGCTATCTGCTCGCGCCCGACGTGCCCGAGCTTGATCAGCCGGAGGGCGAGCGGCGGCGCGCGATTCTCGCGACCGCGCAACGCGACCCGCTGAATCCACGGACCTTCATGCGCACGGGCACCGACCCGTACCAGGGCAAGTCGGTGCTGGAACTGCCCGATGCGCCGCCGCAGCCGTGGCTCGCGCCGCGCCCGGGCGTACCGGCGGGCACGCTCGCCCGCACGCGCTTCACGAGCTGGATCCTCGGCAATACGCGCGACGTCTACCTGTATCGGCCCGCCGGCTATCGCGCCGACGATCCGGCGCGCGCGCTCGCGCTGATCTTCGACGCGCACGCCTATGCCGATCCCGACACGGTGCCCACGCCGACGATCCTCGACAACCTGATCGCGGAAGGTCGTCTGCCGCGCACGGCGGCGCTGATCATCGGCAATCCCGACGGCGCGGCGCGCGCTCGCGAGTTGCCGCCGAATCCGGCGTTCGCGCGCTTTCTCGCCGAGGAGCTGATGCCGTGGGCGCGCGGGCAGGGCGTGAGCGCCGCGCCCGCGCGCACGGTGGTCGCGGGGTCGAGCTATGGCGGGCTCGCGTCCGCGTACGTGGCGCTGCGTCATCCGGAGCTGTTCGGCAACGTGCTGAGCCAGTCGGGTTCGTTCTGGTGGGCGCCCGCGCAAGGCGATGCACACACCCGCGCGGCCGAGTGGCTGACGCGCGAATACGCGGCTGCCGAGCGGCTGCCGGTGCGTTTCTATCTGGAAAGCGGGCGCTTCGAGGACGGCAAGGGGCCGACGGGCATCGGCACCACCAGCCGCCATCTGCGCGACGTGCTGGTCGCCAGGGCATACCCGGTGACCTACGCGGAGACGGCGAGCGGCCACGACTATCTGCACTGGCGCGGCTCGCTCGCGTGCGGGCTGATCGCGCTGCTCGGCACGCCGGCCGGGCAGGGGGAGCGGCCGCCGGGCGGTGTCGACGCGGCGACCGCGCGGCGCGCCTGTCCGACCCGGTGACGCGCGGGCGCGCCGTTCAGCGCGCGGCGAGTTCGACCGCCGCGCGCGCGTGCAGCGCCGTGGTGTCGAACACCGGCAGCGCGACGTCGTCCGGGCCGATCAGCAAGGTGATCTCGGTGCAGCCGAGGATCACCGCCTGCGCGCCGCGTTGCGCGAGCCGCGCGACGATCGCGGCATAGGCCGCGCGCGATCCGGGCGCGACGACGCCGTGGCACAGCTCGTCGTAGATGATGCGGTGCACGTCGTCGCGGTCGGCCGCATCGGGCGTCAGCACGTCGAGCCCGTGGCGCGTGCGCAGCCGCTCGGCGTAGAACGGCAGCTCCATCGTGTAGCGGGTGCCGAGCAGGCCGACCCGCTCGATGCCGGCGGCCGTCAGCGCCGCGCCGGTCGGGTCGGCGATATGCACGCAGGGCAGCGCGACCGCCTGTTCGAGCGCGTCGAACACCCGGTGCATCGTATTGGTGGTCAACACCACGAAATCCGCGCCGGCGCGTTCGAGCTGGCGTCCGGCCTCGGCCATCCGCGCGCCGAGCGCCTCCCAGTCCTGCGCGCGCTGCAACGCCTCGATCTCGGCGAAGTCGACCGTCACCATCACGCTCTTCGCGTTATGGTGGCCGCCGTGGCGCGCCTTCGAATCCTGGTTGATCATCCGGTAATACTCGGCCGACGATTCCCAGCTCATTCCGCCGATCAATCCGATGGTACGCATCCGTGTTCTCCTGCTCATGCCGTAATCGATCGAGTATAGGGAGCGATCGGGCGCGGCGGCGGTACGGTTGGGCGGGAATCCGGCCGGTACGGCGCCCGGCCGCGCGCCGGGCCGGCGCAGTTGAAACTTGCACTGTGTTTTTGTACAGTGTCGACACCTTGGACACCACCGCCGATTCCCTCCCCGCCACGCCGCCGCCTTCGGGCGACGCGGCGCCGCGCGCGCGCAAGATCATCCACTGCGATTGCGACTGCTTCTACGCGTCGGTGGAGATGCGCGACGACCCGTCGCTGCGCGGCCGGCCGCTCGCGGTCGGCGGGCGGCCCGACCAGCGCGGCGTGATCGCAACCTGCAACTACGAAGCGCGGCGCTTCGGCGTGCATTCGGCGATGTCGTCGGCGCTCGCGATGCGCAAGTGCCCGGACCTGCTGATCCTGCCGAGCGCGATGGACAAGTATCGCGCGGCGTCGCGGCTCATCATGGCGATCTACCGCGACTACACGCCCGACGTCGAGCCGCTGTCGCTCGACGAGGCCTACCTCGACGTGAGCCGCACGGAACGGTGCCAGGGCAGCGCGACGCTGATCGCGCGCGAGATTCGTGCGCGGGTGTTCGAGACGGTCGGCGTGACGGTGTCGGCGGGCGTCGCGCCGAACAAGTTCGTCGCGAAGATCGCCTCCGACTGGAACAAGCCGGACGGGCTGTTCGTCGTGCGGCCGCATGAGGTCGACGCGTTCGTGGCGGCGCTGCCGGTGCGCAAGCTGTTCGGCGTGGGCAAGGTGACCGCCGCGCGGCTCGAGCGGCTCGGCATCCAGACCTGCGCGCAGCTGCGCGCCTGGTCGCTGTTCGACCTGCACCGCGAGTTCGGCGCGTTCGGCCGGCGGCTTCACGACCTCTCGCGCGGGATCGACGAGCGGCCGGTGCGCGCGGACCAGGAGCGCAAGTCGGTCAGCGTCGAGACGACCTACGTGCAGGACCTGACGACGCCCGCGCAATGCGCGGACGAGATCCGCCGGCTGACCGTGCTGCTCGACGCGCGCATCGAACGGGCCGGCGCGGCGCGCGCGATCCGCAAGCTGTACGTGAAGATCCGCTTCGCCGATTTCCAGCGCACGACGGTCGAGTGCGTGGCCGACGCGACCGACGCCGACACGGCCGTCGCGCTGCTCGAACGGGGCCTGGTGCGGCGACGCCAGCCGGTGCGGCTGCTCGGCGTGGGCGTGCGGATCGACGAGGACAGCGCCGAGCGGCACGGCCAGATCGCGCTGTTCGACGATCCGCCTGGCGGCGCGCCATGAAAAAACGGCAGTCCGCGCGTGCGGACTGCCGTTGCGGAACAACGCGGCGGCGCGCCGCTCAGTGCGCGGCGTCCGTCATGCCGTTGTGGCGCAGCAGCGCGTCGATGCTCGGCTCGCGGCCGCGGAACGCCTTGAACGATTCCATCGCCGGGCGGCTGCCGCCGACCTCGAGGATCTCGCGGCGATAGCGCGTGCCGGTCGCGGTGTCGAGCACGCTGCCGCCCGCCGCCTGCGCGGCTTCCTCGAACGCGGCGTACGCGTCCGCCGACAGCACCTCGGCCCACTTGTAGCTGTAGTAGCCGGCCGCGTAGCCGCCCGCGAAGATGTGGCTGAAGGTGTTCGGCCAGCGCGAGAACGGCGCTTGCGGGATCACGTGGTAGCGCTCGTTGATGTCGCGCGCGAACGCGTTCACGCCGGCCGCGCCAGCCGGGTCGAAGTCGACGTGCAGCAGGATGTCGAACATCGAGAACACGATCTGGCGCAGCATGCCGAGGCCGCTCTGGAAATTCTTCGCGGCGAGCATCTTGTCGAACAGCGCGCGTGGCAGCGATGCGCCGGTCTCGACGTGCGACGACATCGACGCGAGCACATCCCATTCCCAGCAGAAGTTCTCCATGAACTGCGAGGGCAGCTCGACCGCGTCCCATTCGACGCCGTTGATGCCCGACACACCGATCTCGTCGACCCGCGTCAGCATGTGATGCAGCCCGTGGCCGAACTCGTGGAACAGCGTGATCACTTCGTCGTGCGTGAAGCAGGCGGGCTTGCCGCCGATCGGCGCGGAGAAGTTGCAGGTCAGGTAGGCGACCGGCGTCTGCACGCCGCTCGCGCGCTTCGCGCGGGCGCGCGCGTCGTCCATCCAGGCGCCGCCGCGCTTGCCTTCGCGCGCGTACAGGTCGAGGTAGAACTGCGCGACGAGCGAGCCGTCGCGGTTCTCGACGCGGAAGAAGCGCACGTCGTCGTGCCAGACGGGCGTGCTGTCGGGCCGGATGCGCACCCCGAACAGCGTTTCGGCGACGGTGAACAGCCCCTTGAGCACGGCGGGTTCCGGGAAGTACTGCTTCACCTCGTTCTCGGAGAACGCGTAGCGCTGCTGGCGCAGCTTCTCGGCCGCGTAGGCGACGTCCCACGGCGCAAGCTCCGTCGTGTCGAGCGTCTGCGCGGCGAAACTGCGCAGTTCGTCCCAGTCTTGTTCGGCGTGCGGCCGCGCGCGCGTGGCGAGATCCTCGAGGAACGCGGTGACCTGCTGCGGCGACTCGGCCATCTTCGGCGCGAGCGACACTTCCGCGAAGTCGTGGTAGCCGAGCATGCGCGCTTCCTCGCGGCGCAGCCCGAGCTGTTCGGAGACGATCGCCGTGTTGTCCCAGTCCGCCTGGCCGCCGCCGTACTGCGGGCCCAGCTCGGACGCGCGCGTCACGTAGGCGCGGTACAGCGCCTCGCGCATCGCGCGGTTGTCCGCGTACTGCAGGACCGGGAAGTAGGACGGGAAGTGCAGCGTGAATTTCCAGCCGGCCTTGTCCTCCTTCTGCGCGGCCTCGCGCGCGGCGGCGATCGCGTCGTCGGGCAGGCCGGCCAATTCCGCTTCGGTCTGCGCGTAGAACGCGTAGCCGTTGGTGGCGTCGAGCACGTGGTCGGAGAAGGTCTTCGAGAGCGCCGCCTGCCGCTCCTGCAGTTCCGCGAAGCGCGGCTTCTGGTCCTCGGGCAGTTCCGCGCCGGACAGGCGGAAGTCGCGCAGCGCGTTGTCGAGGATCTTCTTGCGCTCGACGGACAGCGCCGGGTACGCCGCGCTCGCGGCGATCACCTTGTACTTCTCGTAGAGCGCGAGGTTCTGGCCGACGCTCGACCAGAATTCGGTCACGCGCGGCAGGTTCTCGCCGTAGGCGGCGCGCAGCGCCGGCGTGTCGGCGACGGCATTCAGGTGACCGATCACGCCCCAGGCGCGGCCGAGCGGCTCGGTCGCGCGTTCGACGGCTTCGACGATCTCTTCCCAGGTCGCGGGCGTGGCCGGGTCGGCCGCGCGTTCGACGGCGGCGTCGGCGGTCTCGAGCAGCGCGTCGAGCGCCGGCGTGACGTGTTCAGGGAGGATTTCGCCGAAACGGGGCAGGCCGGTGAAATCGAGAAGGGGATTGGCGGTTGCGCTGGCGGACATGGTGCTCCCGGGTGATTTCGGATGGAAACGGAGAGTGGCGCGCGGCGTGCGCGCGGCATCTCTTTATTATTGGGGCGTGGTGCGCGCTTTCCAATCGAAAGTTTCTACCGGCTCGATTGGGGCGGTATCGGCGGCGGCGGGGTGCGCCGCCGCTCGCGTCAGGCCGCGTTCGCCGCGCGTTCGGCCGCCTCGACGGTGTTGATCAGCAGCATCGTGATGGTCATCGGGCCGACGCCGCCCGGCACCGGCGTCAGGTGGCCGGCCACCTGGCTCACGCCGGCGAATTCGACGTCGCCGCACAGCTTGCCTTCGTCGTTGCGGTTCATGCCGACGTCGATCACGGTCGCGCCCGGCTTCACCATGTCGGCCGTCAGCACGTCGCGCTTGCCGACCGCCGCGACGACCACGTCGGCCGCGCGGGTGTGCGCGGCGAGGTCGCGGGTCTTGCTGTGGCAGATCGTGACGGTCGCGCCCGCTTCGAGCAGCATCAGCGCCATCGGCTTGCCGACGATGTTCGAGCGGCCGATCACGACCGCGTTCGCGCCCTGCAGCGGGATCCGGTAGGCCTCGAACATCTTCATCACGCCGTACGGCGTGCACGGGCGGAACAGCGGCTTGCCCGTCATCAGCGCGCCGGCGTTCGCGACGTGGAAGCCGTCGACGTCCTTCTCCGGGGCGATCGCCTCGATCACCTTGTGGCTGTCGATATGCGCGGGCAGGGGCAGCTGCACCAGGATGCCGTGGATCTTCGGGTCGCGATTCAGCTCGTCGATGCGCTTGAGCAGGTCGGCCTCGGACAGCGTGGCCGGGTAGTTGTCCTTCAGCGAGTGGAAGCCGTGGTCCTGGCAGGCCTTGATCTTGTTGCGCACATACACTTCGCTGGCGGGATTGTTGCCGACGAGGATCACGGCGAGTCCGGGCTGGTGGCCGCGCGCGGTCAGCGCCGCGGCGCGCTGCGCGGCTTCGCCGCGCAAGGTCTTCGAGAGGGCGTTGCCGTCGATGAGAGTGGCTGTCATGGTGATTCGCGTGCGAGTTGGAAAGCGGGGGCGCGCGACGCGGGGAGTGCGTCGCGGCGAAGGAGGGAATTATACCGGTCGGCCGGTGCCGCGGTCGGCCGGTGCCGCGGTCGGCCGGTGCCGCGGTCGGCCGGTGCCGCGGTCGGCCGGTGCCGCGGTCGGTCGGTGCCGCGGTCGGCCGGCGCCGCGGTCGGCCGGTGCCGCGTTCAGCCGTCGCCGCGCCCGCCCGCCGTCGCGCGGCTTCGCCGGCGAGCCGGCATGAGACGAGACGAACGAGAGGGGCGCGACAGACGGGGACGCGCGACGGGAGCGGTCGCGCGCGCGGCGCGTCCGGCGGGCGGGCCCGGACGCGCGCGGATGAGACGGGTCAGGCCTGCTTCTTCGACAGCGCGAGGCGCAGCAGGTCGGCCACCGTGTTGACGTTGAGCTTTTCCATGATGTTCGCGCGGTGCGCCTCGACCGTCTTGATGCTGATGCCGAGATCGTCGGCGATCTGCTTGTTGAGGCGGCCCGCGATGATCCGCTCGAGCACCTGCTGCTCGCGCGCGGTCAGCTTCGACAGGCGCTCGCTCGCGGCGCGCTGCTCCTGGACGCTCTTGCTCTCGCTGCGCGCCTTGTCGAGCATGCGCTCGACGAGCTTGCGCAGCTCGGCTTCGTCGAACGGCTTCTCGATGAAGTCCATCGCGCCTTTCTTCATGGTCGAGACGGCCATCGGCACATCGCCGTGGCCCGTCACGAAGATGATCGGCAGCGCGGCATTGTCGGCGATCAGGCGTTCCTGCAGTTCGAGGCCGCTCATCCCGGACATCCGCACGTCGAGGATCAGGCAGGCGATCTGGCCCGCCTGCTGCGCGGGCTGGTACGCATCGAGAAACTGCTCGGCGCTCGAGAAGCATTGCACGCGATAGCCGTTCGCCTCCAGCAGCCAGCGCAGCGAGTCGCGCACGGCCTCGTCATCGTCGACGACAAAGACGGATTCCTGAGTGGTGGTGACAGGGCTATTCATATATCTCCCGTTACGGTTTGTGATGTCGATGCCTCGGACCCGCCGCGCCCGAGATCTTCGGGTTCCCCCACGGGCAGGCTGCAGTGGAACGTCGCGCCGGCAATGCGGCCATCCGCCTCGACGTTGTTGACCACCCACAGACGCCCGCGATGCGATTCAATGATCGAACGACAGATGTTGAGCCCCATGCCCATGCCGTCGGACTTGGTGCTGTAAAACGGTTCGAACAGCCGTTCGGCCGTCGCCTCGTCGACGCCGGGGCCCTGGTCGATCACGCGGATGTCGACGAAGCCCGCCTCCAGGTCGGCGACCACGCGGATCGCGCCGTCGACCGCCTGCGGGTGCGCATCGTGCATCGCTTCGGCCGCGTTCTTCATCAGGTTCACGAGCACCTGCTCGATCAGCACCGGGTCGACATAAATAATAGGCATTCTTGCGCGGATTTCGGTGACGATCCGGATCCGGCGCTTTCTCGCCTCGATCTCGGCGAGGCCGACCGCGTCCGCGACGATGTCCGCGACCCGCGCGGGCTCGCGCTTCGGCTCGCTGCGCTTCACGAACTCGCGGATCCGCTTGACGATCATTCCGGCGCGCAGCGCCTGCTGCGCGGTCTTTTCGAGCGCCGGCAGCAGCGTCTCGGGGGTCGCGCGGCCGCCCTTGACGAGCGCCACGGTGCCGGAACAGTAATTGTTGATCGCCGCGAGCGGCTGGTTCAGCTCATGCGCAATCGACGACGCCATTTCGCCCATCGTCATCAATCGGCTCGTGAACTGGAGCTTCTCTTCCTGCTGGTGCGCCAGCTCCTGCGCCTTCTTGCGGGTCGTGATGTCGGTGGCGATCTGCATCTGGGCGAGGTGGCCGTCGACCCACTGGATGTACTGGCGACGCACCTCGAACCATTTCTGGATGCTTTCGACGTACACCTCCTGCGCGTCGGCCGTGCTCTCGGTGAGCGCGGCGGCGGGCAGGCCGGCGTAGGCGTCGACGAGGTCGATCGAGTCCGACGACGCCTGCGCGCTGTCGAAGCCGCCGCCCGACAGTTCCAGGTGGCCGTCCGGCCGGATCCCGAACAGGTGGCGGTAGTAGCGGTTCGCGAACAGCAGCTCGGCCTCGTCGGCGGCGAGCACCGAGACCGCCGCGTCGAGGCTTTCGAGCACGGTCGTGAAGCGTTCGTGCGCGGCGGCCAGCTCCTCGCGCGCGCGCTTCGGCTCGGTGATGTCGGTCATCGACGACATCCAGCCGGTCTGGCGTCCGGCGCTGTCGATCAGCGGCGAGACGTAGAGGCGCGCATGGAACATCGAGCCGTCCTTGCGCCGCACCCGCAGCTCGAAGCCCGAAGACGGCGCCTTGCCGCGCAGCGTCATGTCGAGCTGGCGCTGCATTTCCGGGTAGGTGTCGCGCGGCCAGTACGGGAACGGCGCGACCTTGCCGACGAGGTCGCCTTCGTCCCAGCCGGTCATCCGGCAGAACGCGGGATTCACGTGCGTGATGCGGCCGTGCATGTCGAGCACGCGCATCCCGATCAGCACCGAGTTCTCCATCGCGCGGCGGAAGAACGCCTCCGCATAGAGCGCCTGCTGCGCCTCGAAGCGCTGGCGGGTGTGCTTCCACAGGCTCCAGAGACTCCACAGCACGAAGCACGACAGCCCGGCGACGAGCCAGACGAGTGTGTTGTTGGTCAGGTTGGTCATCTGCGGGTACGCGTACACGCGCACCGTCAGCCCCTGGCCGGGCGGGTCGAGCGGCAGATCGTAGTGGGCGTCGCGCGGCAGGCGCGGGCGCGAGGAGGTCGACGCGAGTTCGCGGTTGTTCGCGTCGGTGATCGAGATCTTGTACTTGGCCGACAGCTCCTGCGGGATGTCGTGCTTCAGCATGCCCTCGACCGAGAACACCGCGGCGATCGAGCCGAGATACTCGCGGTCGCGCATCACGGGCGTCTGCAGCGCGAGGTAGCCGTTGCCGAAGTCGTCGTAGACGAGCGGCGAGTACACCTGGCGGCGCGTGCCGCGCGCCTCGGCGAAGGCGCCGCGCGCGGCGTCCTCCATCTGGGTGTCGTTCGGCTTCGCGAAGCGCTGGCCGACGAGCGGCAGCAGCATCGCGGGCCAGCGGCGCTGGCCGGGCGACGTATACCAGTTCAGGTAGAGGATCTCGGGGTGCGCCTGCATGATGTCGCCGACCGCCATCTGGAACGCGTGCTCGTCGATGCGGCCCGCCGCGAGATCGCGCGCGAACGCCTGCAATTGCTCCTGCGCGCCCGTCATCGACAGGCGGATCTGCTGCTGCGCCCAGGCGACGTTGCGATACAGCGTGTCTTCCTGCTGCTGCTGCTCGCGGCGGTTGAGGCTCCACAGAATGAGGCTCATCACCACCAGGAACACCAGGATCGACAACAGGGGGGTCAGTAGATAGGAATTGGACCACCACGGTCCGTGGTGCCAGCGGGACGGCTGCGAATCCGCCGGCGAACCCGACGGCCGCGCCGAACGTGCGAAAAGCCGATCGGTCAACATGGCTGGATTGTAGCGCAGCGCACCGCGCGCAAAAGGCGTACAAGAATTATTGAACCAAAAGCGAAATTATCGCCGGGCCGGCCCTCGGCGAGCCTTGTCGGATGGGTGCGGCGCAGCAATATTTCATATTACGATAAAAGATCTCACTATTCGAAAATTTTGTTGCACGTGGCCCGCGACGCTCTTTACAATCCGCGGGAGCTTGCCGCAGGCGGCCGGAATTCCGTCGTCTGCAACCAGAGCGATCCTCACATTCAAGGCCCCAGGAGACGAGTATGTCCGCCGTACCCAACGAAGTGATGAAGTATGTCGTCGCCGATCGTGACGACGATCCCCAGGAAACCGTCGAATGGCTCGAGGCGCTTGATGGCGTGATCTCCTCCGTCGGCCCGGGCCGCGCGCACTACCTGATCGAGAAGCAGATCGAATTCGCGCGCATGCACGGCGAGCACCTGCCGTTCTCCGCGAACACCCCGTACATCAACACGATTCCGGTCGAAGGCCAGGCGAAGATCCCGGGCGACCAGGACATCGAGCACCGCATCCGCTCGTACACGCGCTGGAACGCGATCGCGATGGTGCTGCGCGCCGGCAAGGACACCAACGTCGGCGGCCACATCGCGTCGTTCGCGTCGGCCGCGACGCTCTACGATGTCGGCTACAACCATTTCTGGCATGCGCCGTCCGCCCAGCACGGCGGCGACCTCGTGTTCGTGCAGGGCCACTCGTCGCCGGGCGTGTATTCCCGCGCGTTCCTGCTCGGCCGCCTGTCCGAGGACCAGCTCGACAACTTCCGCCAGGAAGTCGGCGGCAACGGCATCTCGTCGTATCCGCACCCGTGGCTGATGCCCGACTTCTGGCAGTTCCCGACCGTTTCCATGGGTCTCGGCCCGATCATGGCGATCTACCAGGCGCGCTTCATGAAGTACCTGCAGGCGCGCGGCATCGTGACGACCGAAGGCCGCAAGGTGTGGGCGTTCCTCGGCGACGGCGAGACCGACGAGCCGGAATCGCTGGGCGCGATCGGCATGGCGAGCCGCGAGAAGCTCGACAACCTGGTGTTCGTGATCAACTGCAACCTGCAGCGTCTCGACGGCCCGGTGCGCGGCAACGGCAAGATCATCCAGGAACTGGAATCGGAATTCCGCGGCGCCGGCTGGAACGTGATCAAGGTGATCTGGGGCAGCCGCTGGGATGCGCTGTTCGCGCGCGACAAGTCGGGCGCGCTGATGCGCCGGATGATGGACGTCGTCGACGGCGAGTACCAGACCTACAAGTCGGAGTCGGGCGCCTTCGTGCGCGAGCACTTCTTCAATTCGCCCGAGCTGAAGGCGCTGGTCGCCGACTGGTCGGACGACGACATCTGGAACCTGAACCGCGGCGGCCATGATCCGCACAAGATCTACGCGGCGTTCCACGAGGCGAGCCACTCGAAGGGCGCGCCGACCGTGATTCTCGCGAAGACCATCAAGGGTTACGGGATGGGCGAGTCGGGTCAGGCGATGAACATCACCCACCAGCAGAAGAAGCTGCCGGTGGAGCAGCTGAAGAAGTTCCGCGACCAGTTCCGCCTGCCGATCCCGGACGACGTGATCGCCGACGTGCCGTACGTGAAGTTCGAGGAAGGCTCGAAGGAACTCGAGTACATGCGCGCACGCCGCATGGACCTCGGCGGCTACCTGCCGCAGCGCCGCCAGAAGGCGGAATCGCTGCCGGTGCCGGCGCTCGGCATGTTCGAGCCGCTGCTGAAGGGCACGGGCGAAGGCCGCGAGATCTCGACGACGATGGCGTTCGTGCGGATCCTCAACATCCTGCTCAAGGACAAGGCGCTCGGCAAGCGCATCGTGCCGATCGTGCCCGACGAGTCGCGCACCTTCGGCATGGAAGGCCTGTTCCGCCAGATCGGCATCTGGAACCAGCAGGGCCAGAAGTACGTGCCCGAGGATTCCGACCAGCTGATGTTCTACAAGGAATCGGAAAGCGGCCAGATCCTGCAGGAAGGCATCAACGAAGCGGGCGGCATGTGCGACTGGATCGCGGCGGCGACGTCGTATTCGACGCACGGCGAGATCATGGTGCCGTTCTACATCTTCTATTCGATGTTCGGCTTCCAGCGGATCGGCGATCTGGCCTGGGCCGCGGGCGACATGCGGTCGCGCGGCTTCCTGCTCGGCGGCACCGCGGGCCGCACCACGCTCAACGGCGAGGGCCTGCAGCACGAGGACGGCCATTCGCTGCTGTGGGCGGCGTCGGTGCCGAACTGCGTGAGCTACGACCCGACCTTCGGCTACGAGCTGGCGGTGATCGTGCAGGACGGCCTGCGCCGCATGGTGTGGGAGCAGGAGGATGTGTACTACTACATCACGGTGATGAACGAGAACTACGAGCACCCCGCGATCCCGCAGGGCGAGCACGTGGCGGCCGACATCATCAAGGGCATGTACGCGTTCCGCAAGGCCGACGCCGACAAGAAGGCGCCGCGCGTGCAACTGCTCGGCGCGGGCACGATCTTCAACGAAGTGATCGCCGCCGCCGACCTGCTCAAGAACGACTGGGGCGTCGCGGCCGACCTGTGGAGCGTGCCGAGCTTCACCGAGCTGGCCCGCGAAGGTCATGAGGTCGAGCGCTGGAACCTGCTGAACCCGACCGCGGAGCGCAAGCTGTCGCACGTGCAGCAATGCCTGAAGGACACGCAAGGTCCGGTGATCGCGTCGACCGACTACGTGCGCGCGCTGGTCGACCAGATCCGCGGCCAGGTGGACCGCAAGTTCGTGGTGCTCGGCACCGACGGCTATGGCCGTTCGGATACGCGCGAGGCGCTGCGCCATTTCTTCGAGGTCGACCGCTTCTGGGTGACCGTGGCCGCGCTCAATGCGCTCGCCGACGAGGGTACGATCGAGCGCAAGGTGGTGGCGGACGCGCTCGCGAAGTACAACCTCGACCCGGCCAAACCCAACCCGATGACGGTTTAACGCACGCGCACCGTATGACGCCGCGACGCGGCCCCGTGCGGGGTGGCGGCGCGGCTCAGGAGACACAAACAGATGAGTCAAGCGATCGAAGTGAAGGTGCCGGATATCGGCGATTACAAGGACATCCCGGTCATCGAGGTGCTCGTGAAGGCGGGCGACACGGTCGAGGCGGAGCAATCGCTCGTCACGCTCGAGTCGGACAAGGCGACGATGGACGTGCCGAGCCCCACGGCCGGCACGGTCAGGGAAGTGAAGGTGAAGGTGGGCGATTCGGTGTCGGAAGGCTCGCTGATCATCCTGCTGGAAGGCGGCGCCGCGAAGGCGAACGGCGCGGCTGCGCCGGCGCCCGCGCCCGCAGCGGCGCCCGCGCCCGCGCCTGCCGCGAGCGGCGGCACGGTCGACGTGAAGGTGCCGGACATCGGCGACTACAAGGACATCCCGGTCATCGAGATCGGCGTGAAGGTCGGCGACACGGTCGAGAAGGAGCAGTCGCTCGTCACGCTCGAATCGGACAAGGCGACGATGGACGTGCCGAGCCCGGCCGCCGGCACGGTCAAGGAACTGAAGGTGAAGCTCGGCGACACGGTGTCGGAAGGCACGCTGATCGTGGTGCTGGAAGCCGCGGGCGGCGCCGCCGCGCCGGCCCCCGCGCCGCAGCCGGCCGCCGCGCCTGCTCCGGCGCCCGCGCCGGCCGCAGCCGCCGCGCCCGCGCCGTCGGCTGCGCCGGCATCCGCACCGGCCGTCGCGCCGGCGGCGGGCGGCGAATACCGCGCGAGCCACGCGTCGCCGTCGGTGCGCAAGTTCGCGCGCGAGCTGGGCGTCGATGTCGCGCGCGTGCAGGGCACGGGGCCGAAGAGCCGCGTGACCAAGGACGACGTGACGGGCTTCGTGAAGGGCGTGATGACGGGCCAGCGCGCGGCGCCGGCGGGCGCGGCCGCGCCCGCGGGCGGCGGCGAGCTGAACCTGCTGCCGTGGCCGAAGGTCGACTTCACGAAGTTCGGCCCGGTCGATCCGAAGCCGCTGTCGCGCATCAAGAAGATCTCGGGCGCGAACCTGCATCGCAACTGGGTGATGATCCCCCACGTCACCAACAACGACGAGGCGGACATCACCGAGCTGGAAGCGTTGCGCGTGCAGCTGAACAAGGAAAACGAGAAGGCCGGCGTGAAGTTCACGATGCTGGCGTTCGTGATCAAGGCCGTGGTGTCGGCGCTGAAGAAGTTCCCGACCTTCAACGCGAGCCTCGACGGCGACAACCTCGTGTTCAAGCAGTACTACCACGTCGGCTTCGCGGCCGACACGCCGAACGGCCTCATGGTGCCGGTGATCCGCGACGCGGACAAGAAGGGTCTCGTCGACATCGCGAAGGAAATGACGGAGCTGTCGAAGGCGGCGCGCGAAGGCAAGCTGAAGCCGGACCAGATGCAGGGCGGCTGCTTCTCGATCTCGTCGCTGGGCGGGATCGGCGGCACGAACTTCACGCCGATCATCAACGCGCCGGAAGTGGCGATCCTCGGCCTGTCGCGCAGCGCGATGAAGCCGGTGTGGGACGGCAAGCAGTTCGTGCCGCGCCTCACGCTGCCGCTGTCGCTGTCGTATGACCACCGCGTGATCGACGGCGCGGAGGCGGCGCGCTTCAACGCATATCTGGCGGCGATCCTCGCCGATTTCCGCCGCGTGATCCTTTGATGAGCGCGGGGGCGCGCGCGGCGGTCATGCCGTCGCGGCGCGCCCGCCCGTGTGTCTGTCAGCGGTAGTCCATACAAGTAGGGGACAGTTCATGAGTCTCATCGAAGTCAAGGTGCCGGATATCGGCGATTTCAACGGCGTCGATGTCATCGAGGTCAACGTCCAGCCGGGCGATACGATCGAGAAGGAGCAGACGCTCGTCACGCTCGAATCCGACAAGGCGTCCATGGAAGTGCCGAGCGACGTCGCCGGCGTCGTGAAGGAAGTGAAGGTCAAGGCGGGCGACAAGGTGTCGCAAGGCACGGTGATCGCGCTCGTCGAGGCCGCGGCGTCCGCCGCCGCGCCGGCGCCCGCGAAGCCCGCGCCCGCCGCCGCACCGGCCCCCGCGCCCGCGCCCGCGCCGACCCAGGCGCCGCAGGCGGGCAGCTATGCCGGCCCGGTCGATGTCGAGTGCGAGATGCTCGTGCTGGGTTCGGGCCCGGGCGGATACTCGGCCGCGTTCCGCGCCGCCGATCTCGGCATGAAGACCGTGCTCGTCGAACGCTACGACGCGCTCGGCGGCGTGTGCCTGAACGTCGGGTGCATCCCGTCGAAGGCGCTGCTGCACACCGCGCTCGTCATCGACGAGGCGTCGGCGCTGGCGTCGCACGGCATCTCGTTCGGCAAGCCGGAAGTGGATCTCGACAAGCTGCGCGACTTCAAGAGCAGCGTCGTCAAGAAGCTGACGGTGGGCCTCACCGGCATGGCGAAGGCGCGCAAGGTCGAGGTGGTCACGGGCGTCGGTGCGTTCGTCGATGCGCATCACCTGGAAGTGCAGGGCGAGGGCGGCAAGAAGGTGGTGCGCTTCAAGCAGGCGATCATCGCGGCCGGCTCGCAGGCGGTGAAGCTGCCGTTCATGCCGGAGGATCCGCGCGTGATCGATTCGACGGGCGCGCTGGAGCTGCGCCAGCTGCCGAAGCGCATGCTCGTGATTGGCGGCGGCATCATCGGCCTCGAAATGGCGACGGTGTACTCGACGCTGGGCGCCGAGATCGACGTCGTCGAGATGATGGACGGCCTGATGATGGGCGCGGACCGCGATCTCGTGAAGGTCTGGGAGAAGTACAACGCGAAGCGCTTCAGCAACGTGATGCTGAAGACGCGCACGACCGGCGCGGAAGCGAAGGACGACGGCATCTACGTGAGCTTCGAGGGCGAGAAAGCCCCGGCGGACGCGCAGCGCTACGACCTGGTGCTGGTCGCCGTGGGCCGCAGCCCGAACGGCAAGAAGATCGGCGCCGACAAGGCGGGCGTGGCGGTGACGGAGCGCGGCTTCATCGAGGTCGACAAGCAGATGCGCACCAATGTGCCGCACATCTTCGCGATCGGCGACATCGTCGGCCAGCCGATGCTCGCGCACAAGGCGGTGCACGAGGGCCACGTGGCGGCCGAGGCCGCGCACGGCGAGAAGGCTTACTTCGACGCGCTGCAGATTCCGTCGGTGGCGTACACGGATCCGGAAGTCGCATGGGCCGGCAAGACCGAGGACCAGTGCAAGGCCGAAGGCATCAAGTACGGCAAGGCGGTGTTCCCGTGGGTGGCGTCGGGCCGGGCGATCGCGAACGATCGCGACGAGGGTTTCACGAAGCTGCTGTTCGACGAGGCGACGCATCGCGTGATCGGCGGCGGCATCGTCGGGCTGAACGCGGGCGACCTGATCAGCGAAGTCTGTCTGGCGGTCGAGATGGGCGCGGACGCGGAGGATATCGGCAAGACGATCCATCCACACCCGACGCTCGGCGAATCGATCGGCATGGCGGCCGAGCTGTACGAAGGGGTCTGTACGGACCTGCCGCCGCCGCGCAAGAAGGCATAACGCGCGGTTCGCGGAAGGGCGTCGCCGGAGGGCGCGGCCCATCGTGGTTCACCAAAACGCCCGGCGCATTGCGCCGGGCGTTTTGCATGGGGGCGGGAGTACGTGTGGGGCCGGGTGCAGTGAATCGGAGAGGCGGCGCGGCGGAGAGCCCTGGCCGTTCGGCTCCGTCGTGATTCGGCCCGCAGTGCCCCTCGCGGCGAGCGCCCATGAAAAAGCCCGCGCGAACGCAGGCTTTCCGATATCGCGTGCCGCCCGCAGGGCGGCGTCCGCTCAGGCCGACTTGGTCGTCGTCGGCGCGGCGGCGGTGGTGCTGCGGCGCGATGCGGCAGCGGCGCTGTTGGCGGCCTTGGTCGCAACGGCTGCGGCGGCGTTGAAGTTCGTTTCGGCGATTTCCACGGCCTGCTTCGCGGCCTTCTGGACCGTTTCGTAGGTCGTCGTCGCGGCGTTGAGCGCCGACTTCAGCGCGGCAACGGCGGTTTCGGAACCGGCCGGCGCGTTCTTCGCGACGTTGTCGACGAGCGCCTGCACCTTGCGGTTCTGCTCTTCGTACTGGGCTTCCGCGACCTTCGCGAACTCGGCTTGCGTGGCCGAAGCGATTTCATACAGATGGCGGCTGTACGACAGGACCTTCTCGGCGATCGGCTGGGTCAGGCTGGCCTGCAGCGCGAGCAGTTCCTGCGCGTCCTTCACGGACAGCGCGCGCTGCACGTTTTCCTGGCTTTCCGCGAGCGTCGACTTCACGACTTGCAGATTCAGTTCGACGAGCTTCTCAACGCCTTCAAAGGCCTTGGTCGTCAGGCCGAACAGGCTTTCGAAGTGGGCTTTCTGGGCGGCGGCGAATTGCTCGGGGGTCAGCAAAGACATGGTTCACGCTCCTGAAAATCGATCGATGATCGCTTGGGGAAAGGCACAAGTTTGGGGAACGACGCTCGTGCGGTGCTTTGTGCATCGCAACAATGAGAGTTATTTTAGGCCGCCAAAAACGAATGTCAAGGATATTTTGTGCGTCGCACAATATCGGTAAATTATCGACAAAACAATGAGTTATCCCGCAACATTGGGATCGGTTTCAAGCGCTGTGCCGCGCTGCGCGCCGAGGTGGGGCAGGCGGCGGGGCGCACCATGACGGCGCGCAGGTAAACCAGTTGAGGGGGTGGAACGTTTACCCCGAATGCTGGTCGAAACGCGCGCCGTTGGTCGGGCCGCCGGACGCACGATGCGCCGGCGCCCTTGCCGGCGGGCCGTTCGGGCCGCCTGGCAGCAGTAGGCAGTATGCGTGATTTCCCCGCTTCATCCTGTTCCCGGATTGCCGATAAACCGCTAAGTGAGTGCCGGCGGGCCGGCATCCTTGCATCTCATCGTATTTTTCGATGAAAACGGGAGGGCCGATTGTCTTGAGATGATCGTGTCTTACATTCCGGTTTAACGAAAGACGGTAAGTGCCTAATATTGCTTATTTTTTCCGGTTTAACTACACTTGCGGAAACCTCCCGCCCGCTTTGTTCAGACCCCAATGAAAGCCCAATTGTTTTCACCGTTCAAAATGATGCAGGGCATGGCCCTCGGCACCGCGGTCTCCGTGGCCGTGTCGGTGCTGATGGCCACTGCCGCGATCGCGCCTGCCGAGGCGCTCGCCGCGCCCGCGAAGGCATCCCAGCCCGCGAAGGGCAAGAAGAAGGCCACTGCGTCCGCCAAGAAGGGCGTGCGTCCTGCCGTCGCGAAGGAAGCGCCGCGCGCGAAGGCGACGCGCAAGCGCGTGACCTTCGTGTCGAACGGGGGGCACCGCGGGGTGCGCAAGGTGGCGTTCCAGCCGCGCCCGCCGTCGGTCGGCCAGGCGTTCGGCCTGCACGAGACGCCTGACGCGCTCGCGCTGCGTTCGAGCGTCGCCTACGTGATCGACCAGAATTCGTCCGAGCCGCTGTTCGACAAGAACTCGCGCGCCGTGGTGCCGATCGCGTCGATCTCGAAGCTGATGACCGCGATGGTCGTGCTCGATTCGAAAATGTCGCTGACCGACCAGATCGACGTGACGGACGAGGATCGCGACTACGAGAAGGGCACGGGGTCGCGCCTGTCGGTCGGGTCGACGCTGTCGCGCGAAGACATGCTGCACATCGCGCTGATGGCGTCGGAGAATCGTGCGGCCGCCGCGCTGTCGCGTTACTACACGGGCGGCCGGCCGGCGTTCATCGCGGCGATGAACGCGAAGGCGAAGTCGCTCGGCATGAACGACACGCATTTCGAGAACTCGACCGGGCTGTCGAGCCAGAACGTGTCGAGCGCGCGCGACCTGGTGAAGATGGTGAACGCGGCGTACCAGTACCCGCTGATCCGCAAGTTCTCGACCGACCGCAGCTACGACGTGTTCACGGGCAAGCGTTCACTCGCCTACAACAACACGAACGCGCTGGTGCGCAATCCGTCGTGGGACATCGGTCTGCAGAAGACGGGCTTCATCAACGAAGCGGGCGAGTGTCTGGTGATGCAGACCACGATCCACGGTCGTCCGATCGTGATGGTGCTGCTCGATTCGTTCGGCAAGTACTCGCGCTTCGCGGACGCGTCGCGCGTGCGCAGCTGGCTCGACAACGGCGGCGGCGAACGGCTGACCGCGGCCAACACGGCGACGGGTGGAACCTGATCCCGGCGCGCCGGTTGCGCGACGCCATGAAAAAAGCCCCGCTTGAGCGGGGCTTTTTTCATGGCGTCCGGAACGCGGCGTCACGCGTGCCTCAGCGCGCTCGCATCGGCATCCTTGGGTGCGTGCTGGTAGCCGAGCGACTCGGAGATCGTCAGCGCGGTGTGGCTCAGCTGGCCGAGCCAGGCATCCTGCAGCCGGTCGGCCGGCGCGGACAGCGACAGTCCGGCGACCAGCTTGCCTGAGTCGTCGTAGATGCCGGCCGCGATGCAACGCACGCCCAGTTCCAGTTCCTCGTTGTCGCGCGCGCAGGCCTGCTGGCGCACCAGGGTCAGTTCGCGTTCGAGTTTCGTGAGATCGGTGATGCTGTTCTGCGTGTGGCCGGCGAGCCCGGTGCGGGTCGCGTAGGCGCGCACCCGCGACGTCTCGTCGGCGGCCAGGAACAGCTTGCCGACCGACGTCAGGTGCAGCGGCGCGCGGCCGCCGATCGCGCGCACCACCTGCATGCCCGAGCGTTCCGAATACGCGCGTTCGATATAGACGATCTCGTCGCCCTGGCGCACCGACAGATTGACCGTCTGGCCCGTGAGGCGGTGCAGCTCGCGCATCGGCGTCAGCGCGGCATCGCGCACCGACAGGCGCGCCTTCACGAGGTTGCCGAGTTCGAGCAGGCGCATGCCGAGCCGGTAGGTGCCCGGATCGGAGCGGTCGACGAGACGGCAGGTGACCATGTCGTTCAGGATCCGGTGCGCGGTCGACGGATGCAGCTCGGTGCTCTGGGCAAGCTCCTTCAGGCTGACCGGATCGGTGTGGCCGGCGAGCGCGTCGAGAAGCCGCATCATGCGCTCGATCACTTGGATCGACGTTTTGGAATCCGGATTCGGGTTGCTCATCGTGGCGGGTCGGTGATGCATCGGATGCTGGGACGAACGATTGTATCTCGTATAGTGAAAAAAGCGAACGGCGTTCGAGGAAGTCCTCGCGTGCGGCGGCTGTTCGCGATGCGTTGGTTTCGCGCGGCAAAGCGCGGATAATGAGCGTCGTTTTCTCGAAGGAGTGGCTATGCGAGTCGGTTTGTTCGTGACGTGCCTGATCGACCTGATGCGGCCCGAGATCGGGTTCTCTGCGTTGAAGCTGATCCAGCAGGCGGGCTTCGAGGTGGTCGTCCCGGCCGCGCAGACCTGCTGCGGCCAGCCGGGCTACAACAGCGGCGAGCGTGCGCTCGCGCGCGACCTCGCGGAGAAGACGCTGCGCGAGTTCGAGCCGTTCGATTACGTGGTGGTGCCGTCGGGTTCGTGCGGCGGGATGCTGCGCGTGCATTACGGCGACCTGTTCCGCGACGATCCCGAGCTGATGGCGCGCTACGGCCGCCTGCGCTCGCGGGTGTATGAGCTGACCGATTTCCTCGTGAACGTCGCGAAGGTGACGCTGGAGCCGGGCGAGTTCGCGGGGCCCGTGACCTACCATGATTCCTGCTCGGGATTGCGCGAGCTGGGTGTGAAGGCGCAGCCGCGCGCGTTGCTCGCGCAGCGCGGCGTCGAGGTCCGGGAGATGAAGGATTGCGAGCACTGCTGCGGCTTCGGCGGCACCTTTGCGCTGAAGTACGGCGACATCTCGACCGCGATCGTCGACGAGAAGTGCGCGAACGTCCGCGCGAGCGGCGCGCCGACCGTGGTGCTCGGCGATCTCGGCTGCATGCTCAATATCGAGGGGCGGCTGCGCCGCACGGGCGACCACGCCACGCGCGTGCTGCACATCGCGCAGGTGCTGGCGGGCGACGCCTGAGCGCCGCGCCCCTTCCGTTTCCGAATCCACAGCGAGCCGCCATGCAAGTCCAATCGATGCATTTCAAGGCGCGCGCGGGCCAGAAGCTCGCGGACCAGCGCCTGCAGCAGAACCTCAAGAAACTGTCGAGCAAGTTCGTGTCGGCGCGCGCCGAATCGCTCACGCAGATCGATTTCGCGGCGACGCGGGCCGCGCTGAAGGCGCGCCGCGACCGCGCGCTCGACGATCTCGACCAGTGGCTCGAGGCGTTCGAGCGCGAGGCCGCGCGGCGCGGCGCCACCGTGCTGTACGCCGAGAGCATGGACGACGCGGCGCAGCTCGTCGCCGACATCGCGCGGCGCCACGACGTGAAGAAGGTCATCAAGACGAAGTCGATGGTGACCGAGGAGATGCGCCTGAACGCGGTGATGGCGGGCATCGGCGTGCAGTCGATCGAGACCGACCTCGGCGAGTACATCCTGCAGATCAACGACAACGAGGCGCCGAGCCACATCATCGCGCCCGCCGTGCACAAGGACCAGGACGAGATCGCGGACCTGTTCGCGAAGACGCACGGTCGGCCGCGCCTGACGGACATCCCCGCGATGACGCACGAGGCGCGCGAGATGCTGCGGCCGCAATTCCTGTCGGCGGACATGGGGGTGACGGGCGGCAACTTCCTGATCGCCGAGACCGGCTCGGTCGTGCTCGTGACCAACGAGGGCAACGAAGGGATGTGCACGGTGATGCCGCGCGTGCACGTCGCGGTGACGGGCATCGAGAAGGTGTTGCCGACGCTCGAGGATCTCGCGACCGCGATGCGGCTCCTGCCGCGCTCGGCGACCGGGCAGAAGACCTCCAACTATCTCTCGCTGCTCACCGGCCCGCGCGGCGAGGGCGATGTGGACGGCCCCGAGCACATGTACGTGGTGCTGGTCGACGGCGGCCGCAGCGGGCTCCTCGGCGGCGAGTTCCAGGAGATGCTGCGCTGCATCCGCTGCGGCGCATGCATGAACCATTGCCCGGTGTACCAGAAGGTCGGCGGGCATGCGTACGGCTGGGTCTATCCGGGGCCGATGGGCTCGGTGCTCACGCCGAGCTACGTCGGGCTCGAATCGACGCTCGACCTGCCGCAGGCCGCCACCTTGTGCGGCGAGTGCGACAGCGTGTGTCCGGTCGGCATTCCGCTGTCCTCGCTGCTGCGCAAGCTGCGCGAGAAGCAGGTGGAGCGCGGGCTGCGCCCCTGGCGCGAACGCGCGGCGCTCGCGGCCTGGGGCTTCCTCGCGCGCCGGCCGACGCTCTATGCGCTCACGACCAAGCTCGCGGTGCGCATCCTCGAGCGGGCGGGCGGCGGCGCGTCCGAGCGGCGCGGGATCCGGCGGCTGCCGTTCGGGGCCGGCTGGAGCGCCACGCGCGACCTGCCGACGCCCACCGGCCGGACGTTCCGCGAGCTGTACGCGGCGTCGCGCAGTCATCTCGGCTGACCCCGGGGCGCGTGGGGATCGACACTGTTCATCCCCACGCAACACTGCGTTCGCTATTCGGATATTTATCTCGATAGACGTGATCTATAGAATCTCGACATGCAAGCATCGGACACAGGTCCGGCGCTGCAGTCTGGAGAGGTCACATCATGAGAAAGACAATAGCGATGTACTGGCCGTTGGCGATCGTCGTGCCGTTGGCGGCTGCGGCTTACCTGCACGCGGCGGGCAATGCGCATCCGCGCGAACCGCTCGCGATCCATCAGGCTTCGGCCGAACTCGCGCGCGCCGTGTCGTTCGGGTTGGTCGGCGACGCGGATGCGCCGGCGCGTCCGGCGATGGCGAGCGACGCGCCGATCGCCGCCGCGAAGACGCTGTGAGCGGACGGGCGTCCTCGGCGGGCCGGCGCGCGTCTTTGTATAATGGCGTGTTGTCCACTCGGGCGGTTCGCCGCCGCAGCCCGGTTGCGTGATGAAATCCGTTGCGATCTGCTTCGTGTGTCTCGGCAATATCTGCCGTTCGCCCAGCGCCGAAGGCGTGATGCGCGAGCTGGTCAGGGCGGCCGGGCTCGCCGGGTCGATCACGATCGATTCGGCCGGCACCGGCGACTGGCATCTCGGCGAGCCGCCCGATACGCGTGCGCAGCAGGCCGCGCGCTCGCGCGGCTATGACCTGTCGGCGCTGCGCGCCCGGCAGATCGAGCCGGGCGATTTCGAGCGCTTCGATCTCGTGCTCGCGATGGACGCGGCCAACCTCGCGGAACTGCGCAAGCGCTGCCCGGCGCGCCATCACGACAAGGTCAGGTTGCTGGCCGAGTTCGGCAGCGATGCCGCGGTGCGCGAGATCGCGGACCCGTATTTCGGCGGCGCGCAAGGATTCGAGCAGGTCCTCGACCAATGCGAGGACGCCTGCCGCGGCCTCCTCATGCACCTGACCGACGCACCGCGCACCGGTAACTAAGCGCTTCGCGAATCCCCTTTTCGAGACAGGGATACTTGACTAAAAGCGTCAGTTATTTATACTTGACCAAAATCGTCAAGATTGCTGCCCCCAAACATCATGAGACTCACCACGAAAGGTCGTTTCGCTGTCACGGCGATGATTGACTTGGCACTGCGCCACGAGCAGGGCCCGGTGACGCTAGCCGGCATCAGCCAGCGCCAGCGGATCTCGCTGTCGTACCTCGAGCAGCTGTTCGGCAAGCTGCGCCGCCATGAAATCGTCGAGTCGGTCCGTGGGCCGGGCGGCGGTTACAACCTTGCGCGCCGCGCGCAGGACGTGACGGTCGCGGACATCATCATCGCGGTCGACGAGCCGCTCGATGCGACGCAATGCGGCGGCAAGGGCGCGTGCGAAGGCACGAAGCAGCCCGACGGCCACTGCATGACGCACGAGCTGTGGTCGACGCTCAACCAGAAGATGGTCGAATACCTCGATTCGGTGTCGCTGCAGGATCTCGTCGATCAGCAGCGCGCGCGCGAAGGCGCGCCGGCGGTGCTGCGCGACCGCCGCGCCCCGGAGCAGGCCGTATCGGCCGTCGAGCCGGTCCGGCCGATGCCGCTCGGGCCGAACTCGGTCTTCAACATCGCGAGCTCATGATGCGCTGCCGAGTGGCGGCCAGCACAACAAATCGTCCCTGCACTGAACAGAATACCCGGAGCGACAGATGAACAACGAGATTCCCCACCTGCCCATCTACATGGACTACAGCGCAACGACGCCCGTCGATCCGCGCGTGGTCGACAAGATGGTGCCGTACCTGCGCGAGCAGTTCGGCAACCCGGCGTCGCGCAGCCATGCCTATGGCTGGGATGCCGAGCGCGGGGTCGAAGAGGCGCGCGAACAGGTGGCGGCGCTCGTGAACGCCGATCCGCGTGAAATCATCTGGACGTCCGGCGCGACCGAATCCGACAACCTCGCGATCAAGGGCGCGGCGCATTTCTACCAGGGCAAGGGCAAGCACCTCATCACGGTGAAGACCGAGCACAAGGCCGTGCTCGACACCTGCCGCGAGCTGGAGCGCGAAGGCTTCGAAGTGACCTACCTCGACGTCAAGGACGACGGCCTCGTCGACCTCGACGCACTGAAGGCCGCGCTGCGCCCGGACACGATCCTCGTGTCGGTGATGCACGTGAACAACGAGATCGGCGTGATCCAGGATATCGCGACGATCGGCGAGCTGTGCCGTGAGAAGGGCATCATTTTCCACGTCGACGCCGCGCAGTCGACGGGCAAGGTCGAGATCGACCTCGCCAAGCTGAAGGTCGACCTGATGTCGTTCTCGGCGCACAAGACCTACGGTCCGAAGGGCATCGGCGCGCTGTACGTGCGCCGCAAGCCGCGCGTGCGGATCGAGGCGCAGATGCACGGCGGCGGCCACGAGCGCGGCATGCGCTCGGGCACGCTGGCGACCCACCAGATCGTCGGCATGGGCGAGGCGTTCCGGATCGCGCGCGAGGAAATGGCGACCGAGAACGAACGCGTCCGCATGCTGCGCGACAAGCTGCTGCGCGGCCTGTCCGAGATCGACGAAACCTATGTGAACGGCGACATGGAGCAGCGCGTCCCGCACAACCTGAACATCAGCTTCAACTTCGTCGAAGGCGAGTCGCTGATCATGGCGATCAAGGATGTCGCGGTGTCGTCGGGCTCCGCCTGCACGTCCGCGTCGCTCGAGCCGTCCTACGTGCTGCGCGCGCTGGGCCGCAACGACGAACTGGCGCACAGCTCGATCCGCTTCACGGTCGGCCGCTTCACGACGGAGCAGGACGTCGACTACGTGATCAATCTGCTGAAGAGCAAGATCGCGAAGCTGCGCGACCTGTCGCCGCTCTGGGAAATGCACCAGGAAGGCATCGATCTGTCGACCATCGAATGGGCGGCCCACTGAATCATGTCGCGGCGCCCGCGCGCCGCGATGACGAAACGAAGCAAGGAGTCTGAGTCATGTCATACAGCAACAAGGTTCTGGATCACTACGAAAACCCGCGCAACGTCGGCTCGTTCGAGAAGGACGACGACGCGGTCGGCACCGGCATGGTCGGCGCGCCCGCCTGCGGCGACGTGATGAAGCTGCAGATCCGCGTCGGCGCGGACGGCGTCATCGAGGACGCGAAGTTCAAGACCTACGGCTGCGGTTCGGCGATCGCCTCCAGCTCGCTCGTCACCGAGTGGGTGAAGGGCAAGACGCTCGACCAGGCGCTCGCGATCAAGAACACGCAGATCGCCGAGGAACTCGCGCTGCCGCCGGTGAAGATCCACTGCTCGATCCTCGCGGAAGACGCGATCAAGGCGGCCGTGGCCGACTACAAGAAGCGCCACGACGGCGCTGCGGCCTGAGCGGCCCCGGAACGGATCACGCAGCGGCTTCAGGAATGCAATACGCGGTCCGCTCGCCACGCTTGGCGAGCTCCGCGCGCAAGGACATCATGGCAATCACACTGACCGAAAAAGCAGCGCAGCATGTGCGGAAGTACCTGACGCGGCGCGGCAAGGGGCTGGGCCTGCGGCTCGGCGTGCGCACCACCGGCTGCTCGGGCCTGGCCTACAAGCTCGAGTATGTCGATGAGGTCGCCGGCGAGGACCAGATGTTCGAGAGCCACGGCGTGAAGGTGTACGTCGACCCGAAGAGTCTCGCGTATATCGACGGCACCGAGCTCGACTTCGCGCGCGAAGGGTTGAACGAAGGCTTCAGGTTCAACAACCCGAACGTGAAGGACGAGTGCGGCTGCGGCGAATCGTTCCGCGTGTGACGAGACTTCGCGCGACGCGCTCGAGAGGCGGCATGAGCCGCCTTTTTAACGTGCGGCGCCTGGCGCCGCCGGCCCTTTACCTGATGGACGCGATGCGATGGTCTCGCTGAAGGACAGCCACTTCGATCTCTTTGACCTGCCGGCGCGATTCGCGCTCGATCCGCAGGCGCTCGACGCCGCGTACCGCGCGGTGCAGACCCAGGTCCATCCCGACCGCTTCGCCGCCGCGGGCGACGCGCAAAAGCGCATTGCGATGCAGTGGGCGACGCGCGCGAACGAGGCCTACCAGACCCTGCGCGATCCGCTCAAGCGTGCGAGCTATCTGCTCGGGCTGCGCGGCATCGATATCGGCGCGGAGAACAATACCGCGATGGAGCCGGCGTTCCTGATGCAGCAGATGGCGTGGCGCGAGGGGATCGAGGACGCCGCCGCGGCGCGCAACGTCGATGCGCTCGACGCGCTGCTCGCGACGCTGCGCGACGAGAAGCGCCAGCGGCTCGACAAGCTCGGCGCGCTGCTCGACAGCGGCGCGGACCAGGGCGCCGCCGAGGCGGTGCGTCAGCTGATGTTCATCGAGCGCGTCGCGGCGGAAATCGACGCGCAGATCGAGCGTCTCGAACATTAACGGCGTGCCCTCGCGGCACGCGTTGCAAGCGGGGCGAAGCGCCCCTCACCGAAGAAACAAATGGCCTTACTGCAAATCTCCGAACCCGGCATGGCGCCCGCGCCGCATCAACGGCGGCTCGCCGTCGGCATCGATCTCGGCACGACGAACTCGCTCGTCGCCGCGGTCCGCAACAGCGTGCCCGAAGTGTTGCCCGACGATGACGGCCGCGTGCTGCTGCCGTCGGTGGTCCGCTACCTCGAGAAGGGCGGGCGCCGGATCGGCCACACCGCGAAGGCCGAGGCGGCGAGCGATCCGCGCAACACGATCGTGTCGGTCAAGCGTTTCATGGGGCGCGGCCGGCACGAGGTCGAAGGCGCGGCGAACGCGCCCTACGATTTCGTCGATGCGCCCGGCATGGTGCAGATCCGCACGGTCGACGGCGTGAAGAGCCCGGTCGAGGTGTCGGCCGAGATTCTCGCGACCCTGCGGCAGCGCGCCGAGGATTCGCTTGGCGACGAGCTGGTCGGCGCGGTGATCACGGTGCCGGCCTACTTCGATGAAGCGCAGCGTCAGGCGACCAAGGACGCCGCGCGGCTTGCCGGGCTCAACGTCCTGCGCCTCCTGAACGAGCCGACCGCGGCCGCGATCGCGTACGGCCTCGACAATGGTTCGGAAGGCCTGTACGCGGTCTATGACCTCGGCGGCGGCACCTTCGACCTGTCGATCCTGAAGCTGACCAAGGGCGTGTTCGAGGTGCTGGCGGCGGGTGGCGATTCCGCGCTCGGCGGCGACGACTTCGATCACGTGCTGTTCGACCATGTGCTCGCGCAGGCGGGCCTCGCGGCGCGTTCGCTCGCGCCCGGCGACGTGCGCCTGCTGCTCGACCGGGTGCGCGTGCTCAAGGAAGCGCTGTCGGACGCGGCCGAGGCGACGCTCGACGTGACGCTGTCGAACGGCGCGCGCCTCGTGCAGACGCTCGGCGCCGACGCCTTCGCGGCGCTGGTCGAGCCGCTCGTGCAGCGCACGCTGGCGCCGACCCGCAAGGCGCTGCGCGACGCGCAGGTGAGCGCGGCCGACATCAAGGGCGTGGTGCTGGTCGGCGGCGCGACGCGCATGCCGGTGATTCGCGCGGCGGTGGCCGCGCATTTCGGCCAGCCGCCGCTCGTCAATCTCGATCCCGATCAGGTCGTCGCGCTCGGCGCGGCGATCCAGGCCGATCTGCTGGCGGGCAACCGCGGCAATGGCGACGACTGGCTGCTGCTCGACGTGATCCCGCTGTCGCTGGGCGTCGAGACGATGGGCGGGCTGGTCGAGAAGATCATTCCGCGCAATTCGACGATTCCGGTCGCGCGCGCGCAGGAATTCACGACCTTCAAGGACGGCCAGACCGCGATGGCGATCCACGTGGTGCAGGGCGAACGCGAACTGGTGGCGGACTGCCGCTCGCTCGCGCGCTTCGAACTGCGCGGCATCCCGCCGATGACGGCGGGCGCGGCGCGGATCCGCGTGACCTATCAGGTCGACGCGGACGGGCTGCTGTCGGTGTTCGCGCGCGAGCAGCACTCGGGCGTCGAGGCATCGGTCGTCGTCAAGCCGTCCTACGGCCTCGCCGACGACGATATCGCGAAGATGCTCGAGGACAGCTTCCAGTCCGCCGAGATCGACATGCGCGCGCGCGCGCTGCGCGAGGCGCAGGTCGATGCCGAGCGTCTGCTGGAAGCGACCGAGGCGGCGCTGGCCGCCGACGGCGAACTGCTCGATGCGGCGGAACGCGTGACGGTCGACGCGCTGGCCGCCGCGCTGCGCGCGCTCGCGCCCGGCGACGACGCGGCGGCGATCGAGGCCGCGACCCAGGCGCTGGCCGACGGCACCGACGAATTCGCGGCGCGCCGGATGAACAAGGGCATCAAGCGCGCGCTCGCGGGCCGCAAGCTCGACGAGATCTGACACCATGCGCTCCGCGCGGCCGCCGGCCGGCGGAGCACCTTAGACGGCGCGGCGAGCGGGCCGCGCACCTGCTGAACAACGGAACGAACATGCCTCAAATCGTAGTGTTGCCCCACGTCGAACTGTGTCCGGATGGCGCGGTCATCGACGCGACGCCCGGCAAGAGCATCTGCGACAACCTGCTCGACAACGGCATCGAGATCGAGCACGCCTGCGAGAAGTCGTGCGCGTGCACGACCTGCCACGTGATCGTGCGCGAAGGCTTCAACGACCTGGACCCGTCGGACGAGGACGAGGACGATCTGCTCGACCGCGCCTGGGGCCTCGAGCCGACGTCGCGGCTGTCGTGCCAGGCGATCATCAAGGAAGACTCGGAGCTGGTCGTCGAGATCCCGAAGTACTCGATCAACCACGCGAAAGAGAATCACTGACGCATGCGTTCGAAGGAGGGCGGTACGATGAAATGGACGGATTCGCGCGAGATCGCGATTGCGCTCGCGGACAAGTACCCGGACGTCGACCCCAAGACGATCCGCTTCACCGAGCTGCGCCAGTGGGTGCTCGCGCTCGACGGCTTCAACGACGACCCGAATCATTCGGGCGAGAAGATCCTGGAAGCGATCCAGCTGCACTGGATCGACGAGTCGGACTTCGACGACGAGGACTGAGCCTGCCGCGCGACGCGCGGCGGGCTCAAGCGAAAAGGCGCGCGACCCGAAAGGGTCGCGCGCCTTTTTTCATGCCGCGACGGGCGGGCGCTTACGCGCCGACCAGCGTGCCGTTCTCGATGCGCACGCGCTGACCTTCGCCGAACGGCGGGGCGCCGCGATACGTGAAGGTGCGGGTCGCGCCGCTTTCCATCTGTACGCGCACCTGGTAGTCCGTTTCGCTGCGCACTTGCTTCTCGACCGAATTGCCGGCGAGGCCGCCGCCCAGTGCGCCGAGGATCGTCATCGCGGTGCGGCCGTTGCCGTGCCCGAACTGGTTGCCGAGCAGGCCGCCCGCCGCCGCGCCGCCGATCGCGCCGATCCCGCTGCTCTGGCCCGCCGTGCGCATCGGCACGACGGCGACGACCGTGCCGCAGGTCTGGCAATACGACGGTTGCGGCTGGGCCGGCTGTTGCGCGTATTCCGGCGGCTGCGGGGCCGGGCGGTGCTGGACCACGCGCTTGGGCGCGGGCCTCGGCGCCGGCTGGGGCGCGACCTGCGCCTGCTGCTGTTGCTGTTGCAGGGCCGCCTGCTGCGCGGCCTGCTGTTGCGCGGCCTGCTGCTGGGCCTGGGCGGCGAGCGCGGCGCTGGCGGCGGCCGAGGTGTCGACCGCGGGCTGCGACGCGATCAGCGCGGCCTGCGTTTGCGGGTTCTGCGCGTCGGCGCCGCCCGCCTTCGGGAACAGGCCCGTGACGGCCGCCGTGGCGGCGAGGCTGGCGATGATGACGGCGCCAGCCGCGGTCGCGATGAGCGGATGGAGGCGCTGGCGTTGCTGTGTGGTGTTCTGGTTGTCCATTTTTCGACTCTCCTGGCGCACGCACGCGTGCGTTGTTTTGTGCCGGTAGTGTCGATCAAAGCCCCGTGGGCGGGCGTTTCAAGTTGTAACGATTCGCCGTGCGGCGGCGTGGCGGGGCGGTGGCGCGCATATGGCGCGAAGCCGATGGCACAAGGCGGACAAGCGGGGAGGGAGGCGCGCGCCAGGCGGCGCGCGCGAGGGCATTTACCGCCGGTTACAAAGCTTTCGGGCCGCCGCGCGGCGCGGCGGCCCGGCCGGATTCAGTCCTCGCGGCGCAGGTGCGGGAACAGCAGCACGTCGCGGATCGTCGGGCTGTCGGTCAGCAGCATCACGAGACGGTCGATGCCGATGCCGCAGCCGCCTGTCGGAGGCATGCCGTACTCGAGCGCGCGGATGTAGTCGGCGTCGAAGAACATCGCTTCCTCGTCGCCGGCATCCTTCTGCTCGACCTGCTTCTTGAAGCGCGCGGCCTGGTCTTCCGGATCGTTGAGCTCGGAGAACCCGTTGGCGATCTCGCGGCCCGTCATGAACAGCTCGAAGCGCTCGGTGATGCCGGGCGCCGTGTCCGAGGCGCGCGCGAGCGGCGACACTTCGACGGGATAGTCGATGATGTAGGTGGGTTCCCACAGCTGCGACTCGGCGGTTTCCTCGAACAGCGCGAGTTGCAGCGCGCCGAGCCCGGCGTTCAGGAACGCGGGTTGCGCGACGTCGACGCCGAGCCGCTTCAGCTCGGTGCGCACGAAGGCCGGGTCGGTCAGTTGCGCGTCGGTGTAGCCGGGCGCGTACTTCTGGATCGCCTGGCTGATCGTGAGCCGGTGGAACGGCTTGGCCAGGTCCAGCTCGCGGCCCTGGTACTGGATCGTCGCGGTGCCGAGCGCATCGATCGCCGCTTGGCGGATCAGGCGCTCGGTGAAGTCCATCAGCCAGCGGTAATCGGTGTACGCGGCGTAGAACTCCATCATCGTGAATTCCGGATTGTGGCGCGGCGACACGCCCTCGTTACGGAAATTCCGGTTGATCTCGAACACGCGCTCGAAGCCGCCGACGACCAGCCGCTTCAGGTACAGCTCGGGCGCGATGCGCAGGAACATCTGCATGTCGAGCGCGTTGTGGTGCGTGACGAACGGCTTCGCGCTCGCGCCGCCCGGGATCGGGTGCAGCATCGGCGTCTCGACTTCCATGAAGTCGGCGCTGCTCATGAACTGGCGGATCGAGGCGATCGCCTTGGTGCGCGCGCGGAACGTGTTGCGCGTCTCGGGCGTGACGATCAGGTCGACGTAGCGCTGGCGGTAGCGGGTTTCCTGGTCGGCGAGGCCGTGGAACTTGTCCGGCAGCGGGCGCAGCGCCTTCGCCAGCAGGCGCAGCTCGGTGCACTTGACCGACAGCTCGCCCTTGTTGGTGCGGAACAGCACGCCGCGCGCGGCGACGATGTCGCCGAGGTCCCACTTCTTGAACGCCTCGTAGGTCTCCGCGCCGACGTCGGCGGCGGTCACGAAGAACTGGATCTGGCCCGAGCCGTCCTGGACCGTCGCGAAGCTGGCCTTGCCCATCACGCGCTTGAGCATCATGCGGCCCGCGAGCGCCACGCCGAGCGCCTGCGCCTCGAGCGCGTCCTTGTCGGTATCGGCGTAGGTCGTCTGCAGGTCGGCGGCGTGGTGGGTGGGCTGGAAGTCGTTCGGATAGGCGACGCCCTGTTCGCGCAGCGCGCGCAGCTTGTCGCGGCGCTCGGCGATGATCTGGTTCTCGTCCGCCGCCGGGGCGGCCTGCGGTTGGGTGGGTTCGGTCATGATGGTCGGAATTCGGAGTGGGGGCGTGTACGGGGCGAGGCGGGCGCGGCGGCCGCGGGCCGCCGCGCCGTGGGCGTTACACGCCCTGTTTCAGGCTGGCGCTGATGAAGTCGTCGAGGTCGCCGTCGAGCACGGCCCGCGTATTGCTCATTTCGACGTTCGTGCGCAGATCCTTCACGCGGCTCTGGTCGAGCACGTACGAGCGGATCTGGTGGCCCCAGCCCACGTCGGTCTTGCTCGACTCGAGCTTGTCCTGCTCGGCCTGGCGCTTGCGCAGCTCGACCTCGTACAGGCGCGACTTCAGCATCGCCATCGCTTCGGCGCGGTTGCGGTGCTGCGAGCGGTCGTTCTGGCACTGCACGACGATGCCCGTCGGCATGTGCGTGATCCGCACCGCCGAGTCGGTCTTGTTGATGTGCTGGCCGCCCGCGCCCGAGGCGCGGTAGGTGTCGATCCGCAGATCGGCCGGGTTGATCTCGACCTCGATCGAGTCGTCGATCTCCGGATAGACGAACACCGACGAGAACGACGTGTGGCGGCCGCCCGATGAATCGAACGGCGACTTGCGCACCAGCCGGTGGATGCCGGTCTCGGTGCGCAGGAAGCCGTACGCGTATTCGCCCGAGACCTTGACCGTCGCGTTCTTGATGCCGGCGACGTCGCCGTCGGATTCCTCGAGCACCTCGGCCTTGAAGCCCTTGCGCTCGCAGTAGCGCAGGTACTGGCGCAGCAGCATCGACGCCCAGTCGCAGGCCTCGGTGCCGCCCGCGCCCGCCTGGATGTCGATGAAGCAGTTGTTCGGGTCGGCCGGGTTCGAGAACATCCGGCGGAATTCGATGTCGCCGACGCGCGCCTCGAGCGCGGCCGCATCGCCTTCGCACGCGACGAGGGTGTCCTCGTCGCCTTCCTCGCGGGCCAGCTCGAACAGGTCCAGCGCGTCGCGCAGGTCGCCGTCGAGCGCCGTCAGCGTCGTCACGACGCCTTCGAGCAGCTTCTTCTCGCGACCGAGCGCCTGGGCGTTCTTCGAGTCGTTCCAGACGTTCGGGTCTTCGAGTTCCTTGTTGACTTCCGTCAGGCGGGCTGCTTTGACGTCGTAGTCAAAGATACCCCCGAAGCTCGCCCGCGCGCTGGCGCAGGTCGAGCAGGGAGCTTTCGATCGCGTTGAGACGTTCCGCTTCCATGATCTTGTTCGCTTTTCCGGCTTCTAAAAAGGGGAAATTATAGCCGATCGGGGGCGGCGGCCGGCACCGGGCGCGGCGCTCAGGCCGCGTGCTCGACGATCAGCTGTACGCGCGCGACGCCGTTCCAGGTGTCGCTCGCCAGCCGGTACGCGACGGTGGCGTGCGCGGGCAGCGATTCGGTGTGGTTGAACCAGATCGCGCTGAAGCGCTGGCGGCCGCGCAGCAGCTGCAGTTTCAGGTGCTTGTCCTTGACGAGCGCCTGAGACGCCACCTCGAATTCGCCCGAGAACAGCGGGGCCGGAAAGCCCTGGCCCCACACCGCCGCGTCGAGCAGCGCGACGAACTGCGGCGTGAAATACGCGTCCTCGAGGTCGCCGTCGGTCTCGATCACGCGGGCGAGCGCCTCGGCCGACAGCCATTCGCGCGCGACCGCCTCGAACGCGGCGGCGAAGCGCGGCACGTTCGCGGTGTCGAGCGTGACGCCCGCCGCCATCGCATGTCCGCCGAACGTGACGAGCAGGTCCGGCTCGCGCTTCGACATCAGGTCGAGCGCGTCGCGCAGGTGGAAGCCCGGGATCGAGCGGCCCGAGCCCTTCACGCGCGCGCCGCCGTCGTCGGCGTGCGCGAACGTGAACGCGGGGCGGTGGAATTTCTCCTTGAGGCGGCCGGCGACGATGCCGATCACGCCCTGGTGCCAGTCCGGCTTGAACAGCGTGATCGTCGCCGCCTCGGCGGGATCGACCGCGGCCAGGTCGGCGAGCGCCTGCTGCTGCATGCCGGCCTCGATCTCGCGGCGTTCGCGGTTCATCGTGTCGAGCTGCTGCGCGAGCGCCCAGGCGCGGCCGACGTCGTCGGTGGTCAGGCATTCGATGCCGAGCGACATGTCCGACAGGCGGCCGGCCGCGTTCAGGCGCGGGCCGAGGCCGAAACCGAGGTCGAAGCCCGACGCCACGCGCGCGTCGCGGGCGGCCGCGCGGAACAGCGCCGCGATGCCGGGCTGCATGCGGCCGGCGCGGATCCGCTGCAGGCCTTGCGCGACCAGCACCCGGTTGTTGCCGTCGAGGCGCACCACGTCCGCCACGGTGCCGAGCGCGACGAGGTCGAGCAGGCCGTCGAGGCGCGGCTCGGGGCGCGCCGCGTCGAACGCGCCGCGCCGGCGCAGCTCGGCGCGCAGCGCGAGCAGCACGTAGAACATCACGCCGACGCCGGCGATGTGCTTGCTTTCGAATGCGCAGCCGGGCTGGTTCGGATTGACGATCGCGCGGGCGGCCGGCAGCGCGTCGCCGGGCAGGTGGTGGTCGGTGACCAGCACGTCGATGCCGAGCGCATTGGCGGCGGCGACGCCCGCGACGCTCGCGATCCCGTTGTCGACCGTGATCAGCAGGTCGGGCTTGCGCTCGGCCGCGAGGGCGACGATTTCCGGGGTCAGGCCGTAGCCGTATTCGAAGCGGTTCGGCACCAGGTAGTCGATCTGCGCGCCGAACATCCGCAGGCCGCGCACCGCGACCGCGCAGGCGGTCGCGCCGTCGCAGTCGTAGTCGGCCACCACCAGCATCCGGCGGCCGGCGGCGAGCGCGTCGGCGAGCAGCGCGGCGGCGTCCGCGCAGCCTTTCAGGCCGGCGGGCGGCAACAGGCGCGACAGCGCGGTCTCGACGTCGTCGGGCGAGGTGACGCCGCGCGCCGCGTAGAGGCGGGCGAGCACGGGGTGGAGGCCGTGGCGGGTCAGCGCGGCGGCGTCGGCGGGCGGAGCGGAGCGGGTGACGATGCGGGTCATGCGTTAAACGGAGTCGGATTCGAACAGGGAAGTGAAGGCGCGGCGGCGCCAGAATTTGCGCAGGTCGCCGCGCGTCACGCGCAGCGTCAGGTCGCCGATGTCGCCGCCGAGCGTGAGCGCGAGCGCGTCGAGCCGGCCCGCCGCAAGCGCCGCGAGCGCGGGGGCGAACCAGTCGCGCTCGAGCGCGGCCAGCGCCGCGTGCCATTGCGCCCAGTCCTGCTCGATGTAGGGGCGGGTCAGAGTGTCGAGTTCGACGAGGGTCGCGCCGGACGGAGCCGGCAGCGCATCGAAGCCGGCGGGCGGGGCCGCGTGCGGCGCCCCGGCCGCGCGGGCGAGGCCGAGCGCGGCGGGCGCGGTCGACAGCACCTGCGCGAATGGGCTCGCGACCGGCCGGCGCGCGCCCTGCCCGTGGAACCAGATCGAGTTCACGGACGGCAGCCCGCGCGCTTCGCGCGCCTCGTTGACCGGATGCTGGAACCAGGCCATCTGCACTTCGTTCTGCAGCTTCATCCACAGGCGCGAGCGCTCGCCCGTGGTCGCCTCGTGCGGCAGCCAGATCTCGATGTTGCGGCCGCTCGCGCGCAGCGGCGCGGCGCCCGCGAGCGTCGCGAGCCGCGGGCTCGACAGATACCAGCGCGCCGGGTGCGGCGCCTGCAGCGCGACGTCGAGTTCCTCGATCAGCGGCCGCGCGACGGCGAGCAGCTGCGCGGCGTCGTCGTCTGCCAGATCGAGCGAGGCGGGATCGATCAGCACCAGGTGGTCGCGCGCGATCTGCACGTGGACGGGCTGGACGCAGGCCCAGGTCGCGTCGCCGGGCTCGCCGCCGTCGGCGCCGAGCATGTAGGGCGCGAGCGGCGCGGCGTCGGTCTCGGCGGGGTCGCTCGCGCCGAACTGCCGCGCGAGCCAGCGCTCGTGCGGCAGCGTGCGCTGGAAGTCGTCGCCGGCGCGGCGCGCCTCGGCGCGCGCGCGCGCGACCAGGCGGTCGAGCGCGGGATGGTCGGAGGCGGGCAGGTGGGGCGCGACGTCGGCGGGCGGCAGCGCGAAGGGGAGCAGGAAATGGAGAGAGCGGTCAGGCATGATGGTGCGCATTGTAGGGCAAACCGGCCTGCCGTCCGCGGCCCGGTTGGTAGAATCGGAGTCCGGCGCGGCGCCGTGCGCCGGCCCCGCTTGATTTCAGGGCCGGTTAAGTATTGTGTGGCACACTCCGCCCGTTCGGGCCTGGGTGGCCGGCCCGCGCGGCCCGGCCCGGCCGCATCCGTTGCAACCCGCACAAAGGACACGCTTGAAACTTCCGTACGAATGGCAGATCGGCTGGCGCTACACGCGCGCCGGCAAACGCACGACCGGCAACGGTTTCATTTCCTTCATCGCGCTGGTGTCGACGCTCGGGATCGCGCTCGGCGTCGCGGCGCTGATCGTCGTGCTGTCGGTGATGAACGGCTTCCAGCGGGAGGTGCGCGACCGGATGCTGTCGGTGCTCGCCCACGTCGAGGTGTTCTCGCCGACGGGCTCGATGCCGAACTGGCAGCTGACCGCGCAGGAAGCGCGCCGCAACCCGGCCGTGATCGGCACGGCGCCGTACGTCGACGCGCAGGCGCTGCTGACGCGGCAGGACGCGGTGAGCGGCGTGATGCTGCGCGGCATCGATCCGGCGCTGGAGCCGCAGGTGTCCGAGGTCGGCAAGGACATGAAGGCGGGCTCGCTCGCGGCGCTCGCGCCGGGCCAGTTCGGCATCGTGCTCGGCGACGCGCTCGCCGGCAATCTCGGCGTGACGGTCGGCGACCGCGTGACGCTGGTCGCGCCGGAGGGCACCATGACGCCCGCCGGCATGATGCCGCGCCTCAAGCAGTTCACGGTGGTCGGGATCTTCGAGTCGGGGCATTACGAGTTCGACAGCACGCTCGCGATGATCGACATCCAGGACGCGCAGGTGCTGTTCAGGCTGCCCGCGCCGACCGGCGTGCGGCTGCGCCTGAAGGACATGCAGCAGGCGCCGCAGGTCGCGGTCGAGTTGTCGCGTTCGCTGTCGGGCGATCTCTACATCCGCGACTGGACCCAGCAGAACAAGACCTGGTTCTCCGCGGTGCAGATCGAGAAGCGGATGATGTTCATCATCCTGACGCTGATCATCGCGGTGGCCGCGTTCAACCTCGTGTCGTCGCTCGTGATGACGGTGACCAACAAGCAGGCCGACATCGCGATCCTGCGCACGCTCGGCGCGCAGCCCGGCTCGATCATGAAGATCTTCGTGGTGCAGGGCGTGACGATCGGCTTCGTCGGCACGGCGGCGGGCGTCGGCCTCGGCTGCCTGATCGCGTGGAGCATTCCGTGGCTCGTGCCGATGATCGAGCATGCGCTGGGCGTGCAATTCCTGCCGCCGTCGGTGTACTTCATCAGCGAACTGCCGTCCGAGCTGGTGCCGGGCGACGTGATCAAGATCGGCGCGATGGCGTTCGTGCTGTCGGCGCTGGCGACCCTCTATCCAAGCTGGCGCGGCGCCAAGGTGCGTCCCGCGGAGGCGCTGCGTTATGAATGACCGGGTTCTGGAACACACTATGGATCAATCCCTTCCGCACCGCGCGCAGGCGCGGGACCACGTGATCGAGGCGCACGGCATCACCAAGGTGTTCGGGCAGGGCGGCCTCGACGTCTCGGTGCTCAGCAATGCCGAAGTATCGGTGCGACGCGGCGAGAAGCTCGCGATCATCGGCGCATCGGGCTCCGGCAAGAGCACGCTGCTGCACGTGCTGGGCGGCCTCGACGAGCCGAGCGCCGGGCAGGTGTCGCTGCTCGGCAAGCCGTTCACGCAGCTGGCCGAGCGCGAGCGCAACGACCTGCGCAACCGCGCGCTCGGCTTCGTCTATCAGTTCCATCACCTGCTGCCGGAGTTCACGGCGCTCGACAACGTCGCGATGCCGCTGCGGATCCGCCGGCTGACGACCGAGGAGGCGCGCCATCACGCGCAGGACATGCTCGACCGCGTCGGGCTCGGCGATCGCGCGAAGCACCGGCCCGGCGAGCTGTCGGGCGGCGAGCGGCAGCGCGTCGCGATCGCGCGCGCGCTCGTGACCAAGCCCGCCTGCGTGCTCGCCGACGAGCCGACCGGCAATCTCGACGGCGCGACCGCCGAGCGCGTGTTCAATCTCATGCTGGAGCTGTCGGAGACGCTCGACACGAGCTTCGTGATCGTGACCCACGATCCGGATCTCGCCGCGCGCTGCGACCGCATCCTGCGGCTGCGCGACGGCACGCTGCACGAGGAGCCGGTCCACCCGGCGTAACGCGATGTGGATCGACACGCACTGCCATCTCGACGCCGCCGAATTCGACGCGGATCGCGCGTCCGTCGCGGCGGCGGCGCGCGAGGCGGGCGTGTCGCGCATCGTGATTCCGAGCGTCGGGCGCGCCAATTTCGCGATCGTGCGTGAGCTTGCGCAGCAGACGCCGGGCGGCGCGTACGCGCTGGGCATCCATCCGATGTATACGCCGCATGCGCAGGACGGCGATCTCGACCTGCTGCGCATGGAGATCGAGGCAAGCCTCGACGATCCGCGCTTCGTCGCGATCGGCGAGATCGGGCTCGACTATTTCGTGCCGGGGCTCGACGAAGCCCGGCAGCAGCATTTCTATCAGGCGCAGCTGAAGCTCGCGCGCGAGTTCGACCTGCCCGTGCTGTGCCACGTGCGCAAGTCGCAGGATCGCGTGCTCGCGGGCCTGCGCCGTTTCAACGTGCGGCGCGGCATCGCGCACGCCTTCAACGGCAGCTTCCAGCAGGCCGAGGCCTATCTCGCGCAGGGGCTGCATCTGGGCTTCGGCGGCAATCTTACGTTCGAGCGCGCGCTGCAGATCCGCCGGCTCGCCGCGCAATTGCCGCTCGCCGCGCTGGTCGTCGAGACCGATGCGCCCGACATCGCGCCCGAGTGGCGCTACCGGATGCGCAACACGCCGGACCAGGTGCCGGCGATCGGCGCGGCGCTCGCCGCGCTGCGCGATCTCGACGCGACCGGACTCGCTCTCTCCACTTCGGCCAACGCGCACGCCGCGCTGCCCCGGCTCGCCCTCGCTTCCGCATAATCGTCCGCACGAACGGGGCCGGTGCGCGGCCCGCGAACGGGAGGCGCGATGCGGACCAGGGTGCTCGCGTTCGCGCTCGGGATCGTCTGGCTGCAAGGGCAGGCGGCGCTTCCGGGCGCGCTCGCGTGGGTGGCGGGGAGTGCGCTGGCCGGTGGACTGGCGGCGGGTGCGGCATGGCTCGCGCGCGGCGAGGCGGGCGCGGGCGGCCGGTGGCGTCGACGGGCGGCCGGCGTGGCGCTGTGCGCCGCCGTGTGCCTCGCGGGCGCGGGCTACGCCGCTTGTCGCGCGTACGCCCGCCTTGCCGTCACCTTGCCCGCGAACTGGGAAGGGCGCGATCTGACCGTGACGGGCGTCGTGCGCGGCCTGCCCGCGCGCGGGCCCGACGGCGTGCGGTTCCTGCTCGCCGTCGAGTCGATCGAGGCGGACGGCGCCCGCGCGCGGTTTCCCGCACGCGTCGCGCTGGCCTGGATCGTGCGCGGGGCGGCGCCCGCGCCGCCCACGCTGACGCCCGGCGAACGCTGGCGATTGGTCGTGCGGTTGCGGCGGCCGCACGGCAATGCGAATTTCGGCGTGCGTGATGCCGAGGCCGGCTGGCTCGCGCGCGACATCCGCGCGCGCGGCTATGTGTCCGTGCCGCAGGCGGCGCGGCGCCTGCCGGGCCGGCCTGCCCGGCAGGCCGTGATCGAGCGCGCCCGCGCCGCGCTGGATGCGCGGATCGGCGCCGTGCTCGGCGACGCGCCGCATCGCGGCATCGTCGCCGCGCTCGCGATCGGCGCGCAGCACGGGATCCGCGCGGCGGACTGGCAGGTGCTGCGGGCCACCGGCACGAGCCATCTGGTCGCGATCTCCGGCCTGCATATCGGCATCGTCGGCGGCTTGTGCGGCGGCCTGGCCGCCGCCGGGTGGCGACGCGCGCGCGGGTTCGGCCGGGACGCGCCGCTGATCGCGGCCGCGCAGCAGGTCGGCGCGCTCGGCGCGTTGCTGGGCGCGGCCGGTTATGCGGCGCTGGCGGGCTTCAACGTGCCGGCGCAGCGCGCGTGGTGGATGCTCGCGGCGGTGAGCGTCGCCTACCTGAGCGGGCGGCGCGTCGCGCCCTCGGCGGTGCTGGCGTTCGCGCTCGGCTGCGTGCTGCTGGCCGATCCGTGGGCGGTGCTCGCGCCCGGATTCTGGCTGTCGTTCGGCGCGGTCGCGGCGATCCTGTTTGTCGTGTCCGGGCGGTTCGGCCCGGCGCGCGAGCCGGCTGAGCGAGAGGCGGCGGAGCACGGCGGGCGGTGCTGGCGCGCCGGCGCGTGGCGGGGGCTCGCGCGCCGTGCGGCGCAGGCGGCGCGCACCCAGTACGCGGTGACCGTCGCGCTCGCGCCGCTGACGCTGCTGTGGTTCTCGCAGATTCCGTTGCTCGGGCCGGTCGCGAACGCGTTCGCGATTCCCTGGGTCAGCCTCGTCGTTGCGCCGACGGTGCTGGTCGGCGTCGTGCTGCCGGCGCCGCTCGACGCGCTCGCATTCCGGCTTGCACACCTGCTGGTGGCCGGGATGATGCGCGCCGGCGCATGGCTGGCCGACGCGCCGGGCGCGCTCTGGTGGCTGCCGGCCCCGGACGGGCGCGTGCTGGCGCTGGCCGCGGCCGGCACGCTGTGGGCGCTCGCGCCGCGCGGTTGGCCGCTGCGCTGGGCCGCGCCGCTCGCCTGGCTGCCGTGCCTCGCGCCGCCGCCATCCGCGCCGCCGCCCGGCGCATTCCGCCTGACCGTGCTCGATGTCGGGCAGGGCGGCGCGGCGCTCGTCGAGACCGCGCGCCACAGCCTGCTGTTCGATGCCGGTCCGGGCCCGGAGGCGACGCATGCCGGGGAACGGATCGTCGCGCCCTACCTGCGCTCGCGCGGCATCGCGGCGCTCGACGCGCTGGTGCTGAGCCATGCGGACGCCGACCACGCGGGCGGTGCGCCGGCGGTGCTCGGCGCGCTGCCGGTGCGGCAGCTGGTGGGCGAATTGCCGCCCGCGCATCCGCTGTGGCAGACCGCGCAGGCGGCGGGCGCGGCGCGGCTGCCGTGCGTGGCGGGGCAGCGCTGGCACTGGGACGGCGTCGAGTTCGCGATGCTGTGGCCGGAGCGCGGGCCGGGCGCGGCCGGTACGAACGGCCGTTCCTGCGTGCTGCGCGTCGCGGCCGGCGCGCAGGCCGCGCTGCTGACGGGCGACATCGATGCGCGCGCCGAGCGGCGGCTCGTCGCGCGCGATCGCGCGGCGCTCGCGGCGCAGGTGCTGCTGGTGCCGCATCACGGCAGCCGCACCGCGTCGACCGAACCTTTCCTCGATTCGGTGGCGCCGCGCATCGCGGTATTTCAGGTAGGCTACGCAAATCGTTTCAGGCACCCGCACCCGACCGTCTGGGCGCGCTATCTCGGGCGCGCCATCGCGCTGCCGCGCACCGACCAGGACGGCGCGGTGCGCATCGAGGTCCGGGCCGGGGCGGCGGATGGGCTCGAGCTCGAGCGTTATCGCGACGCGCATCGGCGCTACTGGATGGACCGGTGACGCGGTGCGAGCCCCGATCACAGGAGACAGCGGCGTTTGAAGGACATCCTCCATTTCTCGCATGCGAACGGCTTTCCGGCGTCGACTTACCGGACCATCTTCGCCGAGCTGGGCGACCAGTACGAGTTGCGCTACATCGAGCGCATCGGCCACGACCGGCGCTTTCCGGTGACGCGCGACTGGCCGCATCTCGTCGACCAGCTGCTCGACGACATCGGCGGCCGCTACGAGCGGCCGGTCTGGCTGGTCGGTCACTCGCTCGGCGGCTATCTGTCGCTGATGGCGGCGCTCAAGCGGCCGCAGTGGGTGCGCGGCGTCGTGATGCTCGATTCGCCGGTGATCGCCGGCTGGCGCAGCAGCGCGCTGCGCGCGAGCCAGTGGACCGGGCTCGACGAGCGGCTGTCGCCCGCCGCGGCCACGCGCACCCGGCGCACCCACTGGGCGAGCCGCGACGACGCGTGGCGGCATTTCCGCGAAAAGCCCGCGTTCGCGCGCTGGGACGAGCGGATGTTGTCCGATTACATCGACCACGGTATTCCGCAGACCAGCGCCGGCGGTGAGCGGGCGCTCGCATTCGACCGCGAGGTCGAGTACATGATCTACCGCACGCTGCCGCACACGCTCGGCCCGCGGCTCGCGCACGGCGCGCCCGTGCCGATCGGGTTCCTCGCCGGCACGCGCTCGCGCGAGGTCCGCCAGATCGGTCTCGATGCGACGCGGCGGGCGGCGCGCGGCCGGGTCGAATGGCTGGAGGGCAGCCATCTGTTCCCGATGGAACGGCCACTCGAGACCGCCCGTGCGCTGCAGCGGATGCTCAATGCGCTGCGCATCGCGGAGGGCGGCGCGCAGGCGCCGCGGTGCGCGTGAAACGGAGCGGGGACTCACCTCGATAGGGCAGGATCGGGGAGCGAATGCTGAGAGATGAGCGGGCTTTACGGTATAATCCGTTTTTCCCGCGAGCACTCAGCGATGACCAAATATGTTTTCGTCACCGGCGGCGTAGTTTCTTCCCTCGGCAAGGGGATTGCCGCCGCCTCCCTCGCCGCGATTCTCGAATCGCGCGGCCTGAAAGTCACCCTCCTCAAACTCGATCCGTACATCAACGTCGACCCCGGCACGATGAGCCCGTTCCAGCACGGCGAAGTGTTCGTGACGGAAGACGGTGCGGAAACCGACCTCGATCTCGGCCACTATGAGCGCTTCATCAGCACGAAGATGCGCAAGGCCAACAACTTCACCACGGGCCAGATCTACGAATCGGTGATCCGCAAGGAGCGCCGCGGCGACTATCTCGGCAAGACCGTGCAGGTGATCCCGCACATCACCAACGAGATCCAGGCGTTCATCGAGCGCGGCGCGGCGTCCGCGACCTGCGGCGAGCCCGACGTGGCGATCGTCGAGATCGGCGGCACGGTGGGCGATATCGAATCGCTGCCGTTCCTTGAGGCCGCGCGCCAGATGAGCCTGCGCCTCGGCCGCAACAGCGCCTGCTTCGTCCACCTGACGCTCGTGCCGTTCATCGCGACGGCGGGCGAGCTGAAGACGAAGCCGACCCAGCACAGCGTGCAGAAGCTGCGCGAGATCGGTATCTCGCCGCACGTGCTGCTGTGCCGCGCGGACCGCCGCATCCCCGACGACGAATCGAAGAAGATCTCGCTGTTCTCGAACGTGCCGGAAGACGCCGTGATCTCGGTGTGGGACGTCGACAGCATCTACAAGATTCCGCAGATGCTGCACGACCAGGGTCTCGACAAGATCATCTGCGAGGAATTGAAGCTGTCGCCGCAGCCGGCTCAGCTCGAGATGTGGGCGGGGCTCGTCGACAAGCTGCAGAATCCGAAGCACGAAGTCACGATCGGCATGGTCGGCAAGTACGTCGACCTGACGGAGTCGTACAAGTCGCTGATCGAGGCGCTGCGCCATGCGTCGATCCACACCTCGACCAAGGTCAACATCGAGTACATCGATTCCGAGGAACTCGAGACCAACGGCGCGGCGAGCCTCGCGCATCTCGACGCGGTGCTGGTGCCGGGCGGCTTCGGCCGGCGCGGCACGGAAGGCAAGATCGCGGCGATCCGCTATGCGCGCGAAGCGAAGGTGCCGTACCTCGGCATCTGCCTCGGCATGCAGCTCGCGGTGATCGAGTTCGCGCGCGACGTGGTCGGCCTGGCCGGCGCGAACAGCACCGAGTTCGATCCGAACACGCCGTCGCGCGTGGTCGCGCTGATCACCGAGTGGTACGACCGCGACGGCAAGGTCGAGAAGCGCACCGAGGAGTCGGATCTCGGCGGCACGATGCGGCTCGGCTCGCAGCGCTGCCCGATCAAGCCCGGCACGCTCGCGGCGGAGATTTATGGCAACGACGTGAACGAGCGCCATCGCCACCGTTATGAAGTGAATAACCGCCTGGTGCCCCAACTCGAGGCGGGCGGCCTCATCATCAGCGCACGGACCCCGAGCGAGGACCTGCCGGAAATGATGGAGCTGCCGCGTTCGATGCACCCGTGGTTCGTCGGCGTGCAGTTCCACCCGGAATTCACGTCCACGCCGCGTGACGGTCATCCGCTCTTCAAGTCGTTTGTCGAAGCCGCGCTCGCGAACCAGCAGGCGCGGGCCGGAGTGAAAGCATGAAACTGGGCGATTTCGAAGTCGGTCTCGACCGGCCGTTCTTCCTGATCGCCGGCACCTGCGTCGTCGAATCCGAGCAGATGGCGCTCGATACCGCGGGCCGGCTGAAGGAAATCTGCGCGAAGCTGAACGTACCGCTGATCTACAAGTCGTCGTACGACAAGGCGAACCGCAGCTCCGGCACGTCGTTCCGCGGGCTCGGGATGGACGAAGGGCTGCGGATCCTGTCCGAGGTCAAGCGCCAGCTCGGCCTGCCGATCCTGACCGACGTGCACGCGATCGAGGAGATCGAGGCGGTTGCGTCGGTGGTCGACGTCCTGCAGACGCCCGCGTTCCTGTGCCGCCAGACTGATTTCATCCACGCCTGCGCGCGCTCGGGCAAGCCCGTCAACATCAAGAAGGGCCAGTTCCTCGCGCCGCACGACATGAAGAACGTGATCGACAAGGCGCGGGCGGCCGCGCGCGAAGCCGGCCTGTCCGAGGACCGCTTCTTCGCGTGCGAGCGCGGTGCGTCGTTCGGCTACAACAACCTCGTGTCCGACATGCGTTCGCTCGCGATCATGCGCGAGACGGGTGCGCCGGTCGTGTTCGACGCCACCCACTCGGTGCAGCTGCCGGGCGGGCAGGGCACGAGTTCGGGCGGCCAGCGCGAATTCGTGCCGGTGCTCGCGCGCGCGGCGGTCGCGACGGGGGTCGCCGGGCTCTTCATGGAGACTCACCCGAACCCGGCCGAAGCCAAGTCGGACGGCCCGAACGCCGTGCCGCTGCACCGCATGGAAGCGCTGCTCGAGACGCTCGTCACGCTCGATCAGGCCGTGAAGCGCACGCCGTTCCTGGAAAACGATTTCAATTGATGAACTCGGCGGCCGCCCACGCGTCCACAGAGGGCGCGGGCCGCTCGCCGCAGACGTAGAGACAGACAGAATCCATCGTCATCCTCAGAGGAAACCATGAGTGCAATCGTAGATATCATCGGCCGCGAGATTCTGGATTCGCGCGGCAACCCCACGGTCGAGTGCGACGTGCTGCTCGAATCGGGCACGATGGGCCGCGCGGCGGTGCCGTCGGGCGCGTCCACCGGTTCGCGCGAGGCGATCGAACTGCGTGACGGCGAAACCGGCCGTTACGGCGGCAAGGGGGTGCTGAAGGCGGTCGAGCATATCAACACCGAAATCTCCGAGGCGATCATGGGCCTCGACGCGTCGGAGCAGGCGTTCCTCGACAAGACGCTGCTCGAACTGGACGGCACCGACAACAAGTCGCGCCTCGGCGCGAACGCGATGCTCGCGGTGTCGATGGCGGTCGCGAAGGCGGCGGCCGAGGAAGCGGGCCTGCCGCTGTACCGCTACTTCGGCGGCTCGGGCGCGATGCAGCTGCCGGTGCCGATGATGAACATCGTCAACGGCGGCGCGCACGCGAACAACAGCCTGGACATCCAGGAATTCATGATCGTGCCGGTCAGCCAGCCGACCTTCCGTGAAGCGCTGCGTTGCGGCGCGGAAGTGTTCCACGCGCTGAAGAAGATCCTGTCGGATCGCGGCATGAGCACGGCCGTGGGCGACGAGGGCGGCTTCGCGCCGAACTTCGGCAGCAACGACGAGTGCCTGTCGATGATCCTGCAGGCGATCGAGAAGGCCGGCTACCGCGCGGGCGAGGACGTGCTGCTCGCGCTCGATTGCGCGGCGTCCGAGTTCTACCACGACGGCAAGTACCAGCTCGCGGGCGAAGGCCTGCAGCTGTCGTCGGCGGAATTCACCGACTATCTCGCCACGCTCGCCGACAAGTTCCCGATCGTGTCGATCGAGGATGGCATGCACGAAGGCGACTGGGCCGGCTGGAAGCTGCTGACCGAGCGTCTGGGCAAGAAGGTGCAGCTGGTCGGCGACGACCTGTTCGTCACGAACACGCGGATCCTGAAGGAAGGCATCGATCAGGGCATCGCGAACTCGATCCTCATCAAGATCAATCAGATCGGTACGTTGACCGAAACGTTCGCGGCGATCGAGATGGCCAAGCGCGCGGGCTACACGGCGGTGATTTCGCACCGTTCGGGTGAAACCGAGGATTCGACGATCGCCGATATCGCGGTCGGCCTGAACGCGGGGCAGATCAAGACGGGTTCGCTGTCGCGCAGCGACCGCATTTCGAAGTACAACCAACTGCTGCGCATCGAAGAGGATCTCGGCGACATCGCGAGCTATCCGGGCAAGTCGGCGTTCTATAACTTGCGCTAACGCGTTACTATCGGTCCTTGTCATCGATGACGCCGCTCTGTGATCCTCGCAGAGCGGCGATTCTTATATCTGCGGTTCATTCATGCGGCTTGTTACCGTCGTTCTGATCGCCCTGTTGGCGTTGATTCAGTACCCTCTCTGGTGGGGGCACGGCGGTTGGCTGCGGGTACACGAGCTGCGCCAGCAGCTGAGCGACCAGTTGCAGCGCAACGCCGACGAGAAGCTGCGCAACGAGCGGATCGGCGGCGAGGTGCAGGATCTGCAAAACGGCACCGCGGCGATCGAGGAGCGCGCCCGCTACGAGATGGGCATGGTCAAGGACAGCGAGGTGTTCGTGCAGTTCGTCTCGCCGAACGCGCCGGCGCTCGCGGCGAGCGGCGCGCAGATGGCGGCGACGTCGACGCGCGGCGAGGTGTCGGCCGCGCCGGTGCGCGTGGTGCCGAATCCGGAGTCGCGCGCGAAGCCCGACAAGCGGCATGCGAACAAGGCGGCGAAACCCGCGCACCACGACGGCTGATGCTTCGGATCCCATGATAAAAAGCGCGACTTGCGAGTCGCGCTTTTTATTTCCTGCGGCTTGTTAATCGGACGTGCGTTTTTACCACCACCAGCCGGGATAGCTGTAGCCGATGCCGCTGCCCCAGCCGCCCCGGCCGTAATAGCCGCCGTAGTAGGTGACGGGCGGCGGCGTGTAGTAGCTCCAGGCGCGCGCGGCGGCGTCGGCGGTGATGGCCCGGTTCTGCTCGGCGAGCACCTGCCGATCGATCGCGTCGAAACGCTTGCGTTCGTCGGGCGTGAGCGGGTGAGCCGGGCCGGCCGCACCGGGCTGGCCGTCCGGCAGGCGGCTCAGCAGCGTCGACGGCGGCTCGACCGCGCAGCCCGCGAGCGCGAGGGTGACCGCAAGGGGCGCGACGAGCGGCGCGGTGCGGCGGTAAGACGGTTTCATCTTGGCATCTCCAACAACGACGACGATCCGGCGCCGGCCGACGCCCCGGGACGGGGCGCGGCGGACGTCAGTGCCGCTGGTCGGCGGCGGGGGCGACACCCGTGTCGAGCGCGGGCGCCGCGAACAATTGCGCAATGTCGACGGGGTCGAACTCGTAGCGCTGGTTGCAGAATTCGCAGTGGATCTCGACGTGGCCGCGCTCCTCGATCACGCCGTCGACTTCCTCGCGACCGAGCATGCGCAGCATCGAGCCGACCTTGCCGCGCGAGCAGGTGCACTGGAAGCGCGTCGCGGCCGGTTCGAAGTGCTGCACGTTCTCCTGCCAGAACAGACGCCGAAACACCGTCTCGGGTTCCACTTCGAGCAGTTCCTTCGAGGACAGCGTGCCGCCGAGCGTGCAGACCCGTTCCCAGGTATCCACATCGGTTTCGTTCGCGCGTGGCACGATGCCGCCGTCGCCGGGCAGCTTCTGCAGCAGCATGCCGACGGCGCGGTCGCGGTTGGCCGCGAGCCAGAGGCGCGTGTCGAGCTGCTCGGAATGGTGCATGTAATGCTCGAGCACCTGCGCGATCGATTCGAGCGGGCCATGTTCGCCGTTGAGCGGCACGATGCCCTGGTACGGCTGCTGGCCGGGTCGCTTGTCGGCCGGATCGAGCGTGATCACGCAGCGGCCGTGGCCGCTCGCGTTGATCAGCTCGGCGAAGCCCACGTCGTCGCCGATCGTTGCCGCGACCTGGTCCGAGAACTTCGCGGTCGCGCGCATCGACAGATCCGATCCGCACTGCACCACGAGCATCTTGACCGGGCCGTCGCCGAAGATCTGCATGATGAGCATGCCGTCGAACTTCAGGTTCGCGGACAGCAGCGCGCAGGCGGCCATCATCTCGCCGAGCATGGTGCGCACCGGGGCCGGGTAGTCCCGGCGCGTCAGGACTTCCTGCCACGTATTGCTCAGCGAGACGATCTCGCCGCGCACCGGGGCCGCGCTGAACATGAATTTCTGTAACTGGTCGCTCACTCTTTTTCCTCGCTAGTCGGACAGCTCGCGCGGGCAGTCGGCCTAGCCGATCCGCACGAGCTGCTCCTTGAAATACGCACGCCGTTCGGCGTAATTGCGCGTGTTCACATGCAGGCTCGCGATCTCCTCGTCGGACAAGGTGCGCGCGACCCGGGCGGGCGCGCCCAGGATCAGCGAATTGTCCGGGAAGGTCTTGCCTTCCGTGATCACGGCGCCCGCGCCAACCAGACAGTTGCGGCCGATCACCGCGCGATTCAAGACCACCGCCTGAATCCCGATCAGCGAACCCTCGCCGATCGTGCAGCCATGCAGCATCGCCTGGTGGCCGATCGTGACGTTCGGCGCGATCGTCAGCGGGCAGCCGGGGTCGGTGTGCAGCACCGCGCCTTCCTGCACGTTGCTGCCGGCGCCGACCCTGATCGGCTCGTTGTCGCCGCGGATCGTCGCGCCAAACCACACGCTCGCGTTCTCCTCGAGAACGACCTGGCCGATGATCGCCGCGGTATCCGCGACGAAGACGCTTTCATGGATGGTCGGGGCGGTATCGCCGAGCTTGTAGATGGTCACGAAGTCTCCGATTGATCTGGTTGGGCGCCGGTACAATGGCGCCAGGTGCGGCGCGCGCTGGGCGCGCCGGCCTGACCGCCTATTGTAAACGCTTGCGCGCGCAGCTTCCCGGCGCGCCTCGACGTGGATTCCTCATGTCCGTCCCGAATTTATCCTCCGTCCCGGCGCGCGGCCTGCGCGACGCGGCGCTCGCTGCGCTGCGCGAGACCGATCCCACGGCGAAGTGCGCGCAGGTGCGCGCGCTGTGGGCGGATTGTCAGGCGGGCTGCGCGACGCCCGATCCGGCGCGCACGCCGGCCGAGCCGGCCGGCCTGCCCGGGCGGCCGGCGCGGCCCGAGCTGGTCGAGCCGCGCCAGTTGCAGCGACGCAACATGCGCTCGGAAGCGGGGCGCGCCGCGCTGCTGCACGCGCTCGCGCACATCGAGTTCAATGCGATCAATCTGGCGCTCGACGCGGTCTGGCGCTTCGGCGGCATGCCCGAGGCGTTCTACGCCGACTGGCTGAAAGTCGCGGCGGAAGAGGCGCATCACTACACGCTGCTGGTGGCGCGTCTCGCCGAGTTCGGCCACGCGTACGGCGATTTTTCCGCGCACAACGGGCTGTGGGAGATGTGCGAACGCACCGCGGCCGACGTGCTCGCGCGCATGGCGCTCGTGCCGCGCACGCTGGAGGCGCGCGGGCTCGACGCGTCGCCGCCGATCCGCGCGCGGCTCGCGCAGGCCGGAGACATGGCGTCGGCGGCGATCCTCGACGTGATCCTGCGCGACGAGATCGGCCACGTGCGGATCGGCAATCAGTGGTTCCGCCATCTGTGCGCGCAGACGGGGCTCGACCCTCATGTGACCTACCTGCGGCTTGCCGAAACCCACCATGCACCGCGCCTGCGCGGCCCGTTCAACTTCGACGCGCGGCGCGATGCCGGCTTCGACGACGTGGAACTGGCGGCGCTCGCGGCGCAGGACGCCGAGCCGTCCGCGCCCGAGCGCGCCTAGAGCGCGGCCTCGATAGACGGGCGCATCCGCGCGCTGTACAGCCGCACCGCGCCCGATATAATCGAACGACCATTCTTTTTTGGCCCCGGCGATGAATCCCATCCAATCCGCATCCGACTTCGTCACCGTGCGTGGCGTCAAACTGCACGTCCGGCGCTGGGGGCGGCCCGATGCGCCGACGCTCTACATGCTGCATGGCTGGATGGATGTCGCGGCGTCGTTCCAGTTCGTCGTCGACGCGCTCGCGGGCGACTGGCAGGTGCTCGCGCCCGACGCGCGCGGCTTCGGGCTGTCCGACTGGACGGTCGCGGCGAGCGGCGGCGGTCATTACTGGTTCCAGGAATATCTCGCGGATCTCGATGCGCTGATCGACCACTACACGCCGACGGGCGAGGTGAACCTGGTCGGCCACAGCATGGGGGCGAACGTGGTGTGCCTGTATGCGGGCGTGCGGCCCGAGCGGGTGCGGCGGGTGGTCGACCTGGAGGGTTTCGGGCTGCCGCCGGCGCGCGCCGAGCAGGCGCCGAAGCGGCTGCGGCGCTGGCTCGACGATCTGCATGCGCCGCCCGAGTTGCGCGCGTACGCCTCGCTCGACGAGGTTGCCGCGCGCCTCACCAAGACCAATCCGCGCCTTGAGCCGCGCCGCGCGGCCTTCCTGGCCCGGCATTGGGCGACGCTGCGCGACGACGGCCGCTATCACCTGCTGGCGGACCCCGCGCACAAGATGATGGGGCCGATGCTGTATCGCCTCGACGAGGTGATGGCGAGCTGGGCGCAGGTGCGCGCGAAGGTGCTGCACGTCGAGGCGGTGAACTCGCCGACCCTCGCGCAGCTCGCGGGCGAGATCCCGCTGGCGGAGTTCAAGGCGCGCTTCGCCGCGTTCCCGGACTGGCGCGAGAAGTATGTCGACGACGCGGGCCACATGGTCCATCACGACCAGCCCGAGCAGATCGCCGCGCTGATCGAGGCATTCTGCGCGTAAGTCGACGTGCGAGGGGCAGGGGCGGATTGTCGCATTGCAGTAGAATGGCTGGGAACCTTCCATGCCGATGATGAACGCCGATCTCCACTGCCATTCCAATGTTTCCGACGGCCAGCTGTCGCCCGTCGACGTCGCGCGCCGCGCCCATGCGGGCGGCGTCACGCTGTGGTCGCTGACCGACCACGACGAGATCGGCGGACAGCAGGAGGCGCGCGCGACCGCGGAGGCGCTCGGCATGCGTTATCTGAGCGGCGTCGAGATCTCGGTGACCTGGGCGTCGCGCACCGTGCACATCGTCGGCCTCAATCTCGATCCGGCTCACCCGGCGCTCGTCGACGGCCTGTACCGCACCCGGCACGGGCGCGCGGCGCGCGCGGTCGCGATCGGCGAGCAGCTCGAGGCGCTCGGCATTCCCGGCGCGTACGAGGGCGCGCTCAAGTACGTGTCGAATCCCGACCTGATCTCGCGCACGCATTTCGCGCGCTTCCTGGTCGAGCACGGCGTCGCGGCCTCGACGGCCGACGTGTTCGACAGCTTCCTCGGCGACGGCAAGCCCGGCTACGTGCCGCATCGTTGGGCGAAGCTTGCCGACGCGGTGGGCTGGATCCGGCAGGCGGGCGGCGAGGCGATCATCGCGCATCCGGGGCGCTATGCGTTCACGCCGATCGAGTTCGATGCGTTCTTCGCGGAATTCATCGACCTCGGCGGCCGCGCGATCGAAGTGGTGACGGGCAGCCACACGCCCGACCAGTACCGCGAATACGCGGATGTGGCCCGGCGCTTCGGTTTCGAGGCGTCGCGCGGCTCGGATTTCCACGGGCCGGGCGAGGGCCGTGTCGACCTTGGCAGCCTGCCGCCGCTGCCGTCCGATCTCAAACCCGTCTGGGAACGCTGGCTGTAGCGCCGCGCAAGCGGCGCGGCGGCCCCGCCCGATGCGGGGCGGCGCGCTCGCGTACTCATTCTCAACGTCGCCCCCATGTCCCAGTTCTTCAGGATTCATCCGGAAAATCCGCAGCCGCGCCTGATCAAGCAGGCGGTGGAGATCGTCAAGCAGGGCGGCGTGGTTGCGCTGCCGACCGATTCGAGCTATGCGCTCGGCTGCCGCCTCGACGACAAGGACGCGGTCGAGCGCATCCGGCGGATCCGCCAGCTCGACGACAAGCAGCATCTGTCGCTGCTCGTGCGCGATCTGTCCGAGCTGGCCAATTTCGCGATGGTCGACAATCGCCAGTACCGCCTGATCCGCTCGGTCACGCCCGGCCCGTACGTGTTCCTGCTGCAGGCGACCAAGGAAGTGCCGCGCCGGCTGTCGCATCCGTCGCGCAAGACCATCGGGCTGCGCGTGCCGGATCACGCGATCACGCTCGCGCTGCTCGATGCGCTCGGCGAACCGCTGCTCGGCACGACCCTGATCCTGCCGCCCGACGACGAACCGCTCAACGATCCCGACGAGATTCGCATGCAGCTCGAGAAACAGCTGGATCTCGTGATCGACGGCGGCGCGTGTCCGCGCGAACCGTCGACCGTGATCGACCTGACGGGCGACGCGCCGCAGCTCGTGCGCGCGGGGCGCGGCCCGCTCGAACCGTTCGGCCTGACGGCCGACGCGTGATGCCTGACCGAACCGTTCGGTTCTGGTCCGATCCTGCTTGTTACAATAGCGCGCTATGGATGCTTCCCTGATACAAACAATCGCCGTCTACGCACTGCCCGTGATCTTCGCGATCACGCTGCACGAGGCCGCCCACGGCTACGCCGCCCGCCTGCTCGGCGACAACACCGCCTACATGATGGGCCGCGTGTCCTTCAATCCGATGCGCCACATCGATCCGATCGGCACGATCGCGATCCCGCTCGTGCTGTATTTCCTGACGAGCGGCGCGTTCCTGTTCGGTTATGCGAAGCCCGTGCCGGTGTCGTTCGGCAACCTGCGCAATCCGCGCTGGGGCAGCCTGTGGGTGTCGCTCGCGGGCCCCGGCTGCAATTTCGTGCAGGCGCTGCTGTGGGGCTTCGTCAGCATCGGGCTCGCCGGAGCGGGCGTCGACGAACCGTTCTTCACGCGCATGGCCGCGGCGGGCGTCGGCGTGAATCTCGTGCTCGGCGTGCTGAACCTGTTCCCGCTGCCGCCGCTCGACGGCGGCCGGATCCTGACCGCGCTGCTGCCGCCGAAGCAGTCGATCATGCTGTCGCGGATCGAACCGTACGGCTTCTTCATCGTGCTCGCGCTCGTCGCGACCGGCCTGTTGACGAAATTCTGGCTGCGCCCGCTCGTCGGCGTCGGCTACGACGTCGTGACCGCCGTCCTGACCCCATTCGCATCGCTTTTCTAACGACAATCATGTTCCCAGACCGTATCTTTTCCGGCATGCGACCCACCGGGTCGCTCCACCTCGGCCATTACCACGGCGTGCTGAAGAACTGGGTGAAACTGCAGTCCGAGTATCCGTGCTTCTTCTGCGTGGTCGACTGGCATGCGCTGACCACGCACTACGAAACGCCCGAGGTGATCGAGAAGAACGTGTGGGACGTGCTGATCGACTGGCTCGCGTCCGGGATCGATCCGTCGCAGGCGACGCTGTTCATCCAGAGCAAGGTGCCGGAGCACGCCGAGCTGGCGCTGCTGCTCGGCATGAGCACGCCGCTCGGCTGGCTCGAACGGGTGCCGACCTACAAGGAGCAGATGGAGAAGCTCAAGGACAAGGATCTGTCCACCTACGGCTTCCTGGGTTATCCGGTGCTGATGGCGGCCGACATCCTGCTGTACCGCGGTTCGCTCGTGCCGGTCGGCGAGGACCAGGTGCCGCACGTCGAGATGACGCGCGAGATCGCGCGCCGCTTCAACTACCTCTACGGCCGCGAGCCGGGCTTCGAGGAGAAGGCGCTCGAGGCCGCGAAGAAGCTCGGCGGCAAGCGCGCGAAGCTGTATCACGAGCTGCGCAACGCCTACCAGCAGGAGGGCGACGACGAGGCGCTCGAGCAGGCGCGCGCGATGCTGCAGGAGTCGCAGAGCCTGTCGATGAGCGATCGCGAGCGCCTGTTCGGCTATCTCGAAGGCGCGCGCAAGATCATCCTCGTCGAGCCGCAGGCGCTGCTGACCGCGGCGTCGCGCATGCCCGGCCTCGACGGCCAGAAGATGTCGAAGTCGTACGGCAACACGATCGGGCTGCGCGAGGACGCGGAGACGATCAGCAAGAAGGTCCGCACGATGCCGACCGATCCCGCGCGCGTGCGCCGCACCGATCCGGGCGACCCGGACAAGTGCCCGGTGTGGCAGCTGCATCAGGTCTACACCGACGCGACCACCCACGAGTGGGTGCAGAACGGCTGCCGCACGGCGGGCATCGGCTGCCTCGACTGCAAGCAGCCGGTGATCGAAGGCATCCTGCGCGAGCAGCAGCCGATGCTCGAGCGCGCGCAGAAATACATGGACGATCCGTCGCTGCTGCGCGCGATCGTCGCGGACGGCTGCGACAAGGCGCGCAAGCACGCGACCGAGACGATGCGCGACGTGCGCGAGGCCATGGGCCTCTCGTACAACTGAGCATGCAGGCGGCATCCGTGACGATGGCGGGCGGCGCTCCGTCGGGCGGCGCGCCGCCCGCACCCTCCGAGTGGGTGCGCCGCTGGGCGGCGCTCGTGCCGTCGGGCGGCGCGGTGCTCGACGTCGCCGCCGGACACGGCCGGCACGCGGGCTGGTTCGCCGGGCGCGGTCATCCGGTCTGCGCGCTCGAGCGCGATCCGGCGGCGCTGGCGTCGCTCGCGGCGCTGCCGGGGGTCGACGCGCGCGCGGCCGACCTGGAGGGGGCGCCGTGGCCGCTTGCGGCCGATGCGCGCTTCGCTGCCGTGGTGGTCACGAACTACCTGCACCGTCCGCTGCTGCCGCGTCTGATCGACGCACTCGCGCCGGGCGGGGCCTTGTTGTACGAAACCTTCGCACACGGCAACCAAACGCTGGGCAAGCCGTCCAACCCCGCATTCCTGCTCGCGCCCGGCGAATTGCTGGACGCGGTGCGCGGCACGCTGCGCGTGATCGCGTTCGAGGACGGCTTCGTGGCGGCGCCGCGTGCAGCCTTCGTGCAGCGCATCTGCGCGGTGCGCGAACAGGCTTTGCAGGCAGGGGCGGGATTTCCGCGTTACGGACTGGCTGTCTAATCCGCTACAATCGACGTTTACTGGTTCAAATTCATCGCGCTTCATGGCTAACGGCACTCAAGACGGCATTCAAATCCGCGGCAGCATCCCCGCGATCGTCACCCCGATGCACGAAGACGGCAGCCTCGATCTGCCGGCGTTCCGCAAACTGATCGACTGGCATATCGAAGAGGGGACGGATGCCCTCGTCGTGGTCGGCACGAGCGGGGAGTCGGCGACGGTTTCGGTTGACGAACATATCCAGACGATCCAGACCGCGGTCGAGCACGCGGCGAAACGGATCCCGATCATCGCGGGCGCGGGCGGCAATTCGACGGCGGAAGCGATCGAGCTGTCGAAGCAGGCGAAGGCGGTCGGCGCCGACGCGACGCTTCAGGTGGTGCCGTACTACAACAAGCCCACCCAGGAAGGCATGTACCGCCATTTCCGCACGATCGCCGAGGCGGTCGACCTGCCGGTGATCCTGTACAACGTGCCGGGCCGCACGGTCGCGGACATGTCGAACGAGACGATCCTGCGTCTCGCCGAGGTGCCGGGCATCGTCGGCGTGAAGGAGGCGACCGGCAACATCGATCGCGCCGTGCAACTGATCAAGGGCGCGCCCGCGCATTTCGCGATCTACAGCGGCGACGATCCGACCGCGATCGCGCTGATGCTGCTGGGCGGCCACGGCAATATCTCGGTGACGGCGAACGTCGCGCCGCGCGCGATGAGCGCGCTGTGCCGTGCCGCGCTGGCGGGCGATGTCGCGACGGCGCGCGAGATCCACATGAAACTGCTGTCGCTGCACAAGCACCTGTTCATCGAGGCGAATCCGATTCCGGTGAAATGGGCCCTGCAGCAGATGGGTCGGATCGAGGGCGGTATCCGCCTGCCGCTGACGCCGCTCGACGAACGCTGCCACGACGCCGTGCGCGGCGCGTTACGCGAAGCCGGCATCCCGAGTTGAGCCGGACGCGGCCGCCCCATCGGGCGGCCGCATTGGTATTGCACCGCTTTTTTCGACACTGACCCGGCATACCAGCCCGGCGTCGCCCATGACATGCGTTCTAGCAAGACGAAGGACTTCATGAAACATTTCGCCTTTTCCCCGCGCGCCCTCCAGGTTGCGATCGTCGCGTTCGCGCTGGGCGCGCTCGCCGGCTGTGACACGCTGAACGACTATCTCGCGCCCGACCGGGTCAACTACAAGTCGACCGGCGCGGCGCCGCCGCTCGCGGTGCCGCAGGATCTGAGCGCGGTGCCGCTCACGCCCGCGTATGTCGCGCCGCCGACCAATTCGGGCCTCGGCTCGGCGCCGACGCGCCAGGTGACGCCGGCCGGCAACGCGACGGAAGGGCAGCCGAGCGCGCGCGATCCGTACGGCATGCACGTCGAGCGCGACGGCGACCATCGCTGGCTCGTGGTCGACGGCCGCACGCCGGAGCAGCTGTGGCCGCAGCTCAAGGAATTCTGGCAGGACAACGGCTTCTCGCTGAAGACCGATGCGCCCGCCACCGGCATCATGGCGACCGACTGGGCGGAAAACCGCGCGAACATTCCGGATGACTGGTTCCGCCGCTCGATCGGCCGCGTGATCGATTTCGTCTACTCGTCGGGCACGCGCGACCGCTTCCGCACGCTCGTCACGCGCACCGCGGACGGCAACACCGACATCTCGATCACGCACAGCGCGATGGAGGAAATGATGACGGGGCCGCAGGGCGGCACCTCGTCGCGTTGGGAGGAGCGTCCGCGCAATCCGGTGCTGGAAGCCGTGTTCCTCGCGAAGCTGATGGAGAAGTTCGGGCTGACCGACGCGCAGGCGAAGCAACTGCTGACGGAAGCGCGTCCGGCGACGGCGCCCGCGACGGTGGTGGATTCCGGCGCGACCCTCGACCTGTCGGAGTCGTTCGATCGCGCCTGGCTGCGCGTCGGCCTCGCGCTCGACCGCACCAACTTCACGGTCGACAATCGCGATCGCGAAAAGGGCATCTACTACGTGCGCTACGCCAACTCGATGGAAGAGCTGAAGCGCGACGGCCTGTTCGGCAAGCTGTTCTACGGCGGCCCGACGGCCGCGAAGCCGGGCAAGGAGTTCCTCGTCAACGTGCGTCCGCAGGGCGATGCGAAGACGCAGATCGCGGTGGTCGACGCGAACGGCCAGGTCGACAACTCCTCCGATGCGCAGCGCATCATCTCGCTGCTGCACGCGCAGTTGAACTGAGGTGCGCTTCGCGAGCCTGGGAAGCGGCAGCGAAGGGAACGCGCTGGTCGTCGAGGCCTCCGACGGCGTCACGACCACGCGCGTCCTGCTCGACTGCGGTTTTTCGGGGAAAGAGATCGAGCGCCGGCTTGCGCGCCTCGATCTGCGCGTCGACCAGCTCGACGCGATCCTGATCACTCACGAACACAGCGACCACATCGGCAGTGCGCTGACGCTCGCGCGCCGCGCGGCGCTGCCGCTCTACATGAGCTGGGGCACCGCGCGCGCCGTGGGCGCCGATGCGGCCGACATCGATCTCCACGTGTTGTGGGGCGACGAGGCGGCGCCGCTCGGCGATCTGTGCCTGCATCCCTACACCGTTCCCCACGATGCGCGTGAACCGCTCCAGTTCGTGTTTTCGGACGGCGCGCATCGGCTTGGCGTGCTGACCGACGTCGGCACGGCGACGCCGCATATTTGCGCGACGCTGGGCGGCTGCGACGGCCTCGTGCTCGAATCCAATCATGATGTCGCCATGCTGGCGGGCAGCCGCTATCCGGCCTCGCTGAAGGCCCGGATCGGGGGCAATCACGGCCACCTGAGCAACGAGGCGGCGGCGGAGATTCTCGCGTCGCTCGATCGCACGCGCCTGCAGCATGTGGTCGCCGCTCACCTGAGTCAGCAGAACAACCTGCCGGAGCTGGCGCAGGCGGGGCTCGCGGGGGCGCTGGGCGGGCAGCCCGACGACGTGCGGGTGGCGTCGCAGAGCGACGGATTTGATTGGCTCTGCTTGCGTTAGGCTTTCAGTGGCGATGCGTGGCGCGTTTTTCGCGCCCATAAAAAAACCGGCCCGAAGGCCGGTTTTTTTCAGCTGATGCTGACCCTGCGACTTACTGGCTTGCGCCCGAAGCCGGAGCGGCCGTCGCTGCCGAAGCAGCCGACGCCACTGCAGCAGCTGCATCGCTTGCAGCAGCCGACACGCTCGAAGCAGCGTCCGTCGCTGCAGCAGCAGCCGTCGAAGCAGCCGAAGCAGCAGCAGCCGAAGCGTCGCTAGCAGCCGAAGCAGCTTGATCAGCGCTCTTGTTGCACGCAGCCAGTGCAACAGCAGCCAACAGGGAAGCTACGAGGAGGGATTTCTTCATGATCACGTCCTTTTATGGTTAAAGGTAAGCAACAGCGCGAAACAATACCGGTAATGTGCTCCAACACCGACCTGGGCCGCTGGTGGAGATGCACTTTCAAGAGCGTGAATCTTCCCTACGGCTTGGGCGGAAATTATATGCACTTTCCTATCGACCGTCGACAAATCCGGGGTCAATACGTTGTCTTTCCCATACAAATTCCGCTTTGCATGGGCTGACGAATCAGCAACTTTACTCCAGCTTGCCGACCCGTATCCAGCCCGCACGATACCATTCGTGCAGCAAGGCTGTCATTGCAGGGTCGCCAGATAGTGTTACAAAGCGTTTCGCCCCCATCTGGCGAGTATTGGCCACCTCCGGCAGCCATTTTGAGGCCGTTTGAAGCGGGTTTTCCTCGCCGTTGATGAAGTACGAGCGCGCGTTATACAACAACGCGGTCCTTCTGTCGAGTCGTAAGCCTTCGCGGGCCGCCCGGGCCGCGAAGGCGGCCTCGCCGAGCACGCGGGCGGGGGGCTCGAAAACGACGTTCGGTTTGGGTTCGCTCAGATAACAACCGAGGAATTCACCAATGTCGCGATCGCTCCATTTGATGCTGGAGAGCATGGCCGTCACGCGCTCGACCATCGCGGGCGGCAGTTGCGCGGGCGTGTCCACGGCCGGCTGGCCCGGATCGCGGTACGCCGCGTCGGCGCGCGCGCCCGTGCGCACGCCGCCGCGCTCCGCCAGATGATAGAGGAACTGCGCGCCCAGCTCGCCCGCGGACGGCGCGCGGAAGCCGATCGAGCAGGTCATGCATTCGCCCTCGGCGAGGCCGTCATGGGCGATGTGGGGCGGCAGGTACAACATGTCGCCCGGTTCCAGCACCCATTCGTCGGTCGGTTCGAAGTGTTCGAGGATCTTGAGCGGCACGCCCGTCTGCAGCGACAGGTCGGTTTGCGCGCCGATGCGCCAGCGGCGCTTGCCGTGAACCTGCAGCAGGAACACGTCGTACGAGTCGAAGTGCGGCCCGACGCCGCCGCCGTCCGTGGCGTACGAGATCATCAGGTCGTCGAGGCGCGCGTCGGGGATGAAGCGGAAGCGTTCGAGCAGCGCGCGCGCATTGTCGTCGTGCAGGTCGAGCCCCTGGATCAGCAGCGTCCACGCGCGGCGCGTGACGCTCGGCAACTGCTCGGCCTCGAACGGGCCGTGCTCGAGTTGCCAGCGGTTGCGAAAGTGCGTGATGAGGCGCGCTTCCGCATCGTAGTCGCCGGCCAGTTCGAACAACGCGTCGCGCGACAGCGGCGCCGTGACGTCGGGTATTGCCTGACGGATGAGCAAGGGCTTTTTCTGCCAGTATCGGCGCATGAATTGCGCGGGCGTCAGGCCGCCGAGCAGCGGCGTCGGCGCGTCGGGCCGCGGTGCGCCGACACTTGCGCGCGCACGGCCGGACGGTTCGACTTGGGACCGTTTGGGCATCGTATAATGAGATTTGTAATTGGGAGAATTGGATGAAAATCGCAAAAAACACTGTGGTCTCGGTCACGTACAAGCTGTCGGACGCACAGGGCAACCTTATCGAGGAAAGTGACGAGCCGATGGTGTATCTGCACGGCGGCTATGATGGCACGTTCCCCAAGATCGAGGAACAGCTCGACGGGCATGAGCCGGGCTTCGAGACGCAGATCCAGCTCGAACCGCAGGATGCCTTCGGCGATTACGATCCGGAACTGGTGAAGATCGAGCCGCGCGAGCGTTTCCCGGAGCCGCTCGAAGTCGGCATGCAGTTCGAAGGCACGCCGGAAGACGGCGACGAGGAAGTGGATTCGCTGATCTACACGGTGACGGACGTCGCGGAAGACAAGGTCGTGCTCGACGGCAACCATCCGCTCGCCGGCATGGCGCTGCGTTTCGCGTTGACGGTCAAGGACGTGCGCGAAGCGACCGAGGATGAGATCGAACACGAGCACGCGCATGGCGCGGAAGGCCTCGAGATCGTCGACGAGGATGAAGACGACGAGTCGAACGATCGCGACTCAGGGCGTACCTTGCATTGAGCCCGGCGCCGTCGCGCCCGACTGCGGTTCGGGCGCGCGGTAGTCGGGATGTTCATGCGCGGGCGGCATGGCGTCGCTCGCGCCCGGATCGGGCAGATCCGGCAGCGCGGGGATTTCCGGCATCGGCGGCAACGGCGTCTCGTCGCGCGGTGCGGCGGGCAGCGCGGGCGGTTGAGGCAGCGACTTCGGCACGGCCCGCACGCCGACGCTGAACATCGGTTGGCGCCCGGGATTGACGTCGATCCGCAACCACTGCGTGAGACGTTGGTGCGACGCCACCGCGATACGCGTCAGGTTCGTCACCAGTTCCCCCTTGTCGTCACGCAACGGACGATCGATCCGGAACCCGTCGGCGAGCGGCTCGCCGCTTGCATGCACGATCAGCACCGGCCGGCGGAAAGTCGCCGCGGCCTTCACCAGCGCTCGCTTCAACTCACGGAAACCGTCGCGGTTGCGCGGCCGGTTGAAGCGCAGCCAGGCAAAGCGGTCCGCGCGCTCGTAGCGCTCGAACTGCGGATCCCCTTCCATGAAGATCACGAGCGCGCGCGCGTCGCGGCGCTTCGCGTATTCGGCCGCGTGGTCGATCCAGAACCCGTTGGCGATCACCCGGTCCTCGAATTCGCCGTTGCGTCCGCCCGCGATCAGATAGCGGTTGTTCGGCGCGGGTGCGTTGAGGCCGACGTACACCGTATCGCCCTGCACCCAGCGGACATTCTCGCGGTACGGCCGGAAGCGGGGCACTTCGCTCTCGCGCGTCAGCGGCAGCGGGGTCTGGCCGAGCGTGGCGGGATCGGAGAACAGATCCTGGCGCAGGAAATCGAGCCGCTCGACCGGATCGTAGCCGCCCAGCGCCGCTGCGCCGCACGCGGCCCAGTCGGCCTGCCCGGGCACGAACACGAGCGGGATGCGCGATGCGTTGAAGAGCGCGAGACGCTGCTCGTACAGCGCATCGCGGCAGGCTTCGCGCGCACCCTTCAGGTTGCCGTCGTAGACGATGAACGACACCGAGCGGTCGCGCCCGATCGCGTCCAGCAGGCGTTGCGCGGGCGCTTCGTCGGTGGGCGTGTCGAACACGCTCGTCAGCACCGCGAACGCATAGGCGCTGCCGCGCGCCTCCGGCGCGGCAGCCGCCGGGCCGGTCAGCATGGCGGACAGCGCGAGCGCGAGCAACGGCGGGCGCCAGGAGGCGCCGCGCCGCCGCGCGGGATGCTCAACGTTGCGCATCCGCTCCATCCGCGCGGGCCAGCGCGTGCAGCTCGTACAGCAGATCGAGTGCGTCGCGCGGCTTCAGATCGTCGGGATCGAGCGCGAGCAGGCGGGTGAGCGCCGGATGCGCGGGCGCGTCGCAGGATGGCGTGGGCGTGTCGTCCGCGTCCTCGAACACGGCGGGCGCGGTGAACAGGTCGAGTTGCGGTGTGGCGTGGCCCGCGGACTGCTGTTCGAGGTAGGCCAGGTGCTTGCGCGCCGCGCGGATCACGGGCGTGGGCACGCCCGCCAATTGCGCGACCTGCAGGCCGTAGCTCTGGTTCGCCGGGCCATCGTTGACCGCGTGCAGGAATACGATGCCGTGGCCGTGCTCGACGGCCGACAGGTGCACGTTCGCGGCATGCGGGAATTCCGACGGCAACTGGGTCAGCTCGAAGTAGTGGGTGGCGAACAGCGTGTAGCACGCGTTGTGCGACAACAGGTGGCGCGCGATCGCCCAGGCGAGCGCGAGGCCGTCGAAGGTCGACGTGCCGCGGCCGATCTCGTCCATCAGCACGAGGCTGTGCGGGGTCGCGTCGTTGAGGATCGCGGCGGCCTCGGTCATCTCGACCATGAAGGTCGAGCGGCCGCCCGCGAGATCGTCGGCTGCGCCGATCCGCGTGAAGATGCGGTCGATCGGGCCGAAGCGCGCGGCGCGGGCCGGCACGTAGCTGCCGACATAGGCCATCAGCGCGATCAGCGCGGTCTGGCGCATGAAGGTGGACTTACCGCCCATGTTCGGGCCGGTGATCAGCAGCAGCTTGCGCTCCGGGTTCAGGCGGCAGTCGTTCGCGATGAACTGCTCGACCTGCGCCTCGACGACCGGATGGCGGCCTTGCTCGATCTCGATGCCGATCTCGTCGGAGAAGGCCGGCGCGACCCAGTCGAGCGCGCGCGCGCGTTCGGCGAACGCGCCGAGCACGTCGAGTTCCGCCAGCGCGGCCGCGACCCGCTGGCACGATTCGATGAACGGCAGCAGCGCCTGCAGCACCGCGTCGTACAGCGCGCGCTCGCGCGACAGCGCGCGTTCCTGCGCGGACAGCGCCTTGTCCTCGAAGGTCTTCAGCTCGGGCGTGATGTAGCGCTCGGCGTTCTTCAGCGTCTGGCGGCGTCGGTAATCGTCCGGCACCTTGTCGGTCTGGCCGCGCGTGACCTCGATGTAGAAGCCATGCACCTTGTTGTACTCGACGCGCAGATTGCCGATGCCGGTGCGGGTGCGCTCGCGCGTCTCGAGGTCGATCAGGAACTGGCCGCAGTTTTCGGAGATGTCGCGCAGCTCGTCGAGGTCGGCATCGTAGCCGCGCGCGATCACGCCGCCGTCGCGCACCATCGCGGCCGGCTCCTCGGCGATCGCGCTTTGCAGCAGGTGCAGGCACTCCGCGGGCGGTTCGAGCGCCGCTTCGAGACGGGCGAGCGCGGCGGCGTTCGGCGCGATCGCCGCGACGCGCGCGCGCAGTGTGGGCAGCGCGGCGAAGGTGTCGCGCAGGCTCGACAGGTCGCGCGGCCGCGCGGACAGCAGCGCGAGCCGGCCGGTGATGCGTTCGACGTCGGCGATCTGCCGCAGCGCGCTGCGCAGGCCGTCGAGGCCGTCGTGCGCGGGGGCGTCGAGCAGCGCGCCGATCGCCTGCTGGCGGTGTTGCGCGGCGACCGACGCGCGCGGCGGGTGATGGAGCCAGTGGCGCAGCAGGCGGCTGCCCATCGTGGTGCAGCAGGCGTCGAGCAGGGAGAACAGCGTGGGCGATTCGGTGCCGCGCAGGGTCTCCGTGAGTTCGAGATTGCGCCGCGTGGCCGGATCGAGCCCGATGTACTCGGATTCGTTCTCGACTTTCAGGCTGCGCACGTGGCGCAATTGCTGGCCCTGCGTGGCCGCCGCGTAGAGCAGCAGCGCGCCGGCCGCGCCGCAGGCGCTCGTCAGCGAATGCGCGCCGAAGCCTTCGAGGCTCGCGACGTCGAGCTGGTCGCACAGGCGCTGGGTGCCCGAGGCGATGTCGAAGTGCCAGGCCGGCACGCGCCGGACCGCGCCGATGCCGGGCGGCAGCGCCTGCGCGTCGGCCTCGGCGGCGAGCACTTCCGCGGGGCGGATGCGTTCGAGCGCCGCGCCGAGCTGCTCGGGCGGCAGCTCGGCGAGGCGCAGCGCGCCGCTCGCGAGATTGAGCCAGGCGAGGCCGAGGGTGGACGGCACGCCGCGCTTGTTGTGGCCGACGCTGAGCGCGAGCAGGAAGACGTCGGTCTTGTCGGACAGCAGCGCGGCGTCGGTCAGCGTGCCGGGCGTGACGACGCGCACGACCTTGCGTTCGACCGGCCCCTTCGAGGTGGCCGGATCGCCGATCTGTTCGCAGATCGCGGCGGACTCGCCGAACTTGACGAGCTTCGCGAGGTATTGCTCGACCGCGTGGTGCGGCACGCCCGCCATCTTGATCGGCGTGCCGGCCGAGGCGCCGCGCTGCGTGAGCGTCAGGTCGAGCAGGCGGGAGGCTTTTTCCGCGTCTTCGAAGAACAGTTCGTAGAAGTCGCCCATCCGGTAGAAGACGAGCGTATCGGGATGATCGGCCTTGATGCGGAGATACTGCTGCATCATCGGCGTATGGTTCTCCAGGTCGCGCAGCGCGCGCGACGCCGCGTTGGGGGCGTCGTTGGAGCCCGGCGCGGGCGCGGTCGGGTCCATTTGCGGTTCTGCACTAACGGGCGTGTTTTCCATCAACTGTGAATTCGGTGCGTGGGATCCCGGGGCGCAGGCCGTGGCGGCGCGCGGGGGGATCCGCTGGTGAGCGGAAGGCTTGGGTAACAGGCGCTAGTTTACATGGGTGGAGACGGTGGGGTGAGGTCGTCCGTGCGGCTAACGATCGTGACGGCGGCGTGGGGGGCTTGCAGGCGGGCAGAGGCGGCGTGTCTCCGGGCGGCCGGAGGGCGGGTTGAGGCGTTTAGTCACGACAGTCTACGTGCTTTCGAGCATGCCCTGCGCCAGATGAGCCATGTGGTTCGGCCGTCAGGCGATCGCGTGCAGGCAGCCAGCGTTCAAATGCAGGTAGGGTGAACAAGGGCGCGGGGTCGGCGGCATGGCGTGGCGCAGAGGGGCGCCGAATGCATGCGGATGCCTGCGCGCCTGATCGGTCAAGGCGCGTGTGCTCATCCGCCGCGCTGCGCGTGGTTTTTTCTGCAGAGTTAGGTCGATGGAGCGCCGCGTCCGACGACGACAGCGCTGTCGATTGAGGCGAACTTGAACACCGCGCGGGCAGGTGAAGTGTGTCGAACCTTGAATTCACACGCTCGTATCGGGGGCGCTCATCCCGCCCGGTGAGCCGGATTTCGACCCGGCTCGCCATTCCGACATGCCCGGGGTAGTCTATCGGCGGCGGCCGGGATCAATGCGCGCGCCTCCCGGAGTGGATGCCGTGTGAGCGCGATCCGCAGATGCGGCATCCAGTCCACTCCGGGCATCACTTCGGATGGCTGTTCGTCGGCGCTTGCCCGCGGCGCCGACGCACCCACGCGACGCCATGATTCGCGCGGGCTGAAGGCCGCATTGGCGGATGATGGAAGTATTCGGCGCATGAGCATCCAAGGAGACAGCCATGTTGAAACAGGCCATTCCGAACCTCTTCGTCCAAGACTTCCAGGCGGCGCTCGCCTATTACACGGGACCACTTGGCTTTCATCCATTGTTCGTCTTCGGCGAACCCCCTTTCTACGCTCACGTGGCGCGTGACGAGGCGATTCTGGCAATCCGTCACGTGTGCCGGCCTGTCATCGATCGCGCTGCCGGCGAGGACTTGCTGAGCGCGTTCATCGAGGTTTCTGACGTCAACGTCCTGCACGATTCACTGCAAAAGGCCGGCGCTCGGATTTGGCAAGCGCCGCGCGACGAGCCTTGGGCAATGCGCAGCCTGATCGTCAACGATGTCGACGGCAACCTGATCTGCTTTGCGTCCAATCTGGCGAGCAAAACGGCAAACGTGGCCGCTTAGCGTGCCGTTTTGAACCCTCCGACGGCCTCCGCGATTTCGAGGTGCGCGCCTCGGTCCGGGCACCTTGTCGAGCGGCGCGCATATCGTCTCGACGTCCGACGATTGCGGAGCAGTGCAGGGGCTTGCAGGCGGGTAGCAAGCAGGCCGGGTTCGTTTCCGGGCGACATCTCGGCGGGCGTCCTTCGCGCCACGCGCCGGATCACGCGACCTGATCCTCGCGATCCTCCACGGCCCCACGCTCCTCGCGTTCCACCGTCCAGGTATGAATCGGCGCATGCCCCGGACGCTCCCACTCGGGCGGCATCCAGAAGTGCTTCAAACGCTGCGCCAGCGGCCCGGGCGCCAGCGCGTCGCGCCACATATCCACGAACTCATGCAGATTCAGCACGACCCAGCTGTAGCTCTTGATCTGACGCGGAATGCCGTACGCCACCTTCTCGCGCTCGACGACGTAAGTGCCGAACAGATGATCGTAGATCATCAACACGCCGCCGTAGTTGCGATCGATGTACTGCGGATTGCGCCCGTGGTGCGCGCGGTGGTTCGAGGGCGTATTGAGCAGCCATTCGAGCACCGGATGCAGCTTCGGCACGGTCTCGGTATGCACGAACCACTGGAACGCGAGGTTCAGGCCGAGCATCGCCGCGATCACGGCCGGGTGCACGCCCAGCAGCACCGGCGGAATGAAGAACAGCCACACGCCGATCACGCCGTTGAGCACGCTCTGTCGCGCGGCGGTGCTCATGTTCATGATCTCCCCGCTGTGGTGCGAGACGTGCTGCGTCCAGAACCAGCGGATCCGGTGCGCGCTGCGGTGATACCCGTAGTAGCAGAGTTCCTCGACGAGGAAGATGAGCGGCAGCGTCCACGCGTTGATCGGCACTGTCAGCAGCCGATGCTGCCAGATGAAGGTCGTGAAGGTGGCGAGGAACGCGAGATTGGCCGCGAATTCGGCGAGGTAATAGACCTGGCCCAGCGCGAGATTGGCCAGCACCTCCTTCCAGTAGAACCGTTGCCCGCGCTCGGCCGCCTGCCATGCGCCGCTGCGGCGGCGCACCCAGACCCATTCGAGCAGAAAGCTGAGCCCGAACGCCGGCAGCCCGGCGATGAGCACGATCTGCATCCAGTCGAAATAGGGAGCCATGTTCAGGTTGGCCCACTCAATGAACGCGTGCATGACGACACCTCGGGTCTCGATGAATGGGGCATCTTCCGCTGCCGAGCCGGCGCTGTATTGACATAGAATTTTCGTTTTTGACGATTTGCGCCACGGAGGTGAGGTCGTGACGGCCGATGTCTACGTGTGGGGCGGACTGGCGGGGCTGCTGCTGAGCTACCTGGACGACTGCGATCTCCCGGCCCCCGAATTGCGCGTCGCCCTCAAGCCCTACGCAGCCAGCCAACGCATGCCCATCACGGTCTGGTGGGCGCTGCTGGAACGCATGGCGCAGGTTCAACCGCTGCCCGCCCTGGGCCTGCGGATCGGCTCGCACGCCGAGGTGCGTCACCTCGGCGTGCTCGGCTATCTGGCGGCGTCCTGCGACACCCTGGGGCAGGCCCTGCTGCGGTTCCAGCGCTTCCAGCCCCTGCTGCACAATCTCGCGCCGAGCTTCGTCAACGAACAGGGCCGGGAACTTCGCGTCAGCTGGGACGCCTCCTACGGGCAGTCCACGCAGTTGTCGAACGAAGTGCTGGTGGCGGGCCTGATCCGGATTACCCGGACGCTGACCGGTCGGGCCGGGCTCGCGCCCATGCAGGTGGATTTTCCGGGCGGCGAGCCGGCCGATTCCACCGTTCACGCGGCGCTGCTCGGCTGTCCGGTGCGCTTCGGCGCGCCCGTGCTGCTCGTGCATCTGCCTCGGGCTGCGCTGGATCTGCCGATCACGGGCGGCGATCCGCACCTGCATGCCGTGCTCGATCAGCAAGCGGAAGCGCTGTTGCAGGTATTGCCGCAACCGGACAATTTCCTGAACCAGTTCCAGCAACTGATGGCCGATACGCTGCGGGAAGGCGAACCCGCGCTGGAGCAGGTCGCCCGCCGGATGGGGGTGCCTGCGCGCACGGTCTATCGACGTTTGCAGGAACGCAACCTGACCTACAAGGGCTTACTGAATCAGCTGCGCTTTCAACTGGCTCGGCGCTATCTGGCGGATCGGCGCTTGTCCTTGCCCGAGATCGCCTTGATGCTCGGCTATTCCGAGCAGAGCGCGTTCACGCGCGCCTTCAAGATCTGGTGTGGGCAAACGCCGTTGCATTACCGGAAGGCGCACGCGGACGACGCGGTTTGAGCGGGCGCGGCGTTCCGGATCCAGTCCGATGCCGTCGCGGCGGCGGCGATCGATTGCGCCTGCTCATCGCGATGGCGGCGAGAGGGCGGCCCGCATCCCCGGCGGCGGATGCGGGGCCGGCGTTGTTCGCGAGCGCCGGACGTCCACGCCACGCGTGCGATGCGGCTGGCGCTGGGAGCGCTGACTGACGCGTCGCATCTCGCATCGGCGCGGCACAGCGGGCGCGCGGCGATCAGCGATCGGGACGCCCGCGTGCGGATGCCTCTGGCCGTCTCCAGCGGCGCACGAAACAAACGTCGCACGCTCATCCGTGACGCAAGAAACCACGGCTTCACCAATGAAAACGGCCCGCGTCGCAGGACGCGACGCGGGCCGTGCAGGCCGGATGCGGAGGCTTATTCCGCGGCCGGGCGCATGTGCGAATAGCGGTTCAGGATCGGGATCATCTGCGCGTACAGCTTCGGATTCGCGGCGAGGACCTCGCGGCGGTCGAGGAAGTCGGCGTCGCCCAGGTAGTTGCCGACGAGCCCGCCCGCCTCAGTGATCAGCAGGCTGCCCGCGGCGATGTCCCAGGCGTTGATGCCTTGCTCGAAGAAGCCGTCGAGACGGCCGGCCGCCACGTTGGCGAGGTCGAGCGCGGCGGCGCCCGGGCGGCGCAGGCCGGTGCAGGCCTGGGTCATTTCCATGAACAGGCGGCTGTAGGCTTCGAGGCCGTCCTTCTCGCGGAACGGGAAGCCCGTGCCGATCAGCGCGTCGGCGAGGCGGTCGCGCCGGCCGACGCGGATGCGACGGTCGTTCAGGTAGGCGCCGCGGCCGCGCGTGGCGGTGAACAGGTCGTTGTTGTTCGGATCGTAGACGACAGCCTGCGTGATCACGCCCTTGTGCGCGAGCGCGATCGATACGCAGTAGTACGGAAAGCCGTGGATGAAGTTGGTCGTGCCGTCGAGCGGATCGATGATCCACTGGAATTCGGATTCGTTGTCCGACTGGCCCGATTCCTCGGCGAGGATCGCGTGGTCGGGGTAGGCGGTCTTCAGCGTCTCGATGATGGCGTCTTCCGACGCCTTGTCGATTTCCGTCACGAAATCATTGTGCTGCTTCTTGCGGATCTCGATCAGATCGAGATCGAGCGAGGCGCGGTTGATGATCTGCCCGGCGCGACGCGCGGCCTTGACAGCGATGTTGAGCATGGGATGCATGAGACTGAATCCTGGAGCTGGCGGCGCGAGGCGCCACGATAGTGGATCGAACCGGGCGAAGCGGTGCCGGCTGGTCTGACCGGGGCTGGGCACGCATTTCGTCGACGGAGGACGCGAATTGACAAAGAACGATGCGCGGCCACCGAGGGCGGCTGCCGCGCGTGAAGCCGTGATTTTACCTGAGTCGCGCCGTATTTTCGCGAAACGGCGAGACCAACCCCGGTCGGCCGTCCGGACGAGCGGGGCGGCGGGCGCTTTGGCGCTACCATAGCGGGATTCGAACTGAATGAACCGCACTGTTTTGGAACCTATGCAGAATCCCTCCGCGCCCGCCGGCGGCGCGGCATCCTCCGGCCCCGCGCGGGGCGGTTTCACGTCCACCCGATTCGTGCTCGTCGAGCCGAGCCATCCCGGCAACGTCGGCGCGGCGGCGCGCGCGCTGAAGACGATGGGCTTTTCGCGGCTGGTGCTGGTCGCGCCGCGCGTGCCCCATGTCCAGAGCGATCCGGAGGCGATCGCGATGGCGAGCGGCGCCGACGACGTGCTCGCGTCCGCGCATGTCGTGCCGACCCTCGCCGACGCGCTGAACGGCGTGCATTGGTCGATCGCGCTGACCGCGCGCTCGCGCGAATACGGGCCGCCGCGGCTCGCGCCGCGGGCCGCGGCCGGCGAAGCGCACCGCCAGGTGGCGACGGGCGACATCGCGCTGGTGTTCGGCAACGAGCGTACCGGCCTGTCGAACGAGCATGTCGAGCGCTGCAGCGCGCTCGCGCATATTCCGGCCAATCCCGCCTACAGCTCGCTCAACCTCGCGCAAGCGGTGCAGGTGCTGGCCTACGAGTTGCGGATCGCGCTCCTCGAGGACACCGGCGCGCCCGTCCCGGATGCCGAGGTCGGCTCGCTCGCGCAGAGCGACGAGATCGAGCGGATGTTCGTGCACCTGGAGAACGCGCTGATCGCGCTCGAATTCCTCGATCCGCGCCATCCGAAGAAGCTGATGTCGCGCCTGCGGCGCCTGTTCGCGCGCACCGGGCTCGAGCGCGAGGAGGTCAACATCCTGCGCGGGATCGCCAAGCATGCGCTGCTGAAGGCGCGCGGCCCGGGCGCGGATCCGGACGCCTGACCCTGCCCACACCATGACAAGCGCGCGCGGTTCCCAACGGGGCCGCGCCCGTTTGTCGCGCCGCGCGCCGTCAATGTCCCTGCCGGCGGCGGGGTGAACGCGGCGCGCCCAGCGCGTTCGCGCGGCAGGTCCTACAATCCGTTCGCATCTCACGAAACGTGATAAGCAAAGCAGCCACGCTGCTATCGCCCACGCCCGGCGGCGCCGCGCCCGGCCTTTTCCTCCGTCGACCATGTTCACGAGACTTCGCGAAGACATCGCCACGATCCGCGCGCGCGATCCCGCCGCCCGCAGCGCCTGGGAGGTGCTCACCTGTTACCCGGGGCTGCACGCGCTGCTGTTCCACCGCGCCGCGCATGCGTGCTGGCGGCGAGGCCGGCGCTGGCTCGGGCGCTTCGTGTCGCAGCTCGGCCGCGCCGCGACCGGGATCGAGATCCATCCGGGCGCGACGCTCGGCCGGCGCGTGTTCATCGATCACGGCATGGGCGTGGTGATCGGCGAGACGGCGGAGATCGGCGACGACTGCACCATCTACCAGGGCGTGACGCTCGGCGGTACCTCGCTCACGCGCGGCGCGAAGCGCCACCCGACGCTCGGGCGCGGCGTGATCGTTGGCGCGGGCGCGAAGGTGCTGGGCGGCTTCACGGTCGGCGACGGCGCCAAGATCGGCTCGAACGCGGTGGTCGTGAAGCCGGTGCCGGCAGGCGGCACCGCGGTCGGCAATCCGGCCCGCGTGGTGATGCCCGCCGACGCGAAGCCCGCCCCCGAGCGCGCGGCGTTTTGCGCCTATGGCATCACGCCGAACGCCGATGATCCGATGTCGCTCGCGATCCACGGGCTGATCGATCATGCGGCGAAGGAAAGCCAGCGGGTCGACGAGATCGTCGCGGCGCTGGAGCGTCTCGGCGCGCGGCTCGAAGCGTTGCAGGGCGCCGACGGCGCCCGTCTCGACCTGCGCCGGCTGTCGGCGGTGCTGGAGGGGCAGGCGCTCGAATCGCGCTGAACGCCGGGTGGGGCGCCGGGCCTGCGCGGCCGAACGCGCGCAGGGGCCGACGCGTGGGGCTCAGTCGAGCGGCAGCGCGTGGATGCCTTCGGCGTCGACGCGCAGATAGCCGCCGCGCCGCGGCCCGTGATCGAGCTCCCAGTCGGGCAGCACCCAGCGCACGCCGTCGGCTTCGAGATGTCGCGCGGGGCGGTGCGTGTGGCCGTGGATCATGGTTCGCGCACCGCTGCGCGCGAACAGCGCGGCCACACCGCGCGCGGTGACGTCGTAGCGCGGCGAGGCCGGCCGCGTGCGGCCCGCTTCGCTGTTCGCGCGCATCCGCTGCGCGAGCCGTTGCCGCCAGCGCAGCGGGCACGACAGGAACAGCCACTGCGCGAAGCCGTTGCGCGCGAACGCGCGGAACACCTGATAGCCGCGATCGGCCGTGCACTGCGCGTCGCCGTGCGCGAGCACGATGCGCTTGCCGAACGCCAGGATCACCGACGGATCGGGCAGCAGCATCGCGCCCGCCGCCTTCATGAAGCGCCGGCCGAGCAGGAAGTCGCGATTGCCGTGCATCACGTAGAGCGCGATGCCGCGTTCGGAGAGGGTATGCATGAGCGCCGCCATGCGGGCGGCGAACGGATCGTCGTCGAGGGTGTCGTCGCCGATCCAGTATTCGAACAGGTCGCCGAGGATGAAGACCGAATCCGCGCTGTCGGCGGTGAAGCGGACGAAATGCTCGAACGCCGCGACGGTGTGCGGGATCGATTCGCTCAGGTGCAGATCGGAAACGAACAGGAACGGGCGTGCCGCATGCGCGAGCGAAGGCTCGCCCGGCACGCCCGCGGAGACGCTTCGCGGCGGTGTTTCCTGCAGCATCGAAGGCCTCCTCGCGCCGCGTCAGACCGCCACGGCCTTTTCGATCACGACGTCGTCGTTCGGCACGTCCTGGTGGAAGCCCTTGCTGCCCGTCTTCACGCCCTTGATCTGGTCGACCACGTCCTGGCCTTCGACGACCTTGCCGAACACCGTGTAGCCCCAGCCTTGCGGGGTCGGCGACGAGTGGTTCAGGAAGTCGTTGTCGTTGACGTTGATGAAGAATTGCGCGGTGGCCGAGTGCGGATCGTTGGTGCGGGCCATCGCGATCGTGTACGTGTCGTTCTTGAGGCCGTTGTTCGCTTCGTTGTCGATCGGCGCGTCGGTCGGCTTTTGCGTCATGCCCGGCGCGAAGCCGCCGCCCTGGATCATGAAACCGTTGATCACGCGATGGAAGATGGTGCCGTCGTAGTGGCCCTTCTTCACGTATTCAAGGAAGTTTTCCACCGTCTTCGGCGCTTTCTCGGCGTCGAGTTCGAGCTTGATGACGCCGTGGTTCGTATGCAGTTCAACCATGATGATTCCTTCGCTGAGGTGGTTTAAATGGCGCGCGGCCGGTCGGAACGACGCGGCCGCGCGCGGTCGCCGCCGGGTCTTGCGACCGGCGGCCGGATGATACCGGTTACTTCGAGACGATCGTCGCCGATTCGATCAGGATCGGCTTTTCGGGCACGTCGCGCATCGGGCCGCGCACCGTCGTCGGAGTCGCTTCGATCTTCTTGACCACGTCGAGACCCGACACGACCTTGCCGAACACCGCATAGCCGTTGCCGTCCGGGTTCGGGTAGTCGAGGCCGGCGTTGTCGACCGTGTTGATGAAGAACTGCGCGGTGGCCGAATCCGGGTCGCTCGTGCGCGCCATCGCGATCGTGCCGGTCAGATTCTTCAGGCCGTTCTTGCTTTCGAGCGGGATCGGCGCGCGGGTCGGCTTCTCGTCGAAGTTGGGCTTGTAGCCGCCGCCCTGGATCATGAAGCCCTTGATCACGCGATGGAAGATCGTGCCGCTGTATTGGCCGGCCTTCACGTAGTCGAGGAAGTTGGCGACCGTCTTCGGCGCCTTCTCCGGATACAGCTCGACGCGGATGTCGCCCTGCGAGGTCTTGAACTGCACGACGGGATGCGCGGCGGCCGTTTGCGCGAAGGCGGGCGCGGTCGCGGTCGCGAGAAGGGCGGCGCTGCCAAGCGCCAGCAACAGACGTTTCATAACGATCCTCTGGTTGAATGAACGAACAAGCTGAACGAACAAGCGGGTTGCCGCCGCGCGGGCTTACTGCGACGGCGCGATGTAGGGCGGCGTCGCGAACGACCCCGTCGGGCCGCCGAACTGGAAGGTCGGCGACAGCGGCAGCGTGGTGGTCGACACGTTCGACGCGGCCTCGGCGGCGCGGGCGTGCACCGACGGCGACGCGGCGGCGCCCTTGGGCTTCGGCGGCGGCGTGACGATCTTCTGCAGGTCGGCGAGACGCTGAGCGGTCGCGCCGCTGGTGCGGCCGAGCGATTGCGCGCGCTTGTACGATTCGGCGGCGAGCCGCAGGTACAGGTCGCCGAGGTTCTCGTAGGCGAGGCTGTAGTCCGGGTTCGCCTGCGTGGCCGTGACGAGCGCGGCGCGCGCCTCGTCGTAGCGGCCGTGCTTCGCGTACAGCGCGGCGAGGTTGTTGTACGGCTCCGGCAGTTCCGGGTAGGTTTGGGTCAGCGCGACGAACTGCTGGATGGCGTCGTCGTCGCGGTTCAGGCGCGCGAGCACCGTGCCGCGCTTGAACAGCGCCTGCGCGTCGCGCGGGTTCGTCGCGATGCGGGCGTCGAGCTGCGCGAGCGCCTGCGTCCAGTTTCGGCCCGAGATCGACGCGTCGACGTCCGGGGTGCCGTCGGTGGTCGCCACGGCCTTCTGGGCGTGGGCCGCAACGGCCGGCAGGAACGTCAGCGCGGCGCCCACGAGGGCGGTCGCAACAAGGGTCGCAGCGCTCGGCGCGCGGCCGCGGGGAGATTTCATAGGCTCAGGTCGGAATGTTATACTCCGACCCATTCTAACAAAACGTCCGCGCGTTCCGGCGAGCCGCGGACAGTCTTTTGCCTCTCGTGGCCGTCACCGCCGTGCTTGCTGTCTGACCGCCGCATGTCATGCCGAGGAAGCGCGTGACTCACGGTCGCGCTCGGGTTCCGATCGGGTTCAACATGCAGGGCGAGCATCGCCAGGGCGTTTTCCTTCGGCTCACGTTTCATCTCTATGGAATCACTGCGCATCTACAACACGCTCGCGCGTGACAAGCAAGTTTTCGTGCCGCGCCAGCCTGGCGAGGTGCGCATGTACGTCTGCGGGATCACCGTCTACGACTATTGCCACGTCGGCCACGCGCGGATGATGGTGGTGTTCGACCTCGTGCAGCGTTGGCTGCGCGCGCTCGGCTATCGCGTCACCTATGTGCGCAACATCACCGATATCGACGACAAGATCATCCGCCGCGCGGTCGAGAACGGCGAGACGATCCAGTCGCTGACGAACCGCTTCATCGCCGCGATGCACGAGGACACCGACGCGCTCGGCGTCGAGCGTCCCGAGATCGAGCCGCGCGCAACCGATTTCATTCCGCAGATGCTCGGCATGATCGAGCGGCTCGAGGCGAACGGCTACGCGTATCAGGCGAAGGACGGCGACGTCAATTACTCGGTGCGCAAGTTCGCGGGCTACGGCAAGCTGTCGGGCAAGTCGCTCGAAGACCTGCGCGCAGGCGAGCGGGTCGCCGCGAACGACGCGAAGGAGGATCCGCTCGACTTCGTGCTGTGGAAGCGCGCGAAGGCGGAGGATCCGGCCGGCACGAGCTGGGAATCGCGCTACGGGCGCGGCCGCCCGGGCTGGCATATCGAATGCTCGGCGATGGGCTGCACGCTGCTCGGCGAGCATTTCGACATCCACGGCGGCGGCCAGGATCTGCAGTTCCCGCACCACGAGAACGAGATCGCGCAAAGCGAGGGCGCGACCGGGCAGACCTTCGTCAACTACTGGATGCACAATGGTTTCGTGCAGGTCGACAGCGAGAAGATGTCGAAGTCGCTCGGCAACTTCTTCACGATCCGCGAGGTGCTGGAGCAGTACGACGCGGAAGTCGTGCGCTTCTTCATCACCCGCACGCATTACCGCTCGCCGCTCAACTACAGCGATGCGCATCTCGACGATGCGCGCGCCTCGCTGACGCGCCTCTACACCGCCCTGAAGGACGTCGTGCCCGACGGCGCGCCGCTCGACTGGGACGAGGCGCATGCGCGGCGTTTCGCCGCGGCGATGAACGATGATTTCAATACGCCGGTCGCAATAGCGGTGCTGTTCGAACTCGCCAGCGAGGTCAACCGCACGCTCGCCCCGGCGCTGGCGCGCCAGCTCGGGCGGCTCGCGGGCCTGCTCGGCCTGCTGGGCCGGGAGCCGCGCGCGTTTTTGCAGCAGGCGGCGGGCAGCGCGCAGACGGATGCGCTCGCGGCCGACGAGATCGAGGCGAGGATCGCCGCGCGCGGCGCGGCGAAACACGCGAAGGATTATGCCGAAGCGGACCGGATCCGGGCGGAACTGCTCGAAGCCGGGGTCGCGCTTGAAGACAAACCGGGCGGATCGACTGAGTGGCGGCGCGTATGAGCGCGCCTCGTCTGTCCCACTGATCGACTCGCCAGGTAGGAGGCAAGATGGCAACGGCCAGAAAGGCGCCGGCTAAACGCGCCACGCCGCAATCGTTGGCGGCGGGCAAGACCGCCGGCAAACGCGTGCCGGCCGCGCAAAAGGCGGCCGCGCAGCAGGCCGCGCTGAACGGCGCGGCCCACCCGCCGCGCGGGCGCGGCGCGGCGGCGAAAACCACGCGCGCGAAGCCGAACGGCGAGTGGCACGAGGCTGCGCTGCGCGAGCCGATCGACGCCGAGGCGGCCGATCGTCACGCGCGCGCCGCCGAGGATGCGGCGCAGGCGGCGCAAGCCGACGAGGTGGTGCGGCCTGCCTATTGGGACAAGGCGTGCGCGGATCTCGTCAAGCGCGACCGGATCCTCAAGAAGCTGATTCCGAAGTTCGGCCCCGCGCATCTCGTGAAGCGCGACGATCCGTTCGTCACGCTCGCGCGCTCGGTGGTCGGCCAGCAGATCTCGGTGCCGGCCGCGCAGGCGGTGTGGGAGCGGATCGAGGCGGCCTGCCCGCGGGTCGCGCCGCAGCCGGTGATCAAGCTCGGCCAGGACAAGCTGATCGCCTGCGGCCTGTCGAAGCGCAAGTCCGATTACATCCTCGACCTGGCCAGCCACTTCGTGTCGGGGGCGCTGCACGTCGACAAATGGACGTCGATGGACGACGAGGCGGTGATCGACGAACTCACGCAGATCCGCGGCATCGGCCGCTGGACCGCGGAGATGTTCCTGATCTTCAATCTCTCGCGTCCGGACGTCCTGCCGCTCGACGACCTCGGCCTGATCCGCGCGATCAGCGTCAATTACTTCAGCGGCGAGCCGGTCACCCGCAGCGAGGCCCGCGAGGTGGCGGCCAACTGGGAGCCGTGGCGCACCGTCGCGACCTGGTATATGTGGCGCAGCCTCGACCCGCTGTCCGACGATAGCTGATAAAGGCTATTGCATTTCATTAATCGATAGTTTAGACCCGGTTTTGACGCCGGCGCGCGCAGTTAGAATACGCGCTGCCGCAAGACCCAAGGATTCAAACTCATGAAGACCACTTTTCTGGATTTCGAGCAGCCGATCGCCGAACTCGAGGGCAAGATCGAGGAGCTCCGGTTCGTGCAGGACGACTCGGCTGTCGATATTTCGGAAGAAATCGATCGGCTGTCGAAGAAGAGCCAGCAGCTGACGAAGGATCTGTACGCGAACCTGACGCCTTGGCAGGTGTCGCAGATCGCCCGTCATCCGCAGCGGCCGTACACGCTCGACTACGTGAGCGAGCTGTTCACCGATTTCCACGAGCTGCATGGCGACCGCGCGTTCGCGGACGACCAGTCGATCGTCGGTGGCCTCGCGCGTTTCAGCGGCCATCCGTGCATGGTGATCGGCCACCAGAAGGGCCGCGACACGAAGGAACGCGCGGCGCGCAACTTCGGGATGCCGCGTCCGGAAGGCTATCGCAAGGCCGAGCGCCTGATGCGCCTCGCCGAGAAATTCGGCCTGCCGATCTTCACGTTCGTCGATACGCCGGGTGCGTATCCGGGCGTCGGCGCGGAAGAGCGCGGCCAGTCGGAGGCGATCGGCCGCAACCTGTACGTGATGGCCGAGCTCAAGACGCCGATCATCACGACCGTGATCGGCGAGGGCGGTTCGGGCGGCGCGCTCGCGATCGCGGTGGCCGACAACGTGCTGATGCTGCAATTCGCGACCTATTCGGTGATTTCGCCGGAAGGCTGCGCGTCGATCCTGTGGAAGAGCGCTGCGAAGGCGCCCGAAGCGGCCGAGGCGCTGGGCCTGACCGCGCATCGCCTGAAGGCGCTCGGCCTGATCGACAAGATCGTCAACGAGCCGCTGGGCGGCGCGCATCGCGATCCGAAGGGCATGGCGGCGCTGCTGCGCCGTGCGCTCGCCGACACGCTGCGCCAGTTCCAGGGCATGAGCATCGATGCGTTGCGCGAGCGCCGCTTCGAGCGCCTGATGTCCTACGGCAAGTTCAAGGAAACGATGCCGCGCGCGTGAGCCGCGTCCGCTTCGTCCGACCGGCGCGCCGCGCCACTCCATCGTGATGTCCCCTGCACACCTTCCCGCCGACCGCGTCATCGATGACGCAGTCGGCGCGGCGCTGGCCGTGCTGCCCGCCGACGCGACGATCGCGCTCGCGTACAGCGGCGGCCTCGATTCCACCGTCCTGCTCGATGCCGCCGCGCGTGTCGCGGGGGCGTCGCGCTGCGTCGCACTCCATATTCATCATGGCTTGAGCCCGAACGCCGACGCGTGGCGCGCGCATTGCGAGGCCGAGGCGACGCTGCGCGGCGTGCGCTTCGACAGCCTGCGGGTCGAGCTTGGGCACACCGGTCTCGGCGTCGAGGCCACCGCGCGCGACGCGCGCTACCAGGCGCTCGACGCGCTGTGCGCGCGGCATCGCGCGAGCGTGCTGTGGGTCGCGCAACATGCGGACGACCAGGCCGAGACGGTGTTGTTGCAGCTGCTGCGCGGCGCGGGTATCGCCGGCATCGCGGCGATGGCGCCGCATTACCAGCCCATCGATGCGAGCGTGCCCCGGGCGAGGCCGCTGCTGAATTTGTTGCGCGCGCAACTGGAACAGTATGCCCGGGCGCACGCGCTGCGCTGGATCGAGGACGAATCGAATGCGGATACGCGCTATGCGCGCAATGCGCTGCGCGTGAACGTGCTGCCCGCGCTCACGCCGCATTTCCCGGGCTTTCGCGACGCGCTCGCGCGAACCGCGCAGCACGCGGCGGCCGCGCAGCGGCTGCTCGACGATCTGGCCGCGCTCGATCTCGCGCAGGCGGCGCGCGACGAAGGGCGCGCGTTGTCGCGCGCGGCGCTGCTCGCGCTCGACGATACGCGCGGCGCGAACCTGCTGCGTTACTGGATGCGCACGCTCGGCTTGCCGGGCGCGTCGGCCGCGCGGCTCGCGGAGATGATCCGCCAGTTGCGCGCGGTGGGCGAATCGCACGCGTTGCGCGTCGATCACGCGGGACAGCGGTTGCGCCTGTATCGCGACGAGGTGTCGTGGGAAGCGGCCGCCGACCGTCCGGATCCGGCCGATCGCGACGCGCTCGCCGCGCGCGAGACGCGTTCGCTCGCCTGGCAAGGCGAGGAGATTTGGCGTCTGGCCGACTGGCGGGGCACCTATGTCTTCCATCCGGCGCGCCCGGACGAGCCCGACGCGGTGCCGGTCGCGGCGCTCGCGCGGGCGCCGCTCGTCGCGCGCGCGCGCATGGGCGGCGAACGGATGCGGACCGCGCCCGCCGGGCCGGGCCGCACGCTCAAGAACCTGTTCCAGGAACGCGGCGTGCCCGCGTGGCAGCGCGACGTGCCGCTGTTGTACGTGGGGGACCACCTGTTGTTCGTGCCGAACCTCGGCCTGAACCGCGATCGCGCGATCGGCGCGGCGGAAGGCGCCTGCCGTCGCATCGAGTGGCGGCCGGATCTGCTGATCGCCTGAATGCCGGGGCGCGCGAACCCGGGATTCAGGCGGCCGCTAAAAAGGGACCGTTGACAGGCGGTTGCTTGTCAAGCGTGCGACGTTGGGGTACGCTCAGTCGTTTGCTCGGCTCGGTTTTCGAGCGTTTTGTGCAGGTTTTCCGCGTGACGTACCCGGTTTGCGCGGCTTGATCCGCCTTCCGGGCAACATCGCCACGCCTGCGTGCTGCGTCCCAGCCGTACTTTCCGTCGTTCGTCCACAGCCAAAAGCAGCGTGACTGACCGGCGCCGCGGTTTGTCCAGTTCGCCCGCGCGGTTTCTCCTTCAGTTCAGAACGACAATGGCACTCATCGTACATAAATACGGCGGCACTTCGATGGGCTCGGTCGAGCGCATCAAGAACGTCGCGAAACGCGTCGCAAAATGGCATCAGGCAGGGCACCAGATGGTGGTCGTGCCGTCCGCGATGTCCGGCGAAACGAACCGTCTGCTCGGTCTCGCGAAAGAGATCTCGAGCCAGCCGAGCCCGCGCGAGCTCGACATGATTGCGTCGACGGGCGAACAGGTCAGCGTCGGCCTGCTGTCGATCGCGCTGCAGGACATCGGCGTCGAGGCGGTGAGCTACGCCGGCTGGCAGGTGCCGATCAAGACCGACAGCGCGTTCACGAAGGCACGCATCGATTCGATCGACGACGCACGCGTGCGGCGCGACCTCGACGCGGGCAAGGTGGTGATCATCACGGGCTTCCAGGGCGTCGATCCGCAAGGTCACATCACGACGCTCGGCCGCGGCGGCTCGGACACCTCGGCGGTGGCGGTGGCGGCGGCGCTGGATGCGGCCGAATGCCTGATCTATACCGACGTCGACGGCGTTTACACGACCGATCCGCGCGTGGTCGAAGAGGCGCGCCGGCTCGACCGCGTGACCTTCGAAGAGATGCTGGAGATGGCGAGCCTGGGCTCGAAGGTCCTGCAGATCCGCTCGGTCGAGTTCGCCGGCAAATACCAAGTGAAGACGCGCGTGCTGTCGAGCTTGACGGATCCGCAGATCCCGCTCGATGACGAAATGCGCTCGGGTACCCTGATTACTTTTGAAGAAGACGAGACCATGGAAAAGGCTGTCATTTCCGGCATTGCGTTCCAGCGCGACGAAGCCCGTATCGGCGTGATGGGTGTGCCCGACAAGCCGGGCATCGCCTACCAGATCCTGGGCCCGGTGGCCGATGCGAACATCGACATCGACATGATCATCCAGAACCAGAGCGTGCAGGGCAAGACCGACTTCACGTTCACGGTCGGCCGCGGCGACTACCAGAAGGCGATGGACATCCTCACCAACCAGGTGAAGGGGCATGTGAACGCCGAGCAGGTGCTGGGCGACCCGAAGGTGTCGAAGGTGTCGGTGGTCGGCGTGGGCATGCGCTCGCACGTCGGCGTGGCGAGCACGATGTTCCGCACGCTGTCGGAAGAGGGCATCAACATCCAGATGATCTCGACGTCGGAGATCAAGATCTCGGTGCTGATCGACGAGAAGTACATGGAGCTGGCCGTCCGAGCGCTGCACAAGGCGTTCGAACTCGATCAGGCCTGATGAACCTTCCGTGACGCATCGAAAGAAAATGCGTCGCGGAAATTGACGACTCGTTCAGAACCCTATATTATCTTGGCTTCGTCGCACTACCTCCCTGGTGCGAGCGAAGGTTTGGGAGACGTGGCCGAGAGGTCGAAGGCACTCCCCTGCTAAGGGAGCATCTGGGCCAAAACCTGGATCGAGGGTTCGAATCCCTCCGTCTCCGCCAATAGGCGGTGACAAAGCCCCGCAAGTTTTCGGACTTGCGGGGCTTTTTCTTTTTCGGCCCATTGCGGCTTGTCGGCGGGCGCGCATCTGGGTCGGGCTCGTGGCCCGCGGCGTTCGGCTATTTCGCGAAGGACTCGACGCGATGTCCGCCCGGTTCGGGGGGCGGCATGGCGTACCGGCGATCCGGGCCATCTGTTGGTTCGGGATCGCGCAGAGTGGTTCTGGCGATTGCCTCGCCCGTGCGCACAACAAATGCGTGCAAGAACATGGCCGGCTGGTTTGCATCGTTCGACAAGGCGCATATCCGGCTCGATGTGCGAATGGCGAGCGGTGAGGCGCGAATTCGCGGTCAGGTTGATGCGGTCGGCCGGGCTTCAGGCTTGCCGGCGTCCACTTCGGGTTCCTGACTACCCAGCTTGGTTCGAGGCCGGCACATCCAATCAGAAATTGACCTATTTGAAGCCGCCTGGGGCCGGCCGTTCGTTGTCGCGCGCAGGGACCGGCAGGCGGCGCGGCGATGGCCGGACGCTCTCCTCGTCGCGTTGGAGACATCGGGCAGGGCACGTCATGGCGAGCGAGGCGGAGCCGATATGCCGGGGACGCTCTCAATCGGTACTCAGGCCGGAAAGCGGAACCCGCGACCTGAGCCGACGCAGTGACGATTGGGAGGTGTCGGCTCTTGGCACGCTGAAAAAGCGCGTGAGTCGACGCACTGACTGGGTGTGCGATGAAGGGCTATCGATGTATTCGATTGCACCGGACGTGTCTGCCACCCATATCCCTGCCATTCAGCGACGAGTCTCCTCGTCCGGCAACCGGTCAATGAGTCCGTGAGGACAATAGAACAAAGATATTTTTTGTTGGAAATTGGCAACGTTGCTTGGCGCATGCGAATTACTATCGCGATGTCATGAAATCGGATTGTTCGTACTATTTCGATGTCAAGAAATAAGGATTGATCCAACATGTCATGGGGCTGGGTTGGATGATCTCGGTATATCAAAATAAGGTTGTACACGAAGAGGCGAGATTTTAGCTGGTCGCGTTGATTAAGAAGATTCCTGGAAGTCGCCGGGAAATAAAAAGTCAACGTGGAGATAGCACTTGAATGCCGTATCCGGTTTGATAAAAAATTCGATTCATCACTATATTTAAAATGATGATTTGAGATATCCGACTTGATATCAAATGGTAAAAAATTCTTTCGTGACAGTGCTGTTCTTGGCCTGAGCTTGGTCTAAATGAACCAGAAATAGAGAGATGGATGCAGGCAATGCGTACGGCATGTCTTATCTCATTTAAATGTTGACATTTTTGTAACAAATATTTCGCTAGATTGCGGCGTGAGAGACCAATCATTGCGCCGCGAAAAAGTGAAAAATCGAGAAGCCTCGGCAGCGTTGATTTCAGCATTGGCGAATGTTTCCGCGTGGGCGCAGGGCGCTCCGCCGTCTGAAATCACGTCTGGCCCGCAAATCCAACGTTTGCAGCAACAGCAACTTGACGCCACCAAGGAGCTGAATCCGCGCACGAACGTCCTGACGCCGACCGGCGAGGCGTCGCCGGAGGTTCGCGTCACTGGCCTGCCGCTCGACGATCCCTGTTTCCCGATCAGGGAGATCGTGCTGGAGGACAACGCATTCGGTTGGCTTCCGCGTTTTCTCCAGCCGATCGCGGGGCAATGCGTCGGCAAGACCGCGCTCAAGCACATTCAGGACGCCGCGAACAACGCGCTGATCGAGCGCGGCTACGTGACCACCCGCGTACTCGTGCCGCCTCAAACGCTGCAATCGGGCACGCTGACGCTGCGTGTCGTCCCGGGGCGCATCAGCGGCGTGCGCGCCGATCAGCCCGCGATCGGCTGGTTGCGCGCGGCGCTGCCGACCTCCGGCGGCGCGCTCTTGAATCAGCGCGACATCGATCAAGGGCTGGAGAACCTGCGCCGCCTCCAATCGCAGTCCGACGCCACGTTCGACATCGCGCCGGGCATGCATCCCGGCGATTCCAAAATCATCCTGCATCCCGGAGCCGGCAAGCGCTGGCACGCCATCTTCGGTGCGGACAACGCCGGCCTCGACTCGACGGGCAGATACCAGCTGTCCGGCTCGTTCACGTTCGATTCGCCGCTGCACCTCTACGACCAGCTGCAAATCGCGGGCACGACGAATGCGAACTTCGATGCGTCGGACCAGGGCAACCAGTCGGTGTCCGCCAACTACGGCGTGCCGATCGGCTACGCGATGCTGACCTTGAACGCGAGCCGCTCCCGCTACCTGCAGACCGTCGCGGGCTTCGACGAGCCGATCGAGTACAGCGGCGTTCAATCCCAACTCCAGGCAGGCCTGTCCGGCGTGATTCATCGGAGCGCGCACGCGCGCACGGAGATCCACGGCCATCTCTTCCGCAAGATCAGCCGCAATTCGATCGACGGCGTGGATCTTCCCGTCCAGCATCGCGACCTCATCGGCTACGAACTGGGACTGTCGCACCGCCGGTACCTCGGCGACGTCGTGCTCGCCGGCTCGCTCGCCTGGCGCGCATCGCTGGCGGGGCTGTCCAGCAATCCCGGCACGGTGGTGGGCGCGCCGGACTTCGACGGCAAGACGCAGATCGAGCTGGCGAGCCTCAATGCCCAGGTTCCCTTCAAGCTCGGCAAGCAGACGTTCTCGTACCAGTTCGGCTGGAACATGCAGCACGCGCGTACGCCGCTGACGCCTTCCGACTATTTCACGATCGGCACGCGCTATGCCGTGCGCGGATTCGATCAACAGCTGACGCTCGCCGCCGAGAGCGGCTGGGCGATTTCCAACGAGTTCGACTGGTATGTGCCGACGCCTGTCGGCACGCAGGCGCTCTACGGCGGCGTCGACGCCGGCCGGGTGCGCGGGCCCGCCACGCAATACCTGCTCGGCGAGACGCTCGTCGGCGCCGTCGTCGGCGTGCGCGGCAATCTCGCGCCGAAGAACGCCGTCGGCGCGGCGCTGAACTACGACGTCTCGCTCGGTTTCCCGTTGTCGAAGCCGGAAGGCTTCAAGGCGAGCTCGCCGACGCTGTTGTTTCAGATCAGTACGTTGTTCTAAGCGGTAGCGCCGAGCCAGGCTGAACCAGGCTTGGCGGCTCGGTGTTTTGTTGATGGCTCAACTAGAGGAAGGAAGAACTATGCAACACGTGTGTGAAAAGCGTCGACTTTTGCAAATCGTGACGGTGACGTCCGCGGTGGTAGCCGCACTGGCGCTGAGCGCTTGCGGCGGCGGTGACGATGATGACGGCAGCCCACCCGCAGCCGGCGGCGCGTCGACGGGCGGGACATCGCCGGGCGGCGGTTCGTCGACGGCGGCGATCCGGGTGGAGGGGCAGTCCCAGTCTCTGTCGAGTCAGCATGCGACGGTTCGCGTGCTGATGCCGCCCGCAGGATGGAACGGCGGCCAGATGCCGAACGGGAAATACGCCTTCGGTTCGCTGTCGCAGCCGGCATCGACGCTCACGGAGCAGGCGCCCGGCGCCTACGTTGCGATTCCTTTTCTCTCATCGGGTGAGATCAAGACCCTGACGAAAGGTGTCGTGACGGATCTCGCAGGCAATGGCGACATCGCGATCGGTCGCTGGGCCGACGGCGCCGACTCGGCGGGCGAGAGCTACAACGCCAATCAGGGGCAGGCCTGGGCGGTCGGTGCGCCCGTCGTGCTCGAGGTCCCCTTGGCCGCGCAGATGCAGTGTTCGCTCGCGTTCGCCACCCGTCCGACATCGGCGGACGGCAACACAGCTCCGGGCAAGGTGAATGGCGCCACCGCGGTGCTGACGAACGGCAAGGACGCGTTCGGCCGCGACGTCGTCGACTATGCGTTGAATCTGCAGTACTCGATCGGCGGCGACCAGAACCAGTCGTTCGACGCCAGCGCCTCGTTGGGCGGGGTGGCACTGAGGTCGCCGTCGAAAACGAGCCTGATGAGTACGGTCATGGGCAGTGACCCGAAGCAGCCGTATCTCGTCGTGTCGTACGGCTTCCCGGCTACGACGACGGGCAATGTGAACGGTCTGGCGGTCCTGAGCTGCAAGTAACGCCTGAACGAGGTCGGCCGTATCCGGACGAAACGATGCGGCCGACTTGAATCGTATTCGAGAGCAAAACGATCATGAATTCCGGAATCTTTCGTTTGGTGTTCAGTACCGTGCGCGGCATGCGGGTGGCGGTCGACGAACATGCAGCGGCGCATGGGGGCGGCGAATGCACCCGGGTGCGCCGGGTCGCTCGATCGGTGTCGGCGGATTCCGGAATCTCGATCTGGTTCGCGGCGCGCGCGACGGTTTTTGCCGCGCTCTGTGCGTTCGGCATGCAGGCGCTCGTGGTTCAAGCCCAGGCCACCTTGCCGATCACGCCCGACCGCAGCGGGCCGACGCATCCGGTCGTCGGCGTATCGACGTCGGGTGTGCCGCTCGTCAATATCACCGTGCCGACCAACGGCGTGTCGCTGAACAACTTCACGCAATACAACGTCGGAACGAAGGGGGCGGTGTTGGTCAACAGCGGCCGGAATGCGCAGACGCAACTCGCCGGCTGGGTGCAGGGCAACCCGTTCCTCGGCAACCAGGCCGCGCGCGTGATCGTCAACCAGGTCACGTCGGGCCATCCCAGTCGGCTCCTCGGGCCGACCGAGATCGCGGGCAGGCAGGCGAATCTCGTGATCGCGAACCCGGCGGGGATCACGTGCGCCGGTTGCGGATTCCTGAATGTTCCGCGCGTGACGCTCGCGACCGGCATGACGACCTTCAATCCCGACGGCACATTGGCCGGCTTCAACGTCACGCAGGGGCATATCGGCATCGACGGCGCCGGCCTCGACGCACGCGACAGCGCGATCGATCTGATTGCGCGCGCGATGACGATCAACGGGCAGGTGTGGGCCGATTCCATCGACGCGGTGGCGGGGGCGAATCGGGTCGGTTATGCGGATCACGCCGTACAGGCTCAGGCGGGTACGGGGGCGGCGCCGAGCGTGGCGATCGACGTCCGGGCGCTGGGCAGCATGTTCGGGAACAGCGTCAGGCTGATCGGCACCGAGGCCGGCGTGGGCGTGCGGGATGCGGGCTCCATCACGTCGCTGACCGGCGATCTTATCGTCTCGAACAACGGCGAGGTGACGATTGCGCCGAGCGCGCGTCTTCAGTCAGCCGCGAACATCCGGATAGACGCTGCCGATATCGTTCAGCAGGGCACGCTGGTCAGCACCCGGGCCACGGATCTGGATGCGTTTCAGGCGCTGTCGAATGCCGGAACGATTTCGTCGGGAGGCAACACGAACCTGACCGCCGCGGCTTCGATCGACAACAGCGGCCAGATCTACGCCGGCGCCGATGCGATCGGCGACCTGGTCGGCGGAGGTTCCATCACGGTGCGTGGGTCCAAGGTGTCGAGCAGCGGCACGTTGGCCGCCGGCGACAACGTCAATCTGCTCGCGAACGATGTCTCGCTCGACCATGGAACAGTGAATGCCGCCAGCGCGCTCAATGTGACGGCGCCGGGCACGTTGTCGAATCTGGCCGGCACGATGCGCGGCCAGAATCTGACGCTGAACGCCGGTCAACTGGTGAACGACGCGGGCGTCATCAGTTCGCCCACGCTGGCAAACGTGGCCGCGAAAGCGGTTTCGAACCGATCAGGCGTGTTGGCGGCGGACGCGCTGTCGTTGAACTCGAGCGGCGCGCTCGACAACACCGAAGGGAAATTGTCTGCGCGCACGGCGCAGATTGCCGCACTCGACCTCACGAATGTGGCAGGCGAGATCGGTACAACGACGGGCGGATTGGTGCTGACGGCGGCCGAGGGCGTGTCGAATCGCCACGGGAAGATCGCCGGCGGCAGTGGTCTCGCGCTGGCCGCAGGCACGGTATCCAATGCGCAGGGGCAGATCGGCTCCGTGGCGGGCGATACCGCGCTCGACGTCACGCGATCGATGAGCAACGAGAACGGCAGGATCGCAGCCGGCCATGATCTGTCAATCCGGACGGCGCTTCTCGATAACTCGGCGGGGACGATCAGCGCGCACGCGACGCGGATCGATGCAGCCGACGTCGTGAATTCCGACGGCCGGATCGGTACGACCGATGGCTTGCGCATCACGGCGGCGGGCACCGTCTCGAATCAGGCCGGCGCGATCGTCGGTGGTGACGGCCTGTCGCTGACGGCAAGTCGCATCGAGAACGCGTCGGGCACGATCGGCTCGGCCGCAGGCGACACGTTGCTGCGCGCAACGCAAGCCATGACGAACATCGGCGGGACGGTGAGATCGGCCAATGCGCTCAGGGTCGCGAGCGACCTCATCGACAACTCGAACGGCGGTATGACGGCCGAGCGCGGTGTGCACATCCGGGCGGGGGACGTCGTCAATGCGAACGGCCAGATCGGTTCGTCGTCGGATGCGCTGTCGATGGCCGCGAGCCGTATGGTGTCGAACGCAGGCGGCAAGCTGGCGGGGGCAACCGGGCTGTCGGCGAGCGCCGCCACGCTGAGCAATCGTGGCGGCCAGATCGGCACGTCCGCCGGCGCTATGAACCTGGCGGCCTCGCAGGCGTTCGACAATATGCAGGGCACGGTGAGCGCAGCCGGCGCATTGAACGCACAGACCGGTACGCTCGACAACACGCAAGGCACGATTTCGGCGGATAGTGCGGAGCTTGCCGTGGCAGGGGCCTTGACGAACGCCCACGGGACGATTGCGGCGACTCGCGGCACGACGGTGGCCGCGCAGAGCGTCTCGAACCGCGACGGCACCATGGGCTCTGTTTCGGGCGCATTGTCGGTCATGACGTCGGGCATGACTGACAACGCCGGCGGCAAGCTGCTGGCATCGGGTGACACCCGCCTGGCCAATGCGGGCTTGCAGAACACGGGCGGTACGATCACGGGGGCGAACGTCACGCTTGCATCGGGACAGGGCGCAATCGACAACGCGCTCGGCAACGTGACGGCGAGCGCGTCGCTGACAAGCCGTTCGGGCGCATTCGACAACCGGTCCGGGTTGGCGCAGGCGACGGGTGCGGTTGACATCGAGACGCACGGTCAGGCGTTCGACAATCGAGCCCTGGCGGGGCAGGCCGCGGGCGGCCGGATCCTCGGCCACGGCGCCGCGCTGGCCACGGGGATGTTGAGCAATACCGGCGGCGCGATTTCATCGAGCGGCGCGGCAAGCATCCGCGCGGTGTCGATCAGCAATGATGCGGGCTCGCTCGTGGCGGACGGGGCATTGGCCGTGCGAAGCGACGGCGTGGTGTCGAACGTGGCAGGGCAGATCGGCGGCAACGGCGATGTCGCCGTGTCCGGTGCGACCGTCGACAACACGCGCGGGGCGATGCACGCGAGCGGCGCGCTGGCGGTGACGGGCGATACGATCCGCAATGCGCAGACCGCCGGTGCGACGGTGCCGGACACGGCAGGCGTGCCGGGCCTCCCTGCGGGGATGGAAGGCGCAAGCGTCGTCCTCGATGCAAGGCATGCGATCGACAATGCCGCCGGCGCGATTCGTGGCGACAAGGAGGCGAAACTGACCGCGCCGCTCATCGACAACACGTCGGGCAGCATCCAGTCGAAGGGGGCGATTGCCTTGGTTGCGGCGAACACGGTGCTCAATCGTCAGGGCGACATCAACGGCGGCCAACGGTTGACCGTCGTGGCCGGGATGCTCGACAACGACGGCAAGCTCCAGTCGGCCGGCGATGTCGACGTGACGACACAGGGCGGCCTGACCAACAGCGGCGCGATCCTGGCGGGCCGTGATCTGACGACCCTGGTCGGCGGTTTGCTCGACAACAGCGGCACGTTGTCGGCGGGCGATGCGTCGAACGTGACGGCTGGCTCGATCCGGAATCGCGCGCCCGGCGAGATTTTCGGCGGCGGCGCCGCCAACGTTCGCGCGAACGGATCGATCACGAACGAAGGTCTGATCGATGGCGGCGCGACGACGGTGACAGCCGGCGATACCGTCACGAACACCGGCGGTCGCATCTACGGCGACACCGTCGCGTTGGGGGCAAATACCGTCGTCAACGATCAGGACGCGCAGGGTGTGGGCGGCGTGATCGCATCGCGCGGCGATCTCGATATGGGCGCGCAGACGCTCAAGAACCTGAACGGCGCGCTGATCTACGCGGGCAGCGACATGCGGGTTGGCGGCGCGCTGGATGTGAATCGTCGGGCGACAGGCATTGCGCAGGCCATGACGAACAACGGCGCGCAGATCGATGTCGGGCGCGACATCACGATCGATGCAAGCCGATTCGAGAACCTGAACGCCAACTTCCGCACTTCGACGGTGACGACCGATGCCGGCAACCAGACGTGGTATCAGGTGCCTGGCTCGGTCGACAAGATCGATCCGTCGACGGTCTACCTGTATCAGAAGAATAGCCTCGCGATCCGTCCGGGCGAGGATTACCAGTGGGCGTTGGACGACGACCAGAAATTCATCCTGCTGCCGTCGAAGCAGTATCCGTTCGCGGAGTACGCGAAATACACGATGAACGGCGTGGCGGGGAAGATCGATCTGACGAACTACGCCTCATGGTACTTTCAATCGAACGAGGCAGCGGCCCATGCCGGCGCTTATCGGACCGTGCAGGCAGACATCTGGGAGAGGCTCGGGGTCGCTCCGCCGCCGGATGCGAATCCGGCGTGGATCACATGGGGCCCGTTCGACTTGGCCGGTGTTGCGGCTTTGCTATCCGGCCGGAAAAACGTCGGCGACGACTGGTTTGCCGTCAAGCCGCCGACGGTAGCCGACGTAACCGGCGAAAAACCGCCGCTTCTCGGGCCGCCAAGCCCGTCCTGCAGCAGTTCCAGCCATGCGGCATGCGCGCCGTTCCAGCAGTGGTACGAGGCGACCACGACCGCCTACGAGGATCTCAATAAAGCAGTCATCGCGTACAACAACGACGTCGCGAGCCGGCTCGTCCAGACCTATACGGTTTACACGGTCGAGGTCAAGTCGACCAAGGATGTCGTTACCGCGTCTCAACCGGGCATCATCAACGCCGGCCGTCATATCACGGTCAACACGGCGTCCGGCGTCAACGACAAGAGTCAGATCGTCGCCGGCGACAACGACCATCCGGGCGGCGTGATCAACATCGGTGCGCAGGGCACCGAGACGTTCACGGGTTCGGGCAAGGCGATCCATACGTGGGTGGAGTCGAATGGCGCCTTTCGCGGTGACAAGCGCGAATCGAGCAAGACCGACTACTCGCCGGCCATTCCGCCGCAAACGATCGATCTGCCGGTGGTGTTGGCTGCCCCGGACAAGCCGTCCAATCCGATCAAGAGCGTGGCGGCCGAGATGCCGGCCGCGCAGGGTGCGTCCGGCGCCGGCGTGACGCCGACGGCGGGCAGGCGCATCGAGGCCCGGGTGGCGGTCGGCGACGGTGTCGCGGGCGTGGGGACGGAGGCTGTCTCGGCGGTGAAGGCCAACGTCGGCGGCGTGGTCGTGCGGACGGCGACGCCGAACACGCGCTTGCCGAACAACGCGTTGTATCAGGTGGCGACCGACCCGGGTCGCCGCTTCCTGGTCGAGACGGATCCGCGTTTCACCGATCGCCGGACGTGGCTGTCGAGCGACGCCATGCTCGACGCGCTCAAGGTCGATCCGAATACGGTCCTCAGGCGCATCGGCGACGGTTTCTACGAGCAGCAACTGGTTCAGCAGCAAATCATCCTGGCAACAGGGCAGCGCCTCGTCGGCGACTACACGGACAACCAGCGCGCCTACCAGGCGCTGATGGCCAATGGCGTGCAGGCATCGCAGCAGTTCGGGCTGAATGTCGGCACGGCGCTGACCGATGCGCAGATGGCCGCGCTGACGAACGACATCGTCTGGCTCGTGAACCAGACCGTGATGCTGCCGGACGGCAGCCAGCAGGAAGCGCTGGTGCCGCAGGTGTATCTGCGTGCGCGCGCAGCGGACGTGACGGGTGAAGGGACGATCATCGCCGGCAAGAACGTCACGATCGATGCGGAGGGGCGGTACGCGAACTCAGGCACGATCGCCAGCCGCAACGTGACGATCATCCGCGCCGATACGATCGACAATCACGGCACGCTCTCGGGCGGCGCCGTGATCGCGAGCGCGGCCCAGGATCTGAACAATCTGGGCGGGCTGATTCAGGGCAATGCCGTGGTGCTGTCGGCTGGTCGCGATCTCAATCTGACGAGCACCACCCGTTCGGCGACGGCGAAGAGCGGCAGTGCAACCGGTATCGATCGCGTGTCGACGCTCAATGCCGGCGTCTTGCAGGCCGTTGCCGGCCGGGATCTGAATGCCGCTGCGGCCGCGATCGCGGCGACGGGCGGCGCGCTGCTGATGGCCGGCAACGACGTCAATCTGAATGCGGTTCGCGAGAGCAGCGAGGATGCGGTGCAGTGGAACGGCCGCAACCACGCGGAACACGCCGCGTCGATCGACCGGGGCACGGTGATTGCATCGGGAGGCGGTCTGGCGATCGTGGCCGGTCGCGACGTCAATGCGACGGCCGCCTATGCGAATGCGCAGGGCGCGATCAGGATGATCGCCGAGCGCGACGTCAATCTGAACGCGGGTGAGCAGAGCGCGAGCGCGAACGAAGAACATGATCGGAAGGAGAGCGGCTTCCTGTCGTCGAAATCGACGCATACAGTCGATTCGAGCAGCTACACCCATGCGATCGGCACGACCTTGTCGGGCGATACGGTCGACGTGCAGGCAGGAAACAACCTGACGGCCAGGGCCGCGACGATTGCCGCCACCGGCGATGTGGAACTCGTCGCCGGCCACGACATCAGGATCACGACGGCGGATACCGTGTCGAGTGAATATCACTACCAGGACGTGAAGAAGTCCGGCCTGGGCAGCGCTGGTGCGGGGATTTCGTATGGCACGCACCAGACGATCGATACCAGCCGCGATACGGTGAGGGGATCGCAGGGCAGCCTGATCGGCAGCACGGGCGGCGATGTCACCATGACCGCCGGTAACAAGCTGCATGCCACGGGCTCGGATATCGTCGCGGGCAAGGATGTGAGGGGTGTCGCGAAGGAAGTGACGATCGATCCGTCGCAGACCGATCGGCATCGTGAACAAACCCGTGAGGTGAAGAGTTCGGGATTCACGCTGGCGGTGAAGTCTCCGGTGATCGACGCGATTCAGAACGTGAATCAGCAGGCGCAGGGGGCCGGCGGGAGCCAGGATGGGCGAGCCGCGGCGTTGCATGCGATCGCGGCCGCGGGCGGCATGGCCGATCTGGTCGATGCGACGGGGCGCATGACGGACGCGCTGGATAGTCCGACGGGCAAGGTCGAGGCGAAGATGGAGCTGAGCTTCGGTTCGTCGCGGAGCAAGTCGACGTTTGTCGAGGACAGCACGCAGAACAACGGCAGCAGTGTGCGGGCAGGCGGTACGGTCAAGTTCGTGGCGACGGGAGACAAGAACGCCGGACAGGGCAACGTGACGATCCAGGGGGCGAACGTCACGGCGAAAGACGTGCGGCTGGAGGCGACGAACAAGGTCAATCTCGTCAGCAGTGCGGATGCCGACAGCACGCGCAGTACGAACGAATCGAAGAGCGCGAGTTTGGGCGTGTCGTATGGTACGGGTGGATTTGGCGTGTCGGCGGCGATGTCGAGAGCGCATGGGGACGCGAACTCGGATGCGGTGACGCAGAACAACACGCATATCAATGCGGGCCGCACCGTGACGATCATCAGCGGCGGCGATACCAATATCGTCGGGGCAAACGTCAATGCGAATAAGGTGATCGGGGCGGTCGGCGGTAATCTGAATATCGCGTCGGTGCAGGATACGAGCAGGAGTGCGGCGCATCAGAGCAGCGCGGGTGGCGGGTTCAACGCGAGCATGGGCGGGGCGAGCGTCAGCGGCAGTATGCAGAATGGCCGCGCGAGCGGCAATTATGCCGGCGTGAACGAGCAGTCGGGCATTCAGGCGGGCGCGGGCGGTTTCGATATCACGGTCACGGGCAATACGGATTTGAAGGGTGCATATATCGCCAGTACGGCGACGTCGGATAAAAACCAACTCACGACCGGGACGCTCACGTTCTCGGATATTCAGAATCACTCGGAGTACGACGCAAGCAGTTTCGGGATCAGTGGCGGTGGTGGGGCCGGTAATGGCGGGAACAATTACGCGACGCATGGGGCGACGAGCGGGAAGAACACCGGCGGCGCCTTGCCGCTTTATGTGAGCGAGAGCGGTAGTAGCGATGCGAGCACGAGAAGCGCGGTCAGCGCCGGCAGCATCACCATCACGGATCCGGCGAATCAGAAGCAGGATGTGGCGATGCTGGAGCGCGATACGTCGAATCTGAACGGCACGGTGAGCAGGACGCCGGATCTGCAGCAGGTATTGAGCAATCAGTCGGATCTGATCAATGCGGCGCAGGCGGCATCGGAAGTGATCGCGAAGCAGATCGGCAGTTATGCGGACAGGAAGCGTGATGAGGCGCGGAGGAATGCGGAGGGCACGAATGATCCGGCGCTCAAGACTCAGTATCTGCAGGAGGCAAAGGATTGGGCCGAAGGCGGGGATAGCCGCGCGGCTTTGCATGTCGCCGGTGGGGCGTTGACGGGAGGGTTGACCGGCGGTGGGTTGGGCGCGGCAGGTGGGCGGTGGGGCAGGGCGTCGGCGAAGCTCGCGCCGCAACTGAACGAGGTCGCCGCGGCGATCAAGGATGCGGGCCGACGGGCAACGCGAATGTGGATGAATTGCTGGGGAATCTGACGTCGAATGTGTTGGCGGGTGGAGTGGGGCGTTGGTGGGTGGCGGGCGGGAGCGTTGAGTGGGGCGGGGTGGATCGGTTTAATCGGCAGATTCACTCCCAAGAAAAAAAGGAGGCTCGGCAGATTGCTGCATCAGCGCAGGCTCAGGGGCTAACGAATCCCGATGGTTCACCGATCACGGTGGCACAGATTGAGAATGCGATGCGAGCGGCGAACAATAGCCAGCTTGGTGAGATTGCAGCGACGGGCATTGTTGTGCCGTTGAACGCGAACACGTCCACGAGTGAAGTCTATGACACGACAGGGATGAAACTGGTGACGGACCGCACTGGAAATTATCTGGTGCAAGATTCATCTATGTTGGCGACGCCGTCAAAGGCGTTGCAAGACCTGATTGTGCGGAACACTGGTGGCGAAAATTCGCCGTATAGTTGGAATGCCTCTAGCAGTTACGCAATTGTGCCGAAGATTGATCCCTATGGCCCGTTTTCTCCGGGATGGAACACTGGGGAGTATGCCGCCGGCCTTTCAGGATCGGATTCGCAGAATAACTCAACCGTTACAGTCCAGGCTGGTTTCCACGTGCCTGTCTCTCCCGGCGTCGCCGTTGGACCGAATTTCTCGTACACGGCAAACAAAGGAACGGTTTCACTCAAGCCAGATGTTGCGGTTGGTACGATAGCTGACATCGGTGCAAGCGTAACGCTCGCAGGTGACTCCCGATATGCGGGCCCCGCCACGATTAACTTCGGACTAGGAAAATACATGGGCCTGCAAGTAACGCCGAGCAACGTTACAGCATGGGAAGAGAAGACATGGTTCGATCTTGGACGGTACGTTAATGGTGTGTCTGTCGGTATTGGATGGGGTTTTGCTACGCCGGTCAACGTGACTGTTGATCCAACATATCAGTCTCCTAGAAAGCAATGAAATCTATCTATATTGGTACGGTAAGCCCTATAGCAGGATTGCTCATGATCTTGACATTACTCACGTCCGTGCTTGCGCTGTTTATTGTACTTCCGGGACTGCGTCGTACTCTTGACCGAGAGGGGGGGCACCGTTCCGCTCAAGTTCGCGTCTTTGCGACATTCGGTCACGGCATTGTGCGTTCGGGCGGAGCTTTTTACCGTTTCACTCTGTATGAGAGCTACCTCGTTACATGCTTCCTGATCGCTCGGGCCTACACCTATCGAAGTATTCGTGTACCTGAGCGATATGTTGAAAAAAGTGGCAGGTTACGACTGGTAATTAATGAGGTGCCAGTGGTTCTCTACGGTAATTCACAAGATCTCGAAAAATTTTATAAGGCGCTGAGTAAATTTGTCGAATTGCCGATTGTCGGGCGATGAGCGGTTTGATTGGCGGCGTCGGTGCAGAATGTATTGCTGAAAATCATGTCGGAAATGTTAATTGCGGCGCAGCTATTTCTGAGTCGAACTGCTGCCAGCAGACTCATTGTCACAGGTGTTGTAACCGCGAATGTGGGCCGGAGCTCTGCCGATAATGGGCACTTACGGATGAATTTCTTGCAGGTCGGTCTGTGAAAGAAAATGAATGTGTTTTGGTGCGTGTTTGAGTATTAATCAAATCGGAGGTTAAGTGTTTTTTGGGGGTGATTTTAAATTTTTGCTAAATTGGGTGATAAAGTGAGCGAGTTAATGTCTGGAGGCAGAGAACCCAAGGATCATTTTGCGGTTGCTCAGGTTGCGCTTTATATCTTCGCGGTACTCCAGGCAGTTGCGGCCCTGATGACTGCGTTCGGGGCCATACCTTTAGGACTTTCCCCACAGGCATCGTCGGTGCAACGCGCAGCAGTAACCATCGGGGCAATCATCAACATTCTGTCCTTCCTGATCGGGTATGTCCTGTTGGCTCGCTGCCTGACTCGCTGCAGCACACTGGTTTGGCGAATCGCGTTGGCTGTATTCATGACCAACCTGGGCATGTCAGCCTTGACGTTGGCAGCACAGCCGGATCCGCATCCCGTACTGACAGGAAGCTTTTCCATAGCCGGTGCGATTTCCATGTGGAACGGCCGAAAGGCTATTCACAAGCCGTGTACGGAGGCATCGCGTTACTGATCCGTTGTACGGGGCGCGGATGTAAAGGAACAGACGCCGGTGAAGAAAGAGAATGTACCGCGCGTGTGACCTAAAAGGCGACCGCATATGGCCGGACGAGTCGACCCAGGCAGTGAGGTCTGGATCGCGTGTGCGAGCAAGAGGTATGAAAAGAGCAATGCCGTTAGACAAGTCATCAACGAGATCCACGAATCGCGGTGCAGATACGGTCATCTGCTCGCTTCTGTTGGCGCTTCTTGTCCTCGCTTGGGGTGCATCGGCCGACGGCCCGGCTTTCCGGTTCAACGAGGGCTACTGGCGCTCGGTCGCGCCCGTAGCGATTCCGGCTGCGATTCTCGTCGCATGGGGTTTGCAGAAGGCGTTGGTCGGTACCTGGTACAAACCGCGCTATGCAAGATATGAGCAGCAGATGCAGCCGGGTGAATCCTGGGCAGCCGGGGCGATTGCTGCGGCCATTCTCGTGGGCGTCGCATCGATGGCGTATGCCAATCTGATGAACGAAGCCACGGGAACCGAATACGTTGCCATTTACTCCGTTGCCGAGAAATACGTCACAAGCGGCAAGCGTACTTGCTATGGCCTGAGGTTGTCCAAACAGGACGATCCGAAGGATCAATTTCCGGTCTGCCTGCCACAACGGGACCAGGAGAAGACGCCACTGGGTGAGCGCTTCCAGGTGACTGGTCGGCGCTCGAAGTATGCGAACCAGATGCTCAGTTACGCCAGCATTCGACAAGTCGAGACAGCCTCGAATCCACAAACGACAAGATAGGAGCCACCGGCAGCGGCGATTTATGGCCGACACGGCAGTCAGCGTCGAAACCCCTCCCGGTACGTTCACCGAGAGGCGCGGGGATCAGCGAGGGTGTCAGGATTTCCGTGTTCAGGCAGGTTGAGAGTCACGAAGTCAGCCGAACGAATCGATCTGCGTAGAGGATAGCGAATTGGTTCATGGCTGCCTTCCAATCTTTGGCTGAGCGCCCCCAGTCAGCAGTGATATTGCGCGGAGCCAACCAGATCAGCTTCGTCGCCGCGTCGTCGGTGGGGAAGTGTCCTCGCGTCTTGATGATCTTGCGCAGTTGAGAATTGATATTCTCAATGGCATTCGTTGTGTATATAACCTTGCGGATGTCTGGTGCAAACGCAAAGAATGGAATCACGCGATCCCAGGCATTGCGCCAGGCGGTACTGACAGGCGGGAATTTCTGGCCTCAAGGGCCTTCGGCAAACGCATCAAGTTCAGCTTGAGCGGCCTCGGTACTGGGTGCCGTGTAGATCGGCTTGATTGCGGCAGCCAGTCCCTTGCGGTCCTTCCAACTCGCGTAATCAAGGCTGTTTCGGATCAGGTGGACGATGCAGGTTTGCAGCGTGGTCGCCGGGAACACGGCGGCCGGGGCCTCGGGCATGCCTTTGAGGCCGTCAGTCACCGCGATCAGGACATCGTGGACGCCGCGGGTTTTCAGATCGTTGAACACCTACGGAGCTGATGAAGTCGGGCGAGACCTCGGTGGCGTACTGCCCCAGCGAGAAACCCTGGATCTCGCGCACCGTCATGCCTCGGGCATACATAGCGATGATCTTGTCATCGAAGCCAGTGAAGCGCCGTTCGTGTTTGGGAATCAGCAGCGGTTCGAAACTGCCGTCGCGGTCTCGCGGCACCTCGATGCGAATCGGGCCGTCTTCGGTCAGAACCGTCTTGGCGCCTTTGCCATTGCGCTGGTTCGTGGCGTTGGCTGGTTTAGCCGCACCGGACGGATAGCCGAGATGGTGGTTCATCTCACCGCCTAGTGCTCGCTCGATCAGTGCATTCTGAAGCGCCAACGTTGCAGCATTGATGGCTTCAGCCGTCATCGGGCCGTTACCAAACTGCTCCAGCAACTCGGCAGGAATTGCCGGCAGGTCCGCCGGCTGGGCTTTCGGTTTGCGTGCCATAAACGCTCCTGAGTTGCGTCATGTTATGCCCGAAACACGAAATCTCTGACAGTCCCGTTGAATGGTAATGTCGGCAGCTACTTCGCGCCGGTTGGGACGCAGGCGACGAATCTTGGCATCAATCCGGCGAACCGAATCCCAGGTCTTTTTACTCCGTCTGGCGCGACCTCTGTATTGCAAAGCACCGCGGCTAGCATTACGGATACATGGACTGTCCCGGGACGGCCGTTTGTAGCGAACGGCGGCGGTACGCAACAGTTCGTTCCCAACAAATCAACGATGGTTCCTGTTCCCGGAAAATGAAACAAGACCGATTACTCACGTTCGAGCAGGGGCTGGAAAAATATCGCCATCTGCTCATGCAGCACCCCGATAGTCGGGCGCTGCTGTCTATCAGCAAGCAGATTGAGTTTCTCATCGATCTAGAAAAGGGAGTAGTGCTGGACGTGAGCAGGTTGCGGGAAATTACGATCGGCGTGTTGACAGCGAGGGAAGTGGAGCCGCTGGATAAAGGTGCTGCTGAGATCCTTTAGAAGGTCGCGAGCGAGGCCAGCCGTATGTAGCGCTGTGCAGAATGCGTTGCCACAAACAACCCAGTTGTGACGAAACCGGATACGGCATTCTTCAGGTCGCCGCGACGGGCATGATCACGCTCAAGCACGGCGCGTTCGCGAATCTCGGCATGGCGCCGATGACGATGGCCTACAAGGCGAAGGACGCGGCGATGGTCCGGCAGGCGCATGCGGGCGACAAGGTGAAGGTGCGCGTCGAGGCGGTCGGCGGCACGCTGACCATCGTCGAGATGGTGAAAGACGCGTCGTGACGCACTGACGCGGGCGACCGAAAGGCGCCGGCCGCCGAAGGCCGGCGCCGCGCGGTTCCGGGCCGGGGCCGGAACCGCGCAGCCGCTTACGCGCTCATCGGCTCGAACAAGCCGTCGCGCGCCGGCGAGAAGATCTCCAGGTCGCTCTGATAGCGCGAGTGTCCGTCGACCGCAAGCTCCACCAGCGCGCGGCCGAACAGCGGCGCGTACTTGAAGGCGCGCCCCGATTCCATGATGCACATCGACGCGCGGGCGTGATAGCCGTCGCCGCCCGGCGACGTCGGAATCCGCCCGATCACCAGCTTGCCGTCCGGGCTCATCGAATACAGGCAGCGGCCCGCCTGCTGATACGCGCCGGCGTCGATCAGGCCGGGATCGATGAGGCGGCCGAGGTGTGCGGCGAGTTCGCGCATCAGCGTCTCGTTGACGGGCGGCCGCTCCGCGTAAGGATCGTCGAACACATCGTAGGTGTAGTCCGCGCTCATCTTCATCATGTTGCGCATCGCGGGCGCGAAGTCGAGCGGCGGAAAGCCGTAGAACGTGCCGTGGTCGCTCGCGTCGACGTTGCCGAACTCGAACCAGATCGGCACCTTGGGATGGTTGGCCTTGAGTTCCCAGTACGCATAGTTCATCTGCCAGATCTTCCAGCGGCGGCTCTGCTTCAGGCCGAGGCCGTGCAGCACCGAATCGGCCCACACGCCCGGGCAGGCGATCAGATGGTGGCCGTGGATCGCGGTCGGCACGCCGTTGCTGGTCGTGTGCAGCGTGTACGCATGGCCGGTGCCGGCATGGCGATGGTGCTCGACGTTGACCACCGTATGCTCGTTCAGCACGTGCAGGCGGCCGGTCTGGGTCGCGCCGTGCAGGAATGCCTTCGCCGCTGCCTGGACGTTGATCGATGCGCTCGCCGCCTGCACGAGCCCGACGTAGTCGGCGGGCATCGCGTCGAGATTGAAGATCGGGAAGCGGCGGTGGATTGCCGCCGGCGATTCGAGGTATTCGTACGGCATGCCCATGCTGTCCATGGTCTTGCGCACTTGCCGGACGTTGCCCTCGGTCGTCATCGGGGCGTCGCGGTGGCCGAAGAAGACCAGGTCGTCCATCGCGAGCAGCCGCGTGCCGCCCGCGTGCTGGATCTCCATCCACATCCCGAGCGACGCCTCGGCGAGCCGCGTCTCGCATTCGTTGTCCTGCATCAGCCGGAACATGCGTTCGAGGCCCTTCGAGCTGTTGACCTCGTTCCGGACGCCGTACTGATCGACGATCAGCGTGTTGAGCCCTCGGGACGTCGCGTAGTAGGCGCTCGCGAGGCCGAGAATGCCGCCGCCTATGATGACGACGTCGTAGTCCGAACCGGATTTGATGGAATGCATGATGCTCTCCTGAGAAATTGAACGAAGGTGTGTTGGGGTATGCCGCTGTAATAGGGGGGGCGGTGCGTCGCGCGCGTGCGCGTCACGCGTGCGCCGACGGTGGTGCCGCTTCCGGGCCGAGCCAGTAGCCCGGCTGGTACGGAACCGGCAGGAAGCGTTCGTGAAGCTCGCGGAACGTCGCGTCGGGATCGAGGTCGGCGAACCGTTGCGGATGCAACCAGGTCGCGAGACGCTGGAGCGCGATGAAGTGATACGGGTTGTCGTAGAACGCATGCCAGATCGCATAGACGCGCCCGTTCCGGACGGCCCGCAAGGTGCGATAGCCGGGCCGGGCCATCAGCCGGCCGAGGCGGGCCCGGCCTTCCGCCGGGTCGGCGCCCGGGCCGAGATTGACCCAGTCGCCGGCGGGGGCGTACAGCGACCAGTTCGCGCCGGTGACGAGCACGACGTCCGGATCCGAGGCGATCACCTGTTCGGGATGCAGCGTGCCGAAATGACCGTGCAGGAATGCCGTGCCGAGATTGGTCCCGCCCGCCGCGCCGACCAGTTCGCCGAAGCTGCCGTTGCCGTAGCTCAGGCAGCAGTCGCCGTAGAGCCCGGCGGCGCGCTCGACCATCACGAGCGGGCGTGCATCGCGCCGCGCGAGCCGCGTCGTCACGCGGTCGATCTGCGCCTGCCGGAAGCGCAGGAACGCCTCGGCTCGCGCGCGGCAGTCCAGCAGCTCGCCGAGGATCCGCATGCTGCGCGCCGCGTTGGCGAACAGGCGGGTCCGGAAATCGACGTACAGCACGGGAATGCCGGCCTCGGCCAGATGCGCGACCAGCCCCGAGGATTCGGCGGCGGGCCGCGAGCTCAGGTTCAGCAGCACGGCGTCGGGCGCGAGCGAGATCGCCAGCTCGGCGCTGACGGCTTCCAGCGTCGAATCCGGGAAGGTGGGAATGCCGGCGATCGCGGGGAAGCGGCGCTGGTACGCGCGATAGCTGTCGAGATCGGCGGCGCGGAAGTTCGCGCCCCACGCGACGACGTTCGCGAACGGCGCATCGGGCCGCAGCAGCGGCAGCGCGTACGCGAGCGCGCCGTCGCCGAGCAGCAGCCGGCGCACGGGCCGCGCGAAATGGACGCGGCGGCCGGCGATGTCCTCGATGACGGGGGCCGACGCGCGCGCGCCCCAGGCGCGGGGCACGGACATCAGCAGAGCGGTGGCCGGCGCGCAGCGCAGCAGCGCGCGGCGGGGCGGCGAGAATTCGGTCGACATGGCGTCATCACGATGAAGGGGCGCCGGCGCGCCCCCCCGGATGCATGCGACCTGACGGTCTACATCGTGAGGCGGCGCCCGGCAGGGCGGAATCCGGCACAGTGCGCACCCGCCGCGCGGGATCCCGGCGCGAGCGGTGGCCCCATCCTCGACAGCAGGCAGGATCCGTGAGGAGCGGGCGGGTGCGCGACCGGATCGATCAATGGACGCGGGACAGCAGCGTGTTGATGTCGCAGCCCAGCAGTTGCGAACGCTTGAGCAGCTCGCCGGTCTTGGTGCCGATCAGCGCGCCCGTGTATTCGTTCGCCTGGTCCTGCGTCATCGAGCGGAAGATGTCCGGGAACGAGCGCTCGACGCTGTCGCAGATCACCGCGCCGGCATTGCTCACGTAGTCGGGCAGGTAGTTGATGCCCGCCGCGATCAGCTTCGCCTCGGCCTCGGGGCTCGCGAACGGCGAGTTGGCGCTGCTCACGACCCAGCGTGCGCGCACGCGGTCGACCGTGTCGAGGTCGAGCACGTTCGACAGCGAGGCGATGCACAGCACGTCGGACGGATAGGCCCAGAACGCATCCTCGTCCAGCATCGCGACGCCCGCCGGGATGTCCGGGCTCGGCCGCACGTCGAAGCCGACCACGTGGTAGCCGTGCGCGAGGCACTGCCGCGCGACTTCGCGCCCGACCTTGCCCATCCCGTGGATCGCGACGCGCGCGGTGTCGCTGCCGCCCGGCGACAGCGTGAGCACGGCGCGCAGCGCGCTCCAGACGCCGAAGCCCGTCGCGACGGAGGTGTTGACGAGCGGGCTTTCCATCGCATCGAGAATCCATTGCGTGGACTGGCGCAGGCGCACCATGTGGTCGCTGCTCGTGTTGATGTCGCAGCCGGTGTACATCGAGCCGTCGTAGCGGTTGAGCAGGTCGCCGATGGCGTCGAGCACGTGCGGCGCGTCGTCCGGGCTCACCTTGCTGTTGACCACGATCTTGCCGCCGCTGAACCCCGTGCGGTACAGGCCGTGCTTGAGATCCATCGCGTGCGCGAGCATGATCGCCTCGTCTTTCTGCTGTTCGAGCGATTCATACCGGTGCCAGCGGATCCCGCCGTTGCTCGGCATCGCGTGGCGCTGCGGCGAGCAGGCGATGGTGAACGAACTCTTGTCGTCGACCACGATGGTTTCGACTTCGTATTTTCCAAACCGCGGATGATTGATGATGCCCATGATCAAACCTCTTCTGCTGAACGATGTAGACGGACGAGCGCTTCGGCGCCTGCGGCGGTCAGGCATGCGCACAGGCCCGCCGGCGTGGGCGTGCGCATGAAGTCCTGCAGGCTGATTTCCACACCCAGTTCGGCCTGGGTGAGTACGACCAGCTGGACGGCGGCCAGAGAATGGCCGCCGTCCTCGCTGAATGGGTGATGCAGGTTCGACGGTGCGGTCCCGGTGGCTTTTTCCCAGAGCGCGTTGGCGGCGGCCTGCACGCTGTCGTAGCGCGGCGCGGCCGGGCGCGGGTTCGGCGCGGCGGCGGGGCGCGGCTCGGCGGCGGGCTCGGCGGATACGCCGTGGCGCTGCGGATCGAACGGGTAGCGGGGCAGCGGCACGCTGACGCCCGCTTCGTTCCACGACGGGCGCCAGTCGAGATCGACGCCCGCCATCCACAGCTGCGCGAGCGCCGTGTTCCAGGTGTCGCTGTCCGGCGCGTCGTCGCGCGGCCCGCGCAGCGTGCGGATCGCGACGTCCTTCGGCCGTTGCGACAGGGCCAGCGCGGTCAGCGTGGCGCCCGCGCCGACCTCGATGAATACGGTCCGGCCGCGCGCCGGCAGCGAGTCGAGCGCGGCGCGGAAGCGCACCGGCTCCCGCGCGTGGCGCGCCCAGTAGTGCGCGTCGAGCGATGCGCCTTCGGCCAGCGGCGCGCCGAGCAGGGTCGAATGAAACGCGAGATGCGAC